>NZ_JBHYWI010000044.1:0-73936 GCF_042751525.1 Kitasatospora sp. NPDC059408
GGGCGGGGCCCCCCCGGGGGGTTGTTTGTTGTTCCGAGTGCCGACTCTGTGGGTGGGGGCTTGGATGGTTGGCAGTCTGAAAATCACCCGTCACGCCCCTCTCCGCGGCCACCCCCTCCCGCAGCGCACCCTCTCGCCTGTGGGGGGAGGGGGAGGGGGGTGGTCTGGGTGGGTGCATCGGTGCGGGGTGGTGGGCGCTCTGGGGCACGTGGGTTTTTGATGTGCCGGTTTCGTGACTGGCCCGTCCTGGGTCCGTTCCGGTTGGTGGACGGGGGGTGTCCCGGGGGTGTGGCGCGGTGCCATCGTGGGCCGGAGGCCGGTGGGCGGCGAGGACGGGGGAAGCGGGGCCGTGGGCAGACGCTTGGTGGGTGCGGCGGTGGCCGGGGTGGTCGCGTTCGGGGGTGCCGTGGCGGTGGCCGGGCCCGCGGAGGCGGTGCCGGTGGTGCGGACGGCGGCTGTGGTGTCCGGGGACCGGGCGCCCGTTCCCGCGCGTGCCTCCGTCGGGGGGCACCACGTCACCGACGTGGCGGTCACCCGTCACAAGTCCAAGCGCAGGAACCGGGGCTTCGTCTCCCGGACGGTCGGCCGGAGCTTCGGCTTCGTCTGGGTGCTGCTGTTCGTCGTCCTGCTGGTCGTGATCCTGGTCCTGGTCAGTCGCCGCGGCCGGCGCTGAGCGCCCGCAGCACGGCTTCGACCAGCTGGTCGGCGTGGTCGTGGGTGAGCGGGCCGAGGCGGAACATCCAGCGGTAGTGGAGCGGGCCGTAGAACAGTTCCACGGCGAGGTCGAGGTCCGTGTCGGGGGCGATCTGGCCGGCCTCGCGGGCGCTGCGGAAGCGTCGGCGGGTGACCTCCAGGAGGGGGTCCAGCAGGCGGGTGCGGTACTCGCCGTGCAGCGCCGGGTCGGTGACGATCTCGGCGATCAGGACGCGGGCGGTCGGGTCGAAGGCCGGGTCCGTGAGCCGGTCCGAGGACGGGCGCAGGACGGCCCGCAGGTCGGCCCGCAGGTCGCCGGTGTCGGGGAGTTCGATGCCGCCCTCGTGCTCGCTGTCGGCGAGGAACGCGTCGAAGACGACCGCGCCCTTCGACGGCCACCAGCGGTAGATGGTCTGCTTCCCGACGCCGGCCCGGGCGGCGATCGCCTCGATGGTCAGCTTGCCGTAGCCGACCTCGGCGACGAGTTCGGAGGCGGCGGCGAGCACGGCGGCGCGGGAGCGCTCGCTGCGTCGCGCGGGGTCGGGGGCGGGTCTGGCGGTCATGCCGGAAATTCTATGCGGAACGGCAAGACGAGACGTATCGTCTTGTCATGGCGAGACGATACGTCTCGTCTCTGTCGTTGACTTCGGAGGTGTCTTCCCATGACCGCGCACATCCTCATGGCGTCCGTGCCGGCCCACGGGCACGTCAATCCCAGCCTGGCGGTGATCTCCGGGCTGGTCGCCCGGGGGCACCGGGTCAGCTACGTCAACGATCCGTCGTTCCGCGAGGTCGTCGAGTCGACGGGTGCGCGGTTCGTCCCGTATCCGACGAAGCTGCCGCTCGCCGATGATCCGGAGGGGTGGGTGGAGGACCCGGTGGCGATCCAGGAGCTGTTCCTCGACGACGCCCTCGCGATGCACGCGGTTCTGCTGGACGTCTTCGCGGACGACGTGCCCGACCTGGTGCTCTGCGACATCGCGGGCTTCGCCGGGCGCGCGTTCGGCGAGCGGCTGGGCGTGCCGGTGGTGCAGCTGTCGCCCTCGATGGTCGGCTGGGAGGGCTTCGAGGAGGATCTGGCCGAGGCGTTGGCGGCCGTCCGTGAGGGTGCCGGCGGCGCCGAGCACTACCGGCGGTTCGCCGGCTGGCTCGCCGAGGCCGGTGCGGTGGAGCGCGACGTGGACGCCTTCAAGAACCGCCCGTCGCGGGCCGTCGCGCTCATCCCCCGTGCGATGCAGCCCAAGGCGGACCGGGTCGACGAGCAGCGGGTCTCGTTCGTCGGGCCCTGTTTCGGCGACCGCGCCCACCAGGGCGAGTGGCACCGGCCGGAGGGGGCGCAGAAGGTGCTGCTGGTCTCGCTCGGTTCGGCGTTCACGCACCGGCCGGCGTTCTACCGGGCCTGCGTCGAGGCCTTCGGCGACCTGCCGGGCTGGCACACCGTGCTCCAGGTCGGCGCCCACACCGACCTGGCCGAGCTGGGCGAGGTGCCCGCCACCGTCGAGGTGCACCGCTGGGTGCCGCAGCTGTCGGTGCTCTCGCAGGCGGACGCCTTCGTGACCCACGCGGGCATGGGCGGCTCCAGCGAGGGGCTGTTCCACGGGGTGCCGATGATCGCGGTGCCGCAGGCGGCCGACCAGTTCGGCAACGCGGACGCGCTGGTGGGTCTCGGTGTCGCCCGCCGGATCGACACCGAGGAGGCCACCGCGGAGGCGCTGCGCGGTGCGTTGCTGGAGCTCGTCGGGGATCCGGCGGTGGCCGAGCGGCTGGCGGTGCTCGCGGCCGCCGGACGGGCCGAGGGTGGCACCGCGCGGGCTGTCGATCTGATCGAGGCGGATATCAGGGTGTGACGGCGGGGGAGGGCGCGGCGATCCGGTCGGGCCGGGTGTAGACGTTCGCGCCCTCCCCGCGCAGGAAGCCCACCAGGGTCAGGCCGAGTTCCTCGGCGAGGTCCACCGCGAGCGAGGACGGCGCCGAGACGGCCGCGAGCAGCGGGACGCCCGCCAGCGCGGCCTTCTGGGTCAGCTCGAACGAGGCCCGCCCGCTGACCAGCAGGACGTGCCCGGTCAGCGGCAGCCGGCCCTCGCGCAGGGCCCAGCCGACCACCTTGTCCACGGCGTTGTGCCGCCCGACGTCCTCACGGGCGCACAGCAGCTCGCCGGTCGCGGCGTCGAACAGGCCGGCGGCGTGCAGGCCGCCGGTGGAGTCGAAGGTGCGCTGGGCGGCGCGGAGCTTGTCGGGGAGGGCGTAGAGGGCGGACGGCTCGATGCTGAGCCGGTCCTCGGCGACCGGGTGCCGCACGTGGGTGCGGACGGCGTCGACGGTGTCCCGGCCGCACAGGCCGCACGCGCTCGTGGTGAGCAGGTTGCGGTGCGCGGACAGCGGCAGGGTGCGGGCGCCGCGCAGGGTGGCGTCGACGACGTTGTACGTGTTGGCGCCCTCGTCGTCGGTGCCCGCGCAGTACCGCAGGGCGGCGAGGTCCTCGGTGGCGTGCACCAGGCCCTCGCCGACCAGGAAGCCCGCCACCAGGTCGAAGTCCTGCCCGGGCGTGCGCATGGTGACGGTCAGCGGCTCGCCGCCGACCCGGATCTCCAGCGGCTCCTCCGCCGCCAGCGCGTCCGGCCGCACCCCGCGCTCGTCCCCTCGCAGCCGCACCACTCGCCGCCGCGCCGTCGCCCGCGTCATCGCCACCTCCGTACGTGTTCCTGCCCCACCAGCGTGCGGCATGGGGGAGGCGGATATCCACGGGGGGAGGGGGTCGGCGTGCGGTCGCGGGCGGGACGGCGGAAAATCCGAATGGCGAGCACCTGTTGTCATATCTTCATTCGCCTGATGTGATGGTGAATATGGATATGCACAGTGCTGCGGCCTCCGACTCGCCGCTCGTCCAGGTCGGCAAGGCCGACGTCAGCGCCGACGACGTGCTGGCCGTCGCCCGGGGCAACGCCCGGGTCGAGATCGGTCCGGACGCGCTCGCCGAGATGGCGGCCGCCCGGGCCCGCATCGATGCTCTCGCGGCCGAGCCGCGTCCCGTCTACGGCGTGTCCACCGGCTTCGGTGCGCTCGCCGTCCGGCACATCAGCCCCGAGCTGCGCGCCCAGCTGCAGCGCTCGCTGGTGCGCTCGCACGCGGCCGGGATGGGCCCGGCCGTCGAGCGCGAGGTGGTCCGGGCGCTGATGTTCCTGCGGATGAAGACGCTGGCCTCCGGCCGCACCGGCGTCCGTCCGCTGGTCGCCCAGACCATGGCCGCGCTGCTGAACGCGGGCATCACCCCCGTGGTGCGGGAGTTCGGCTCGCTCGGCTGCTCCGGCGACCTCGCCCCGCTCTCGCACTGCGCGCTGGTGCTCATGGGCGAGGGCGTGGCCACCGGTCCGGACGGCGTGGAGAAGCCCGCCGCCGAGCTGCTGGCCGCGGCCGGCATCGAGCCGGTGGAGCTGCTGGAGAAGGAGGGCCTCGCCCTCATCAACGGCACCGACGGCATGCTCGGCATGCTCGTCATGGCCATCTCCGACCTGAGCCGCCTGTTCACCACCGCCGACATCACCGCCGCGATGAGCCTGGAGGCGCTGCTCGGCACCGACAAGGTGCTCGCCCCCGAGCTGCACGCCCCGATCCGCCCGCACCCGGGCCAGGCGCTGAGCGCGGCCAACATGCTCGCCGTCCTCAAGGGCTCGGGCCTCACCGGCCACCACCAGGACGACGCGCCGCGCGTCCAGGACGCCTACTCGATCCGCTGCGCCCCGCAGGTGGCCGGCGCGGGCCGCGACACCGTCGCGCACGCCCAGCTGGTCGCCTCGCGCGAGCTCGCCGCCTCGGTGGACAACCCGGTCGTGCTGCCCGACGGCCGGGTGGAGTCGAACGGCAACTTCCACGGCGCGCCGGTCGCGTACGTGCTGGACTTCCTCGCCATCGCGACCGCCGACCTCGGCTCGATCTCCGAGCGGCGCACCGACCGGCTGCTGGACAAGGCGCGTTCGCACGGCCTGCCGGCCTTCCTGGCCGACGACCCGGGCGTGGACTCCGGTCTGATGATCGCCCAGTACACCCAGGCGGCGCTGGTCAGCGAGAACAAGCGGCTCGCCGTCCCGGCCTCGGTCGACTCGATCCCGTCCTCCGCGATGCAGGAGGACCACGTGTCGATGGGCTGGTCCGCGGCCCGCAAGCTGCGCCAGGCGGTCGAGAACCTGGGCCGCATCCTCGCCGTCGAGCTCACCGCCGCCGCCCGCGCGCTGGAGATCCGCCAGCAGGCCGACTCGGCCGGCCGGATCGCCCCGGCCACCGCGGCCGCGGTGGCCGCCGCCCGCGAGGCGGGGGTCGGCGGCGCCGGCCGCGACCGCTTCCTCTCGCCGGACCTGGAGGCCGCCGCCGAACTGGTCGCCTCCGGCGCGCTGGTGCGGGCGGTCGAGCAGGTCACCGGCCCGCTGGCCTGATCCGTCGCCCGCGCGGAGCGGCCGGGGCGTCAGTCCCAGTCGCTCCGCGGGCGGCGGTCCTCGCGGTCCCGGCGGTCGGCGCGCGCGGCGGCGAAGTTGACGCCGACGATGCCGGCCCAGCAGGTGATCAGGCCGAGCAGCCCGCCGTTCTGGGCGTCGCCGGCGATCGCGGTGAGCGGGATGCCGAGCACCAGCGAGATCACGGCGAGCCGGGAGCCGGGTCGGCCGGCCGACCAGCCGGAGCGGCGCGGACGGTGGCGGTAGCCGGGCTCGTAGCCCTCGGACTGCTGGGGCGCGGGGCGTTCGGCCCGGGCGTCCATGCGGGCGTCCAGCCGCTTCAGGAACGAGTCGACCAGCTCCGACTCGTACTCCTTGCCGAGTTCCTTGCGGGCCTGCAGGGTGGCGTCGAGGTCGCGCCGCAGTTCGTCCTGGCGAGTGTCCATGGCCACCAGCGTGGGGGCTCGCCGGGGCCCGGTCCATCCGTTCGCGGGGGAATCCGGGCGGGCTCAGGGTCAAATCAGGGTTACCCCGAGCCCCGTGCCGGGCTCCCGGGGAGTAGGGTCCGCCGGTCGTCCGCCAGACTGTCCGCCCACCGGGACGTCTCAGCGGCCGTCCCGTCGTACGAGACGTCTTTGCCAGGCGCCGCGCGCTGCTGCACAGTCGTCGTCCGAACCGCTCGCACCCGGAGGTACCGCCGATGACCGCCACCGACGAGACCGGCACGGTCGGTCCCTCCGCGCGGCTGCTCCAGCTCTTCGAGGGGCACCGGCTGACGCCGACCCAGCGGCGGATCGCGCACTCGCTGGTCCGGCACGCCACCGAGGCGCCCTTCCTGTCCAGCGTCGAGGTCGCCGAGCTCGCCGGGGTGAGCCAGCCGTCCGTCACCCGCTTCGCGGTGGCCCTCGGCTACGACGGCTACCCGGCGCTGCGCCGGCAGCTGCGCGAGCTCGGGGCGGGCGAGGCGGCCGCGCCCGAGGGCCCGCACGAGGCGGTGCGCAACGAGCACCAGCAGGCCGTGCTCGCCGAGATCGAGCACCTGCGCCACCTCGCCGACCTGCTCGCCGACCCCGAGCCGATCATCCGCGCCGCCCGGCTGCTCGCCGCCTCCCGCCCGCTGCCGGTGCTGGGCCTGCGGGCCGCGTCCGCGCAGGCGCGCGGCTTCGCGTACTTCGCGGCCAAGGTGCACCCGGACATCCGGCTGCTCGACGAGGGCGGCAGCATGCTCGCCGACCGGCTGGAGCAGGCCACCGCGGCCGGCGCGACGGCGCTGCTCTGCTTCGCGCTGCCGCGCTACCCGCGGGAGCTGATGGACGCCCTGGCGGTGGCCAGGGAGTGCGGTTTGACGGTGCTGACGGTGGCCGACAGCGCGTTCGCGCCGGTCGCCAAGCTGTCCGACCTGATGCTGCCGGCGGCCGTCGGCACCGGTCTGGTCTTCGACACCGCGTGTGCGCCGATGATGCTGGGCCGGGTGCTCCTGCAGAGCATGTGCGACGAGATCCCGGGCGCGGAGGCCAGGTTGGAGGCCATCGAGCAGTCGGCCGCGGCGCGTGGCCTGTTCTTGGAGTAGACGCGGCCTGGAATAGACGCGACTTGGACTGGACAAAGCCGCGGCGTCGTGGGCGTGGCCGGCCGTGAACCGGGGCATCCCCTAGTGCAGGGGGTGCCGCCCATGCGCGTGATCCACGAGATGAAGTTCGTCGCCCGGCTGGCATCGGGTGCCGACGAATGGTCCTGCCCCACCTGCGGACGCCGGGTCACCCTGCGGCGCCTGCCCGAACCCGAACTGACCGTCCTCGACCCGGGCGACGAGTCCGCCGTGCACGTCGGCGTCATCGAACCGCACGCGCGGGCCGCCGCCGAGGCCGCCGAGAAGTACGGCCTCGGCCCCGTCCAGAGCATCCCCCGTCCGCCCGCCCCTGCCGCGCCCGACGCCGCCGACCGCCGCTGGCTGGCCGAGATCGGCATCGACTGGGACGGCGACGCGGCGGCCTGAGGACCTCAGCGCTTCGGCGCGTAGAGCGGCAGGTCGGCGGTGCCCAGCTCGGTCGGCAGCGGCGCGGGCAGCGGGACGGGCTCGCCGTACTTGCCGCGCAGCACGCCCTGGTACTCGCCGTCGCGGGGGTGGGTGTGGAGCGTCCAGACGCCCTTGCGGGGGTCGACCGCGAGGAGGACCGGCACGCCCGCGATCGCGTACCAGCTCGTCTTCGTCGCGATGTGGCTGACCCGTTCGGAGGTCGAAATGACCTCCACGGCCAGCTCGACGTCCTGCGGGTCGGCCAGCCATTCGTCGTCATCCTCCCAGTCGCGCGGCAGGACGACCAGGTCGGGCGTCGCGTAGTCCTCCGCGTCGTCGGGCATGTTGATCGACGAGACCTCGTAGGAGCCGAGACCGGTGGGGAGCTTGGCATCGAGCTGACGGGACAAGCGTTTGACGGTCCCCGCGTGCTTGCCGCGAGGAGTCGGGGACATCACCAGGGTTCCGCCGATGATCTGGACGCGAAGTCCCGTGCTCTGCTCGATCTCCTCCGCCACGTCCCGGAGCCTGCCGGGCCGCACGCCGATGGCCGTCATCGTGTCCTCCGCTCCCCGCGCTGGGCCGAGTGGCTGGTGTTCGCCGGGTTCAGGCTAGCGCGCCAAGTCGGGCGGTGCTGTTGCTGATCGGATTGTTCAGGGGTCTGGTCGAACGTCGACTGTTTAGTTATATTCAACTGAACCAAGCCTGAATGAATCCATCCGCAGGAGGCCGGGACATGGTGCAGCAGCAGACGAGCGGGCCGCGCGAGGTACGTGCGGCGCGTGGCACGGGGCTCACGACGCAGGGCTGGCAGCAGGAGGCCGCCCTGCGGATGCTCATGAACAACCTCGACCCGGAGGTCGCCGAGCACCCGTCGAAGCTGGTGGTCTACGGCGGCACCGGCAAGGCCGCGCGCGACTGGCGCTCCTTCGACGCCATGGTGAAGACCCTCCAGGGCCTGAAGCAGGACGAGACCATGCTGGTCCAGTCCGGACGCCCGGTCGGCGTCATGCAGACCCACGAGTGGGCGCCGCGCGTGCTGATCGCCAACTCCAACCTGGTCGGCGACTGGGCCAACTGGGAGGAGTTCCGCCGCCTGGAGAGCCTCGGGCTCACCATGTACGGCCAGATGACCGCCGGCTCGTGGATCTACATCGGCACCCAGGGCATCCTCCAGGGCACCTACGAGACCTTCGCGGCCGTCGCCAACAAGCGGTACGACGGCACGCTGGAGGGCACCATCACCCTCACCGCCGGCCTCGGCGGGATGGGCGGCGCCCAGCCGCTGGCCGTCACCATGAACGGCGGCGTCGCGATCTGCATCGACTGCGACCCGTCCCGCATCTCCCGCCGCATCGAGCACCGCTACCTGGACGTCGAGGCCAAGGACCTCGCCCACGCACTGGAGCTCGCCACCGCCGCCCGCGACAAGAGGCAGCCGCTGTCCATCGGCGTGCTGGGCAACGCCGCCGAGCTCGTCCCGCAGCTGCTCGCGATGGACGCGCCGATCGACATCGTCACTGACCAGACCAGCGCCCACGACCCGCTGAGCTACCTGCCGGTCGGCGTCGCCTTCGACGACATGGCCACCTACGCGGCCGAGAAGCCCGCCGAGTTCACCCAGCGGGCCCGCGAGTCGATGGCCCGGCACGTCGAGGCCATGGTCGGCTTCCAGGACCGCGGCGCCGAGGTCTTCGACTACGGCAACTCGATCCGCGGCGAGGCCCAGCTGGCCGGCTACGACCGGGCGTTCGCCTTCCCCGGCTTCGTCCCCGCGTACATCCGCCCGCTGTTCTGCGAGGGCAAGGGCCCGTTCCGCTGGGCGGCGCTGTCCGGCGACCCGCAGGACATCCACAAGACCGACAAGGCCGTCCTCGACCTCTTCCCGGAGAACGAGTCGCTGGCCCGCTGGATCAAGATGGCCCAGGAGAAGGTGCACTTCCAGGGCCTCCCGGCGCGCATCTGCTGGCTCGGCTACGGCGAGCGCGACAAGGCCGGCGAGCGCTTCAACGACATGGTCGCCTCCGGCGAGCTGTCCGCGCCGATCGTCATCGGCCGTGACCACCTGGACTGCGGCTCGGTCGCCTCGCCGTACCGCGAGACCGAGGCGATGCTCGACGGCTCGGACGCGATCGCCGACTGGCCGCTGCTCAACGCCATGGTCAACGTCGCCTCCGGCGCGTCCTGGGTGTCCATCCACCACGGCGGCGGCGTCGGCATCGGCCGCTCGATCCACGCCGGCCAGGTCACCGTCGCCGACGGCACCCCGCTGGCCGGGGAGAAGATCCGCCGGGTGCTCACCAACGACCCGGGCATGGGCGTCATCCGGCACGTGGACGCCGGGTACGACCGCGCCGACGAGGTCGCCGCCGAGCGTGGCGTCCGGGTTCCCATGGGTGAGCTGTGACGAGTTCGTTCGAAGCGATGTGGGCGGAGCTGCTCCCCGTGGGCCGCTCCGCCGCCTCCGGCGGCTACCGCCGCTTCGCGTGGAACTCCGCCGACGCCGAGTGCCGGGCCTGGTTCGAGCAGCAGGCCCGCGACCGCGGCCTGACGTACGAGCTGGACCGCAACGGCAACCAGTGGGCCTGGCTGGGCGACCCGGCCGGGGACGGCGCCGTCGTCACCGGCTCGCACCTGGACTCCGTCCCCGACGGCGGCGCCTTCGACGGCCCGCTCGGCGTCGTCTCCTCCTTCGCCGCCCTGGACGAACTCCGGGCCCGGGGAGCCGAGTTCACGCGCCCGCTGGCGATCGTCAACTTCGGCGACGAGGAGGGCGCCCGGTTCGGCGTCGCCTGCATCGGCTCCCGGCTGACGGCCGGCCTGCTGGACCGCGACGCCGCGTACGCGCTGCGCGACGCCGACGGCGTCCGGCTGCCCGACGCGATGGAGCGGGCCGGCTACGACCCCACCGCGATCGGCGCGGACGACGGCCGGCTCGCCCGGATCGGCGCCTTCGTCGAGCTCCACGTCGAGCAGGGCCGCTACCTCGCCGAGGACCAGCCGGTCGGCGTGGCCGGGGCGATCTGGCCGCACGGCCGCTGGCGCTTCGACTTCCACGGCGAGGCCAACCACGCCGGCACCACCCGCATCGAGGACCGCCGCGACCCGATGCTCACCTACGCCAACACCGTGCTCTCCGCCCGGAAGAAGGCGCGGGAGGCGGGCGCCCTCGCCACCTTCGGCAAGGTCGCGGTCGAGCCCAACGGCACCAACGCGATCGCCTCGCTGGTCCGCGGCTGGCTCGACTCCAGGGCGGCCGACGAGCGAACCCTCACCGCGCTGGTCGCCGAGATCGAGCGGGCCGCCGCCGAGCGCGGCGGGCGCGACGGCGTCCGGGTCGAGCTCACCCGGGAGTCCTACACGCCGGTGGTGGAGTTCGACGGCCCGCTGCGCGACCGCCTCGGCAAGCTGCTGAACGCCCCGGTGCTGCCCACCGGCGCGGGACACGACGCCGGGATCCTGGCGTCCGCGATCCCGACCGCCATGCTGTTCGTGCGCAATCCGACCGGTGTCTCGCACTCCCCGGCCGAGCACGCCGAGACGCCCGACTGCCTCGCCGGGGTCACCGCCCTGGCCGACGTACTGGAGGACCTGGCGTGTCAGTGACCGAACCGGTGGCCTACTGGGCGCAGTACGCCTGGCTGCCGCACGCCAACGGCCCGGTGGTCGAGCGGGACGTCCTGATCGCCACCGGCCCCGGCGGCCGGATCACCGCCGTGACGCCGGACAGCGGCCCGTGCCCGGCCGGCGCCGTCCGCCTCGTTGGGCTCCTCGTGCCCGGCCAGGCCAACGCCCACTCGCACGCCTTCCACCGGGCGCTGCGCGGCCACGTCCAGGTCGGCTCCGGGACGTTCTGGACCTGGCGCGACACCATGTACAGGTTCGCCGGGGCGCTCGACCCGGACCGCTACCTGGAGCTCGCCACCGCGGTCTACGCCGAGATGGCGCTCGCCGGGATCACCGCCGTCGGCGAGTTCCACTACCTGCACCACGCCCCCGGCGGCGCCCGCTACGACGACCCCAACGCGATGGGCGAGGCGCTGATCGAGGCCGCGGCCCGGGCCGGCATCCGGATCACCCTGCTCGACACCTGCTACCTGTCCTCGGGCTTCGGTGCCGAGCCGACCGGGCCGCAGCAGCGGTTCAGCGACGGCGACGCCGAGGCGTGGGCGGTCCGGGCGGACGCGCTCAAGCCGCGCGAGCACGCCCGGATCGGCGCCGCCATCCACTCGGTGCGGGCCGTGCCCGCCGGGCAGCTGGGCACCGTCGCGCGGTGGTCCGAGCTGCGCGGAGCCCCGCTGCACGTCCACCTGTCCGAGCAGACCGCCGAGAACGACGCCTGCCTCGCCGCGCACGGCGTCACCCCGACCCGGCTGCTCGCCGACCACGGCGCCCTCGGGCCGCGCACCTCGGCCGTCCACGCGACCCACCTCACCGACGAGGACGTCCGCCTCCTCGCCGACAGCTCCACCACGATCTGCATGTGCCCCACCACCGAGCGGGACCTCGCGGACGGCATCGGCCCGGCCCGCCGGCTCGCCTCGGCCGGGTGCCCGGTCACCCTCGGCAGCGACAGCCACGCCGTCATCGACCCGTTCGAGGAGGCGCGCGCCCTGGAGCTCGACGAACGGCTGCGGACGCGGACCCGCGGGCACTGGACGGCCAACGCGCTCCTGCGGGCCGGGACGGAGGACGGGCACGCCTCGCTCGGCTGGCCGGAGGCCGGCCGGATCGAGGCCGGGGCGCTCGCCGACTTCACCGTGCTCGCCCTCGACTCGGTGCGCACCGCCGGGCCGCCGCCCGCACTGGGTGCCGAGACCGCCGTCTTCGCGGCCTCGGCGGCGGACGTCCGGCACGTGGTGGTCGGCGGCCGGCACGTCGTCGCGGACGGCGTGCACCGGCTCGTCCCGGACGTCCCGGGCGCGCTGCGGGCCTCGATCGGCGCGCTGAGCTGCTGATCCGTTCCTACAACTCCGTTCGGAAGGCGTCGTCTTGAGCAACCCGACCACCCTGATCACCGGCATCGGCAGTCTGGTCACCAACGACCCCGGCCAGGGCGCCGGACCGCTCGGCCTGCTGACCGACGCGGCCGTGGTGCTGGACGGCGACACCGTCGCCTGGGTCGGCCCGGCCGCCGACGCGCCCGCCGCCGACGTGCGCTTCGACGCGGAGGGGCGGGCCCTGCTGCCCGGCTTCGTCGACTCGCACGCCCACCTGGTGTTCGCGGGCGACCGCACCGCCGAGTTCAACGCCCGGATGTCCGGCCAGTCCTACACCGCCGGCGGGATCCGGACCACGGTGGCGGCCACCAGGGCCGCGACCGACGCCGAACTCGACGCCAACCTGGCCCGGTTCGTCCGGGAGGCGCTGCGCCAGGGCACCACGACCATCGAGTGCAAGTCCGGGTACGGGCTGACGGTGGCCGACGAGGCCCGGGCGCTGCGGATCGCCGCCCGGTACACGCCGGAGACCACGTACCTGGGCGCGCACGTCGTCGCGCCCGAGTACGCGGACGACCCCGCGGCGTACGTCGACCTCGTCACCGGGGAGATGCTGGACGCCTGCGCCCCGCACGCCCGGTGGGTGGACGTGTTCTGCGAGAAGGGCGCGTTCGACGGGGACCAGGCGCGGGCGGTCCTCACCGCCGGCATCGAGCGCGGGCTGACGCCCCGGGTGCACGCCAACCAGCTGACGTACGGTCCCGGCGTGCAGCTCGCGGTCGAGCTGGGGGCGGCCTCGGCCGACCACTGCACCCACCTGACGGACGAGGACGTGGCCGCGCTGGCCGGCTCGGGGACGGTGGCGACGCTGCTGCCCGGGGCGGAGTTCTCGACCCGGGCGCAGTACCCGGACGCGCGGCGGCTGCTCGACGCGGGCGCGGTCGTGGCGCTGTCCACGGACTGCAACCCGGGCTCCAGCTTCACGAGTTCGATGGCGTTCTGCATCGCGGTCGCGGTGCGGGAGATGGGGATGACGCCGGACGAGGCGGTCTGGGCGGCGACGGCGGGCGGGGCGCACGCGCTGCGCCGCGGCGACGTCGGCGTGGTCGAGGCCGGGGCGCGGGCGGACCTGCTGCTGCTGGACGCGCCGTCGCACGTGCACCTGGCCTACCGGCCGGGGGTGCCGCTGACGGCCGCGGTCTGGCGGTCGGGGGTCCGCGAGGTCTGAGCCTGCGAGAGCTGGAGGCCCCCACGTCCCCGGGGTGGCGGGCGCGGGGGCCTCCGTTTTCACTTGAGGCCCAACGAGCGCCTCAGGAAGTCGAGTTCGTGCTGCAGCAGGTTCGCCGCCACGGTCTCGTCGGCGGGGGAGTGCGTCGTGTTGCTCAGCGGGAGCACCTCGTGGGGGCGGCCCGCGGCGAGCAGCGCGCTGGACAGGCGCAGGGCGTGGACGGGGAGGACGTTGTCGTCCGCGAGGCCCTGGATCAGCAGCAGCGGGCGGCGCAGCCCGGGGGCGTCGGCGATCAGCGAGCCCGAGTCGTAGTGCCCGGGGTGCTCGTCCGGGTGGCCGAGGAAGCGCTCCTGCCAGTGGGTGGTGTAGAGCAGCTGGTCGGTGGGGGCGGCCCCGGCGGACGCCGCGTGGAAGACGTCCGGGCGGCGCAGGACGGCGAGCGCGGCCAGGTAACCGCCGTAGGACCAGCCGCGGATGGCGACCCGGTCGAGGTCGAGCACGCCGGGGCGCAGCCGGGCGGCCTCGTGCAGGCCGTCGACCTGGTCGGTGAGGGCCGGTCCGGCCTTGTCGCCGTAGATCTCCTTGCTCCAGCGGGGCCCGCGGCCGGGTGTCCCGCGGCCGTCGACGGCGAGCACCGCGAAGCCCTGTTCGGCGAACCAGCGCGAGACGAGGTCCCACCACACGCCGCCGGTGCCGACCTTCCGGGTGGCCGGCCCGCCGTACGGGTCGACGAGGACGGGCAGCGGGCCGTCCTCGGGGCGGTACCCGGTGGGCAGGTAGAGCGCGGCGCGCATCTCGCGCGGGCCGAGGCGCAGCAGTTCGGGTGCGGCGGTGAGCACGGGCGGCTCGGCGTGCGAGGTGAGCTCCACGGCCGCGCGCCCCTCGCGCAGGACGGTGGTGCGTCCGGCGGGGTGGCCCTCGCGGCGGGTGGTGACGACCAGCGTGCCGCCCCGGCGGACGCCGGTGTGCTGGCCCGGGCCCTCGCTGAGCCGGCGGACGCCGGCGCCCGGTTCGTAGCTCCAGAGGTGGGTCTCGGTGGGCTCGTCGACGGCGGTGAACAGGACCCGCTCGCCCTCCGTCCCGAGCACCTCCCACAGCTGCAGCCCGGGCGGGGTGACGGGCTCGCCGTCCACCGTGAGGTGCTGGGTGTCGCCGTGGGCGGCGGTGTGGACGAGGGCGCCGGAGGCGGTGCGCAGGGGCAGCCCGGGGACGAGTTCGACCCAGTGGTCGTCGCGCTGCTCGTCGAGCACCCGGACGGCGCCGCCGGGCTCGATCGCGAGCGTGCGGACGGTGCGCTGGTCGCGGCTCTGGACGCAGGCGTACGGGCCGTGGGCGTCCCAGCCGGCGGCCGTGACGTACTCGAAAGCGGCCCGGTCCCAGTGGACTCCGATCGGTGAGCCGTCGAGGCCGAGCAGCCACAGCGACACGTCGGCGTTGGCGGTGCCGGCGAGCGGGTAGCGGACGGCGCGCGGGGGCCGGGCCGGGTCGGCCGGGTCGGCGAGGTGCAGCCGGGCGACCTCGCGCTCGTCGACCCGGGTGACGAGCAGCGCGGTGCCGTCGGGGGACCACCAGTGGCCGCGGGAGCGGTACATCTCCTCGGTGGCGACGTGCTCGGCGATGCCGTACGTCACGTCCGCGGCCTCGGGCTCGGCGAGCGCGCGGTCGCCGGTGCCGTCGGCGGACACCACCCGCAGGGAGCCGCCGCCGGCGTAGGCGATCCGGCGGCCGGTCGGGTCGAGGCGCGGGTCGTACACCGCGGTGGCGGTGGGGACGGCGCGGACGGTGCCCGTGGCGGTGTCGGCGAGCCACAGGTGGCCGCCGAGCGCGAAGGCGGCGAGCCGGCCGGTGGCGTCGGTGGAGAAGGCGGTGATGCCGGAGGCGGCGATCCGGGCCCGCTCGCGCCGGATCCGCTCGGCCTCGGGGAGGTCGCCGTCGTCGTCGCCGAGCGCGGCCGGGTCGGCGACCAGCCGCTCCTCGCCGGTGGCGGTGTCGAGCGCCCAGAGGCGGTTGACGGGGTCGGCGCCGCCGCGGCTGCGGACGAACAGCACGGTGGCGCCGTCGGTGGTGATCACGGGGTGGGTGGGGGTGCCCAGCGCGAAGCGCCGGGTGCGGGCGAGTTGGCGGGGGAGCGCGTCTGTCGGCATGACGGGCACCATAGGCAGAGCCCGCACCACTCGGTCGAGTGGTTTACGCGCTCGCGCAGGGGGCCGGATCGGGCGCGTGTCAGTGCACGTCGCCCATGAGCGCGTTGACCTTCTTGCGGTACATCGCGAGGGCGATGCCGGCGATGATCGCCATCACGCCCTGGACCGCGAAGTACCAGGTGCTGCCGACCACGCCGTCGCCCAGCACGAGCTGGAAGATCGCGGCGACGCAGTCGCCGGCGGTGACGGCGAGGAACCAGACGCCCATCATCTGGCTGGCGTACTTGGTCGGCGCCAGCTTGGTGGTGACGGACAGGCCGACGGGGGAGAGCGTGAGCTCACCGACGGTCTGGACCAGGTAGACCATGGCCAGCCACAGCGGGGTGACCTTGGTGTCGCCGTGGGCGGCGGCCATCGCCAGCATCATGACGATGAAGGACGCGCCGATCATCAGCAGACCGATGGCGAACTTCATGGTGGTGCTGGGGTTCTTCGACCGGCGGGCCAGGGCGACCCAGATCCAGGCGAAGACCGGCGCCAGCGCCATGATGTACAGCGGGTTGAGCGACTGGAACCACGTCGACGGGAAGTTGAAGCCGAGCAGCGTGGACGCGGTGTGCTTGTCCGCGAAGATGCTCAGCGTCGAACCGGACTGGTCGTAGATCATCCAGAACACGGCGGCGGCGACGAAGAACCAGATGTAGCCGCTCATCCGGGACTGCTCGGTGGCGTCGAGGTCCTTGTCGCGCTTCACCTTGGCGAAGACGAGCACCGGGATCAGGATGCCGGCGACCGACAGCGGCCAGAGCACCCAGTCGATGGTGAACGAGCCGCTCGCCACCAGGGCGCCGTAGATGACCACGGCGGCGGCCAGCCAGGCGCCGGCCTTCTTGAAGATCGACGCCTTCTCGGCCGGGGTGATCGGCGAGGTGACGATGTCGCTCTTCGGGCTCAGGTGGCGGGTGCCCAGCAGGAACTGGCCGAGGCCGAGCGCCATGCCGACGCCGGCCAGCGCGAAGCCCAGGTGCCAGCTGACGCTCTGGCCGATGGTGCCGATGACCAGCGGGGCCGCGAAGGCGCCGAGGTTGATGCCCATGTAGAAGACGGTGAAGCCACCGTCGCGACGCGGGTCGTTCGGGCCGTCGTAGAGGTGGCCGACCATCGTCGAGATGTTGGCCTTGAGCAGACCGGAGCCGATCGCGATGAAGGCCAGACCGGCGAAGAACGCGCCGCTGAACGGCACGGCCAGCAGGAAGTGGCCGATCATGATGATCGTGCCGCCGACCGCGACGGTCTTGCGAGCGCCGAGGAATCGGTCGGCGATCCAGCCGCCCGGGAGGGCCAGCAGGTAGACCATCGCCGTGTACACGCTGTACACGGCGGCGGCGACCGCCGTCTTCATGCCGAGGCCGCCCTCCGAAATGGAGGCGGTCATGTAGAGGACCAGCAGGGCACGCATGCCGTAGTAGCTGAAGCGTTCCCACATCTCGCTCATGAAGAGAGTCGCGAGACCTCGGGGGTGGCCGAGGAAGGTCTTGCCGCTGGGGGAGGCCGACGTGACGCCGGCGTCCTGGAGCGTAGACGCCATGTGTAGTGGTTCCTTGCCTGACAGCGTCCGCCTAGGGGGGTGGCGGCGGACGTGGACGGAACCACTGTACGTGGCGATATTTGGCGGTATCAGATGACAAAACGCTCGAATCAGGTATGGCAATGGCAAAGTCCGCAGCCGATCTTCCCGATCGATCCATGGTAGACGGGGATGTCTTCCTTCGGTTTCAAGATCCAAGGGCGGAATCTTCGCCGAACAGGCGGTCGGGAAGCGTCCGTTGAGCGGACGTGGGCCCTTATATAACGATCACGCTCTGTGAACTACTTCACAGGTCCATCGGGCAGGGTGCGGCGGACTACCATCACCACATGACCTGTGTGCTGCTCGCCGAGGACGATCCGGCGATCTCCGAACCGCTGGCCCGGGCCCTGCGCCGCGAGGGCTACGAGGTGCTCGTCCGCGAGGACGGCCCCACCGCGCTCGCCGCCGGCCTCACCGAGGAGGTCGACCTCGTCGTCCTCGACCTCGGCCTGCCCGAGATGGACGGCCTTGAGGTCTGCCGCCGGCTGCGCGCCGACGGCAAGAGCTGCCCCGTCCTGGTGCTCACCGCCCGCGCGGACGAGGTGGACACCGTCGTCGGCCTCGACGCCGGCGCCGACGACTACGTCACCAAGCCGTTCCGGCTGGCCGAACTGCTCGCCCGCGTCCGGGCCCTGCTCCGGCGCGGCAACGTCGACCAGCTCACCACCGGCGCGCACGGCGTGAAGATCGACATCGAGTCGCACCGCGCCTGGCTCGGCGAGGAGGAGCTGACGCTCTCCGCCAAGGAGTTCGAGCTGCTGCGCGTCCTCGTCCGGGACGCCGGCCGGGTCGTGACCCGCGAGGAGATCATGCGCCAGGTCTGGGACACCACCTGGTGGACCTCCACCAAGACCCTGGACATGCACATCTCCTGGCTGCGCAAGAAGCTCGGCGATGACGCCGCCAACCCGCGCTACATCGCCACCGTGCGCGGAGTGGGCTTCCGGTTCGAGAAGAATTAGCCCCCGTACGGAGAGCATGGCCGGAGCGCGGCCGATGAAGCGCAACACCTCGGGGAGCGGCAGCGTGAAACGCCGGATGATCAACTCGCTGCTGGGCGTCGTCCTGGTGGTGGTCGTGGTGTTCTGCGTGCCGCTCGCCCTGGTGGAGAAGCGGACCATCGTCAACTCGGCCCAGGAGCGGACGGACGCCGCCGCCGTCCGGGTGCTCGGGCTGGTGGAGAACCGCCTCGCGAACCACGAGCTGGTCAACGAGCGCTCCTTCGACAGCCAGGTCGCCGAGGGCAGCTACGTCGAGGTGCAGCTGCCCGGCCAGGCGGTGGTCTCGGTCGGCGTGCGCCCGCCCGGGGGCCACCTGCTGAAGGCCACCGAGTACGGCGTCAACGGCGAGAGCGTCACCGTCGAGCAGTCCCGCGAGGACGTCGACCACGAGATCGCCAACATGCTGCTGCTGCTCGGCGTCGTCGCCCTGCTCGCCGTCCAGGCCGCCGTCGCGCTCGCCGTCTGGCAGGCCAAGCGGCTCGCCCGGCCGCTCACCGACCTCGCCGAGACCGCCGAGCGCCTCGGCTCCGGCGACCCCCGCCCGCGCGACCGCCGCTACGGCGTGCCGGAGCTCGACCGGGTCGCCGAAGTGCTGGACGTCAGCGCCGAGCGGATCGCCCGCATGCTCACCGCCGAGCGCCGGCTCGCCGCCGACGCCTCGCACCAGCTGCGCACCCCGCTCACCGCGCTGTCCATGCGGCTGGAGGAGATCACCGCCCTCGCCGAGGACCCGGAGACCGTCAAGGAGGAGGCGACCATCGCCCTCCAGCAGGTCGAGCGGCTCACCGACGTCGTCCAGCGGCTGCTCACCACCCAGCGCGACCCGCGCAGCCCCACCGCCGTCGCCTTCGAGCTCGACGAGGTGATCAAGCAGCAGGTCGAGGAGTGGGGCCCGACCCTGCGCGAGAAGGGCCGGGTGCTCTCCCTGGAGGGCCTGCACGGCGTCATCGCCGTCGGCACCCCGGGTACGGTCGCCCAGGTGCTCGCCACCCTGATCGAGAACTCGCTGATGCACGGCGCCGGGACGATCACCCTGCGGGTCCGCCCCTCCGGCACCTCGGTCGTGGTCGAGGTGCAGGACCAGGGCGCCGGGGTGCCGCCGGAGCTGGGCAACCGGGTCTTCGAGCGCGCGGTCAGCGGCCGCAACTCCACCGGGATCGGCCTGGCCGTCGCCCGTGACCTCGCGGAGGCGGACGGCGGCCGGCTCGAACTGCTGTCGCTGCGGCCGCCGGTGTTCGCGATCTTCCTCGGCCGCAGTCACGAGGACTGAGAGGACCGAGGGGACCGGGCGGCCCCGGGCGCCTCAGGCTCCCGGCATGACGCCGAGCTGGCGCATCAGGCCCATCACGTCCCACTGCCACCAGCCCTCGGCGATCCTGCCCTCCTTGCAGCGGAAGGTCGTCGTGCCGCGTCCGGTCACCGACTTCCCGGTGTTCGGCACGTCCCGGAAGGCGGCCTTCTGGGTGGCGTGCCAGGTCCACCGGGTCGCCACCTCGTCGCCCTCGGCGATCTGGCTCTCGATCTCGAAGCGGAAGTCGAAGGCGTCCAGGTAGCCGGCACAGCGGTCGCGGAACGCCGGGACGCCCTGGAGGTCGCCCTCGCTGCCGTAGTCGTGGTCGCGGTAGTCGGCGGCCATGCACTCGTCGATGACGTCGAGGTCGCCCGCGGCCAGCCCGTCCAGGACCCGGTTCGCGAGGGTCTTGTTGAACTGGGAGTCACGGACCACGTCGAGGTCGGTGAAGGTGGGCGGCGCGTCGCAGAGCGCCACCATCTCGCGGAAGATCCGGTCCGTCTCGGGGAGGTGGGAGTTGCGCATGGCCTCCTCGTAGGAGGGGAACTCCACGATCTCCACCACGTGCTTGGTGTCCGAGCGGTCGGTCGCGACCACCGCGTGGGAGGCGGTCCGCTTCCCCTTGGTGGACTCGGCCCAGCTGTCCATCAGCCGGTTGAGGTCGTCGAGCCTGTCGGTCTTGCAGTCGATGATCTGGACGAACGCCATGGCGAGCCTCCTGGAACCCCCTCGGCCTCGATCGTCCGCGCCGGCCGTGCTCGCCCTCGGTAACCACTGTCCTCTCGGGCGGGTGGGACCGGCAAGCGCAGGACGCGCGTCGGGCCCGCGAGCGGGGTGCTCGCGGGCCCGACGGCGTGGACGTGCGGAGGATCACTCCGCCTTGGCGTACCGGATCTCCTCGGCGGCCAGCATCAGCTCGGCCTGCGCGGCCAGCTCGCTGCCGGTGGCGTGCGGGGCCTGCGGCTCGGCCTCGGGCATGGCCTTGAACACCCAGGTGCGGTACGAGACGAAGCGGAACACGGTGCCCAGCGCGAGGCCGACCAGCTTGGCGCCGAGCTGCTCGAAGTGCGAGTCCAGGCCGAGCAGGTACACCGAGGTGCCGAGCACGCCGGTCTCGATCAGCATGCCGATGCCGCTGAACACCAGGAACAGCGTGATCTCGCGCTTGCGCGAGGCGGCGTCGCGGTCCCGGTACAGCCAGTAGCGGTAGCCGAGGTAGTTGGTGGCGATCGCGATCAGCGTCGCGGCGATGTTCGAGCGCAGCGAGGCCAGGCGCAGGCCGTTGATGCAGACCCAGAACACCAGGAAGTTGACCACCACGCCGCTCAGGCCGACGATGCCGAACTTCACGGCTTCTCCCGTGAGTCCGCGCATCTTCTGCACGAGTGTGGGACTCGGAGCTGCGGTCGTGGCCATACCGGGCTGCCTCCATGTGCGTGCGGTCGAAAGGGCGGTGCGTCGGGACGGTGCCCGCCCCTTGTGCCCTGCGTGCACGCACATGATCGGACTGCGTAGACCAGGACCTGGCCGTCCAGGCTACCCGGTTCCGCCGAACGGCTCAGCCCCTCGCGCCCCCGGTTGACATCTACGCGCGTCCATCCGGAGGGCCCCTCCGGCCTTGCCACCAGCGGCTCCATCGCCCCCGATCGGCCCGGATATCCTGGCCGGGTGACTTCCCCGGGCAATGTGAATTTTCCAGTGGTGGGCATGATCGGCGGCGGGCAGTTGGCCCGCATGGCACACCAGGCGGGTATCCCGCTCGGGGTCAGGTTCAAGCTCCTCGCCGACACCCCCCAGGACTCCGCGGCGCAGGTCGTCTCCGACGTTGTGCTCGGCGACTACCGCGACCTCGACACCCTGCGCCGCTTCGCGGCCGGCTGCGACGTGATCACCTTCGACCACGAGCACGTCCCGACCGAGCACCTGCGGGCGCTGGAGGCCGACGGCATCGCCGTCCGCCCCGGTCCGGACGCGCTGGTCAACGCCCAGGACAAGGGCGTCATGCGGGCCAGGCTCGACGCCATCGGGGTGCCCTGCCCCCGGCACCGGATCGTCGCCGACCCGGCCGACGTGACCGCCTTCGCGGCCGAGGGCGAGGGCTACCCCGTCGTCCTGAAGACCGTCCGCGGCGGCTACGACGGCAAGGGCGTGTGGGTCGTCGACGACGAGCAGGAGGCCGAGGCGCCGTTCCTGGCGGGCGTGCCGGTCCTGGCCGAGGAGAAGGTCGACTTCGTCCGCGAGCTGGCCGCCAACGTCGTCCGCTCGCCCAGCGGCCAGGCCGTCGCCTACCCGGTCGTGGAGAGCGTCCAGGAGAACGGCGTCTGCGCCGAGGTCACCGCCCCCGCGCCGGACCTCGACCCGGCCCTGTCCGACGAGGCCCAGCAGCTCGCCCTGCGCATCGCCGGCGACCTCGGCATCACCGGCCACCTCGCCGTCGAGCTGTTCCAGACCCGGGACGGCCGGATCCTGGTCAACGAGCTGGCCATGCGCCCGCACAACTCCGGCCACTGGACCCAGGACGGCGCGGTCACCTCCCAGTTCGAGAACCACCTGCGGGCCGTCCTCGACCTCCCGCTCGGCGACCCCCGGCCGCGCGCCAAGTGGACCGTCATGGTCAACGTCCTCGGCGGCGACTACCCGGACATGTACCACGCCTTCCTGCACTGCATGGCCCGCGACCCGGGCCTGCGCATCCACATGTACGGGAAGGACGTGAAGCCCGGCCGCAAGGTCGGCCACGTCAACGTCTTCGGGGACGACCTCGACGACGTCCGCGAGCGCGCCCGCCACGCGGCCGCCTACCTGCGAGGAACGATCACCGAATGAGCGACACCAACCCCGTCGTCGGCATCGTCATGGGCTCGGACTCCGACTGGCCCGTCATGGAGGCCGCCGCCCAGGCCCTCGACGAGTTCGAGATCCCCTACGAGGTCGACGTCGTCTCCGCCCACCGGATGCCGCGCGAGATGGTCGCCTACGGCGAGAACGCGCACAAGCGCGGGCTCAAGGCGATCATCGCCGGTGCCGGCGGCGCCGCCCACCTGCCGGGCATGCTCGCCTCCGTCACGCCGCTGCCGGTCATCGGCGTCCCGGTGCCGCTGCGCTACCTGGACGGCATGGACAGCCTGCTGTCGATCGTCCAGATGCCCGCCGGCGTGCCGGTCGCGACCGTCTCGGTGGCCGGCGCGCGCAACGCGGGCCTGCTCGCGGTGCGCATGCTCGCCGCGTTCGACCCCGAATTGACCGAGCGGATGACCGACTTCCAGGCCGAGCTCAACACCCAGGCCACCGAGAAGGGCAAGAAGCTCCGCGCCAAGGTGGCCGGTTCGGACTCCTTCGGCTTCGCCAAGTAGGCGGCGTGGCGGGGTGGGGTAGAACAGGTCGCATGACCTCTGAGCTGGACTTCCCCACCCCGCTGGACCGCGCGCGGGCCCTCCTGCGCACCGCCCCCGTCGTGGACGGCCACAACGACCTCCCCTGGGCGATGCGCGAGCAGGCCGGGTACGACCTCGGCGCGCTCGACCTCGCCACCGACCAGAGCGACCGCCTGCACACCGACCTCGCCCGCCTCGCGGAGGGCGGGGTCGGCGCGCAGTTCTGGTCCGTCTACGTGCCCACCCGGCTGGCCGGCGACCACGCCGTGAGCGCCACGCTGGAGCAGGTCGACTTCGTCCACGCCCTCGTCGCGCGCTACCCCGACCGGCTCCGGCTCGCCCGCACCGCCGACGACATCGAGGCGGCCCGCGCCGAGGGCCGCATCGCCTCCCTGATGGGCGCCGAGGGCGGCCACTCCATCGACTGCTCGCTCGCCACCCTGCGGGCCCTGTACGAGCTCGGCGTCCGCTACCTGACCCTCACCCACAACGACAACGTGCCGTGGGCCGACTCGGCGACCGACAAGCCGGTGGCCGGCGGGCTCACCCGCTTCGGCGAGGAGGTCGTCCGGGAGATGAACCGGCTCGGCATGCTGGTCGACCTCTCGCACGTCTCCGCCGACACCATGCGCGACGCCCTGCGGGTCACCGAGGCGCCCGTCGTCTTCTCGCACTCGTCGTCCCGCGCGGTCTGCGACCACCCGCGCAACGTCCCGGACGACGTCCTCGCGCAGCTGCCCGGCAACGGCGGCGTCGCGATGGCCACCTTCGTGCCGAAGTTCATCCACGCCGAGGCCGCCGCGTGGACCCTGCGGGCCGACGAGAACATGCGCGCCCACGGCCTCCACCCGCTGGACACCACCCCCGCGGGCATGGCCCGCCAGCGCGAGTTCGAGGCCGCCCACCCGCGGCCGGTCACCACCGCGTCCACCGTCGCCGACCACCTCGACCACATGCGCGAGGTCGCCGGGATCGACCACATCGGCATCGGCGGCGACTTCGACGGCACCGCGTTCCTGCCCGAGGGCCTCGGTTCGGTCGCCGGCTACCCGAACCTCGTCGCCGAACTCCTGCGCCGCCACTGGTCGGAGGCCGACCTGGCCAAGCTCACCTGGCACAACGCCGTCCGCGTCCTGCGCGACGCGGAGTCCGCCGCGGCCGGGCTGCGCGCCACCCGGGGCCCGTCCATCGCGACGATCGCGCAGCTGGACGGCGCCGCCCCGGCCTGATCGCCGGACCCGTCCGGCCTCGACGCTAGCCGAGCCGGGGGAACTCGATGGCCGGGCACCTGTCCATGACCATCGAGACCCCGGCGGCCGTCGTCCGCTCGTACGCCGCCGCGTCGACGACGCCGAGCTGGAACCAGACCGCCTTCGCCCCGACGGCCACCGCCTGGTCGGCCACCTCGCCGGCCAGCTCGGACCGGACGAACACGTCGACGACGTCGACCGGGAACGGCACCTCCGCCAGCGACGCGTAGCCGGGCTCGCCGAGGACCGTCTCGGCCTTCGGGTGCACGGGCACGATCCGCTTGCCGTGGCGCTGGAGCACGGCGGCCACGCCGTACGCGGCGCGCGCGGTGTTGTTCGACAGGCCGACCACCGCCCAGGTGTCGCCCGTGCCGGTGAGGATGTCGCGGACCGTCGCGTCGTCGCCGTAGCTCGTCATGACGGTCCCAACGACGTGCCGGGGTGCGGGATTCCCTAGCTGGGCCGGCCGAGGGCGCGGTACGTCCAGCCGGCGGCGCGCCAGGCGTCCGCGTCGAGGACGTTGCGGCCGTCGAGGAGGCGGCGCTCGGCGACGACCGAGCCGAGGACGGCCGGGTCGAGGGTACGGAACTCCTGCCACTCGGTCAGGTGCAGCACCACGTGGGCGCCCTCGGCGGCCTCCAGCGGGGAGTCGGCGTAGGTCAGGCCCGGGAACATCTTGCGGGCGTTGTCCATGGCCTTCGGGTCGTAGACGGTGACCTGGGCGCCCTGGAGCTGGATCTGGGCGGCGACGTTGAGCGCGGGGGAGTCCCGGATGTCGTCCGAGTTGGGCTTGAAGGCGGCGCCGAGCACGGCCACCCGGCGGCCCAGGAAGCCGCCGCCGCACTGCTCGCGGGCCAGCTCCACCATCCGGGAGCGGCGGCGCATGTTGATCGAGTCGACCTCGCGCAGGAAGGTCAGCGCCTGGTCGGCGCCGAGCTCGCCGGCCCGGGCCATGAACGCCCGGATGTCCTTGGGCAGGCAGCCGCCGCCGAAGCCGAGGCCGGAGTTGAGGAACTTGCCGCCGATCCGCTCGTCGTAGGCGAGCGCGGTGGAGAGCTGGGTGACGTCGGCGCCGGCCGCCTCGCACACCTCGGCCATCGCGTTGATGAAGGAGATCTTCGTGGCCAGGAAGGAGTTGGCGGCGGTCTTCACCAGCTCCGCGGTCGCGTAGTCGGTGACCACGAACGGCACCCCGGCCCCGATCGGCTCGGCGTACACCTCGCGCAGCTGCCGCTCGGCGCGCTCGCTGTGCGCGCCGACCACGATCCGGTCCGGGCGCAGGGTGTCCTGGACGGCGAAGCCCTCGCGCAGGAACTCCGGGTTCCAGGCGAGTTCGGCGTCGGCGCCGACCGGCGCCAGGGCGGCGAGGCGCTCGGCCAGCCGGCCGGCCGAGCCGACCGGCACGGTGGACTTGCCGACCACCAGGGCCGGGCGCGACAGGTGCGGCGCGAGGCCGTCGATCGCGGCGTCCACGTAGGACATGTCGGCGGCGAACTCGCCCTTGCGCTGCGGGGTGTTGACGCACACGAAGTGGACGTCGGCGAACTCCGCGACCTCCTCGACGGAGGTGGTGAAGCGCAGCCGGCCGGTGGAGCCCTCGTGTCCGGCCACGTGCTTGAGCAGCAGCTCGGACAGGCCCGGCTCGTACATCGGGACGCGGCCGGCGGTCAGTGTGGCGATCTTCTCGGGGTCGATGTCCAGACCGAGCACCTCGAAGCCGAACTCGGCCATCGCGGCCGCGTGGGTGGCACCGAGGTAGCCGGTGCCGATCACGGAGATGCGGAGGGTCACGGGTTCCCCTTTGTGCGGACTCGACCATGAGTGGGTGCCCTGATGCTATCCGTCCCCCGGACTCCGCCGGAGGCCGCCCGTCCGGGGCCCGCCGGGGGCCGGAAACGCTAGGCAGTCGCAGGTCGGAGCCCTAGGATCTCTACTCGACGGTAACCAACCGGATCCTTCGATCACTGTGGCGAGGCGGCATCATGGCGGGCAGCGCAGGCGCGGCTGACTTCGATCTCTTCCGTATCTCCGAGGAGCACGGGATGCTCCGTGAGGCGGTGCGTGGGCTGGCCGAGGCGAAGATCGCTCCGTTCGCGGCGGAGGTGGACGAGCAGGGCCGGTTCCCGCAGGAGGCGCTGGAGGCGTTGCGGGGCAGTGACCTGCACGCGGTGCACGTGCCGGAGGAGTTCGGGGGTGCGGGGGCGGACGCGCTGGCGACGGTGATCGTGATCGAGGAGGTCGCGCGGGTGTGCGCGTCGTCGTCGTTGATCCCGGCGGTGAACAAGCTGGGGTCGCTGCCGGTGCAGCTGTCGGGCTCGGAGGAGCTGAAGGCGAAGTACCTGGGGGCGCTGGCGCGTGGTGAGGGGATGTTCTCGTACTGCCTGTCGGAGCCGGAGGCGGGTTCGGACGCGGCGGGGATGAGGACGCGTGCGGTGCGGGACGGTGATTTCTGGGTGCTGAACGGGGTGAAGCGCTGGATCACGAACGCGGGTGTGTCGGAGTTCTACACGGTGATGGCGGTGACGGACCCGGAGAAGCGGTCGAAGGGGATCTCGGCGTTCGTGGTGGAGAAGGGCGATGCGGGTGTGTCGTTCGGTGCTCCGGAGAAGAAGCTGGGGATCAAGGGGTCGCCGACGCGTGAGGTGTACTTCGACAACGTGCGGATTCCGGCGGACCGGATGATCGGTGCGGAGGGGACGGGTTTCGCGACGGCCATGCGGACGCTGGACCACACGCGGGTGACGATCGCGGCGCAGGCGGTCGGGATCGCGCAGGGGGCGCTGGACTACGCGAAGGGCTATGTGCAGGAGCGCCGGCAGTTCGGGAAGGCGATCGCGGAGTTCCAGGGGGTCCAGTTCATGCTGGCGGACATGGCGATGAAGCTGGAGGCGGCGCGTCAGCTGACGTACGCGGCGGCGGCGAAGTCGCAGCGCGGGGACGGGGACCTGACGTTCTTCGGTGCGGCGGCGAAGTGCTTCGCGTCGGACGCGGCGATGGAGATCACGACGGACGCGGTGCAGTTGCTGGGCGGGTACGGGTACACGCGGGACTACCCGGTGGAGCGGATGATGCGCGACGCGAAGATCACGCAGATCTACGAGGGCACCAACCAGGTCCAGCGCATCGTCATGGCCCGCAACCTGCCGTAACGCACACGACCTCGAAGTTCCGGGAGCCCCCGGCCGATCACCGTCGGCCGGGGGCTCCGGCGTTTCCGGGGCGGGTCGGGCCCCGGCCGCCGGCCTGACGTATAAATGATCGTCAACTTCCTTGTGGTGCACGGCATACGGAGGGCATGGGGAATGAGCAACGAGAAGCGGGCGGCCGGGCGGGTCTGGCTGATCACCGGGGCGAACTCCGGCTTCGGGCAGGCGATCGCCGAGGCCGCGATCGCCGCCGGGGACAGCGTGGTGGCGGCGGCCCGACGGCCCGAGGCGCTGGACGGGCTGGTCGCCGCGCACCCGGGGCGGGTCGTGCCGGTGCGGCTGGACGTGACGGACGGGGAGCGGATCCCGGCGGCCGTCGCGGAGGCGCTGGAGCGGTTCGGCCGGATCGACGTCCTGGTGAACAACGCCGGGCGCGGCCTGATCGGCGCCGTCGAGGAGTACACCGACCGCGAGCTGCGGGACCTGATGGAGCTGCACTTCTTCGGGCCGGCCGCGCTCACCCGGGCCGTCCTGCCGCACCTGCGGGCGCAGGGCTCGGGGGCGGTCGTGCAGATGAGCAGCATGGGCGGGCGGTTCTCGTTCCCCGGGGTGGGGGCGTACTCGGCCACCAAGTTCGCGCTGGAGGGGCTGTCCGAGGCGCTGGCGCAGGAGGTCGCCGGGTTCGGGGTGAAGGTGCTGATCGTCGAGCCGGGTGCGTTCCGGACCGGCTTCGCCGGCGGCGGCGCCCTCGCGCACGCCACCCCGATCGCCGCCTACGACCCGGTCGTCGGCCCGGTCCGCACCGGCCTGCCGGACTCCGACGGCAAGCAGCCCGGGGATCCGGCCAAGGCCGCCGCGGCGATCCTCGCCGCCCTGGACGCCGAGCACACGCCGCTGCGGCTCGCGCTCGGCAGTGACGCCGTCGACGGGGTCCTGGGGCAGCTCGACCGTGCCCGCAAGGAGGCCGAGGCGTGGGAGGCGGTCGGTCGCGGGACGGACTTCGCCGACCTCGCAAACTAAAGGAAACCTACAAAGGGGCCGTACCCGAATCGGTGCTCTCCAGCCTCTGAAGATCCCTCAATCCCCTGTCAGAGTGGCACAGGGTTCGACCGCTCTCCGGGCCCATCGGCACGGAGGGCGGTTTCGATTTGTGGCCTCTCAATAAACGTAGGGGGAAAGATTTCATGAATGCCGACAGCGGTGCCGCCGGCGCCGGCCACGTGGTCGTCACCGGTCTCGGGGCGACCACGCCGCTCGGCGGGGACGTCCCCTCGACCTGGGCCGCGATGCTGGCCGGGCAGTCCGGGATCGCGGCCATCGAGGACGCCTGGGCCGCGGACCTGCCCGCCCGGATCGCCGGCCGGCTGAAGGTCGAGCCGTCCGAGGTGATGGACCGCGTCCAGGCCCGGCGGCTGGACCGCTGCGAGCAGATCGCGCTGATCGCCGCCCGGCAGGCCTGGGCCGACGCGGGCTCCCCGGAGGTCGACCCGGAGCGCCTCGCCGTCGTCATCGGCACGGGCACCGGCGGCGCGGTCACCATGCTCGCGCAGGACGACGTGCTGGAGGCCTCCGGCGTCCGCAAGGTCTCCCCGCACACCGTGCCCATGCTGATGGCCAACGGCCCGGCCGCGTGGGTCAGCATCGAGCTCGGCGCGCGGGCCGGCGCGCACACCCCGGTCAGTGCCTGCGCCTCCGGCGCCGAGGCGATCGCCCTCGGCCTCGACCTGATCCGGCTCGGCCGCGCCGACGTCGTCGTCGCCGGCGGCGCCGAGGCCTGCATCTGCCCGCTCCCGATGGCCGGCTTCGCCCAGGCCAAGGCCCACTCGACCCGCAACGACGAGCCCACCAGGGCCTCCCGGCCGTTCGACGTCGACCGGGACGGCTTCGTGATCGGCGAGGGCGCGGTCGTCCTCGTCCTGGAACGCGCCGAGTTCGCCGCCGCCAGGGCCGCCCGCCCGCATGCCGCCCTGGCCGGCGCGGCCGTCACCTCCGACGCCCACCACATCACCGCGGCGGCGGCCGAGGGCCAGGTCCGGGCCATGCGGCGCGCGGTGGCCGAGGCGGGGCTCGCCCCGCAGGACGTCGCCCTCGTCCACGCCCACGCGACCTCCACCCAGATCGGCGACCTCGCCGAGGCGGAGTCGGTCACCGAGGCGATCGGGCTGCACCCGGCCGTGACCGCCACCAAGTCGCTCACCGGGCACCTCTTCGGGGCGGCCGGCGCGCTCGGGGCCCTCACGGCCGTCCTCGCCGTCCGGGAGGGGGTCGTGCCGGCCACCGCCAACCTGGAGCGGCTCGACCCGGCGGTGAAGCTCGACGTCGTCGCGGGCGCGCCGCGAACCGGGGCCGTGCCGGTCGCGCTCACCAACGCGTTCGGCTTCGGCGGGCACAACGTCTCGCTGGTGTTCACGCGCTGACGCCGGGGCCGGCCGAAATCCGGGCGACGCGGGGCCGTTCGCTTCGTAGGCTGACGGCCATGTCCTCCGACCTGCGCCTCGAACCCGTCACCCCGGCCAACCTCGACGCCGCCCTCGCCCTGCGGGTGCGGCCGGACCAGGAGGGGCTGGTGGCATCGGTGGTGAAGTCGCTCGCGGAGGCGTACGTCCACGGCGACACCGCGTGGCCCCGGCTGATCTTCGACGGCGAGCGGATGGTCGGGTTCGTGATGGCCTTCTTCGACATCACGTTCTACCCCGACAAGGCGGGGGACCGGCCGCGTTCGGGCCTCTGGCGCCTGCTCGTCGACGCCGACCGGCAGGGCGGCGGCTACGGGCGCTTCGCGGTGGAGCAGGTGTGCGCGGAGGTCCGCCGCCGCGGCGGCACCCGCGTCACCGTCACGTACCACCCCGGGCCGCACGGTCCCGCCGAGTTCTACGCCCGGCTGGGCTTCCGGCCGACCGGCGAGACGAGCGGCGACGACGCGGTGGCGGAGCTGGAGCTGGAGCTGGACCCGGCCTGAGGCCGGGCCGGGGCTCAGCGCTCGGGGAAGGGCGCGAGCTCGGCGTCCCAGGCGTCGGCGGCCGCGCGGAGCTCGGCGGGGGCGAGGAGGAACTCGGCGGTGTGGCCGGGCCACACGTCGCCCCCGTCCCCGTCGCTGTCGTCGTCCTCGGCGTCCTCGTCCTCGGCCTCCTCGGCGTCGAGGTCCACCCACGGCGGCGCGGCCTCCAGCGCGAAGCGGACCCGCACCAGCCGCCGCCCGTCCGCGGGCTGCTCCTCGGCGAGGCCGAAGGTCAGCAGCGGCTCGGTGAAGTCGAGCGCACCCGGGCCGCGGGCCGGGTCGGCGGCGGCCCGCAGCCACCGCGAGATCTCCCGCGCCTCCCAGGTGGTCAGGCACGCCTCGACGAACCGCCACGCCCCCTCGGGCACGGCCACGGCGCCGGCGATCACCAGCCAGTTGTCGTCGTAGCCCTCACCGCGCGCCGTCCCGAACTGGTAGCTGCGCGGCCGCAGGTCGAGCCGGTGCGAGGAGTCTTCGAGGAGCATCCGCCCATCGTGTCACCGCGCCCGCGCGGTCACCGCAGGAGGGCCGCCGCCTCGGCGCGGGCCTGGTCGAGCCAGGCGGCACGGGTCGGGGCCTGGGCGTCGGTGACGGTGCGGAAGACCGTCCGGCGGACGTCGGTGACGCCGACGTACGGGAGGACGCAGGCGGCCCAGATCCGCTGGAGGGGATCGCCGAACTCGGTGCGCTCGCGCTCCTCCGGGGTGTCGGAGGTGTTGAGGACCAGGGCCCGGCCGGCCCGGAGCAGCCCGGCGGGTTCGCCGTCGGCGGTGCCGAGCTTGTACGCGACGCCGGGCGCGAGCACGCGCTGCACCCAGCCGGTGAGGACGGCGGGCGGCATGCCCCACCAGTTGGGGTGGATCAGGACGAGGGCGTCGAGGGTGGCCACTTCGGCGCGGTGCAACGCGAGTTGCGGGTCGGCGGGCGCGTCGGCGGCGTTGACGGTGCCGGTCTCCTCGGCGGTGAGCAGGGCGGGGAACCCCTCCGCGTACAGGTCGTGGGCGCGCACGTCGCAGCCGCGCCCGCGCAGTTCGGCCACGACGGCGTCGTGCAGCGCGTGGTTGAAGCTGCCCGGCCGCGGGTGCGCCAGGTAGACCCCGATCCGGCCGGCCGTGTCGTCCATCGCCTCGTCCCTCCCCGGTCGTACGCCGTGTGCGGGCGCCCGATGCCGGTGATGCTACCGACCGCGTCGGTGCCGCGCCGGGAATCTGTGCATGCGCACGCAACTCGGTACGATGAACGGCATGAACCGTGCCGACCTCACCCTGGGCCCGCTGCCGGAGCGCGATCACGCCTTCTACGGGCTGGTCTGGGCCGGCGCCACGCTGGCCGCCCGGGTGGACCGGGAGCTCGCCCGGGTCCACGGGCTGCCGCTGTCCTGGTTCGAGGTGATGCTGTGGCTCAACGGGCAGCGGGAGCCGGTCGCCGCCTCCGACCTCGGGGCGAAGACGATGCTCAGCCGCAGCCAGGTGTCCCGGGTGGTCGACGCCCTCGCCGGGCGCGGACTGGTGGCCCGCTCGGCCTCCGACTCGGACGCCCGCTCGGTGCGGATCGAACTGACCGAGCAGGGCCGGGCCGCGTTCGCCGAGGCCGACGCGACCCGGCGGGCGGTGCTCGCGCCGGCCTTCGACGACCGGCTCGACGACGCCGACATCGCCGCGCTGGAGACGGTCTGGCGCAAGCTGAAGGAGCCCCGGCCCGACCGGACGCCGGACGGGACCCGTTAGCGCGCCCCGCGCCCGGCCGGGCCGAGCGCCGGGCGGCCGGAGGCGGTCTGGATCACCTCGTCCAGGACCTCGCGCGAGCGGACCAGGTCGGCGATCATCCGGTCGATCCGCTCCCGCTCGGCGGTGAGCTCCTCGACCAGCAGCGGGGTGGCGATCTCGTTCGGGCCGCCGTCGGCGTCCCGCATGCAGGGGAGGATCTCGTAGATCTTGCGGCTGTGCAGTCCGGCCGCGAACAGCTCCTGGATGAGGATGACCCGGTCCACCGCGCCGTCCGGGAAGTCCCGGTGCCCGCCCAGGGTGCGGTCGGGGGCCAGCAGGCCCTGCTTCTCGTAGTAGCGCAGGGAGCGCTCGCTCACGCCCGTGCGCCGGGCCAGTTCACCGATCCGCATGCCGCCCACCCCGTCGTCGCGATCGAACGCCCGCCCCGCTCGAAGCCGACCCCGATCGTAACGTCCGTGCCCGGTGCGGCGGGGCGGTACGGGACGACACCGAGGTGGCGCCGGACCGTCGGGGGTGTCGCGCGTCGGAGCGTCGGTCGTGCCATGATCCCTGCATGGCTTCCAACGTTTTCTTCGACATCACGATCAACGACGAGCCCGCCGGCCGGATCGTCTTCAAGCTGTACGACGACGTCGTCCCGGTCACCGCCCGCAACTTCCGCGAGCTCGCCACCGGCCAGAACGGCTTCGGCTACGAGGGCTCCGGCTTCCACCGCGTCATCCCCGACTTCATGCTGCAGGGCGGTGACTTCACCAACCACAACGGCACCGGCGGCCGCAGCATCTACGGCGAGAAGTTCGCGGACGAGAACTTCGAGATCAAGCACACCAAGGCCGGCCAGCTCTCGATGGCCAACGCGGGCCGCAACACCAACGGCTCGCAGTTCTTCATCACCACCATCGCCACCAACTGGCTGGACGGCAAGCACGTCGTCTTCGGCGAGGTCGTCGAGGGCATGGACATCGTGAAGCTCATCGAGTCCAAGGGCTCGCAGAGCGGCCGCACCTCGGCCAAGGTCACCATCGCCAAGTCCGGCATCGTCGAGTAATCACCGGCGCGTGGCCGGGCTCCCGCCCGGCCGACCCGGTACCGCGTACCGCCCCGTCGTGGAAAGTCGGATCCGCCGACTTCCCACTCGGGGCGGTGGCGTTTCCGGGCGTCCGTCCGGACGCGTTCCCGCATGCCGGGGCGCTGCCGCACCGGACCCGTCGGCCGGCCGGGTGAGCCCCCGGCGCGGCGGCGTCCGGCGCCGGCGGGCGGGGCGGTAGAGCTACCGTCGTGACGCACCCCAGCCCACCGGAGAGACTGCTCGCCGGGGCCCGGTGGGACCTGTTCCCCGGGCACCCGTGGGCGGGCCTGGCCCGCGTCCCCGCCGGGGACGTCCGCCGGGTCGCGATCGACGGCGGCGAGTGCCGTACCAAGGCCGGCCTGCTCACCGCCTGGGCGCGCGCCCTCGACTTCCCCGCGTACTTCGGCCACAACTGGGACGCCTTCGAGGAGTGCCTGGGCGACGTCCTCCACCCCGCCGGGGAGCCGGACCGGCCGCCGCCCCGGGTGCTCGTCGTCCTCGCCGGCGCGGACGAGCTCCTCGCGGACGCGCCGGAGGCCGAACTCACCACGCTGCTGCGGATCCTGGACGCCGCCGCCGTCGACCACCTGCTCGCCGTGCTGTTCGCGGCGCAGGACCCGTCCGCCACCGCGTACCGGTTCAGGGCGGCGGCCCGCGCGCTGTGAGGGCGGAGTGGGGCGGTGATCAACTGGCCGTTACTGCAACGGAATTCGGCCAGTTCACCCGCGCGTCGCGACCAGTGCGCCGGAAAGCGGCGCACCCGAGGGACGGCGCGGCTAGGGTCCAGCGCCATGAGCGAGCGAATGGTCGAGAGGTGCGTGTGGGCGAATGCCCCCGCCGAGCGCAGCGAGGTGGGCGCATGAGTCTTGATGTCGAGGTCGTCCGGGAGACGACCGACGAGCTGGTGGCCGCGTTCGCCGGCCTGCTCCCGCAGCTGTCCGGTTCGGCCAAGCCGTTGGACCACGCGGCGCTGGCCCACCTGGTGGCCTGCGACTCCAACACGCTGCTGGTCGCCCGCCTCGACGGGGTGATCGTCGGCACGCTGACCCTGGTGCTGTCCCCGCTCCCGTCCGGCCTGCGGGCGCGGATCGAGGACGTGGTCGTCGACGCGGAGACGCGCGGCAAGGGCGTCGGCGCGGCCCTGACCGACGAGGCCGTGCGGCTGGCGCGCGAGGCCGGCGCCCGGACCCTGGATCTGACGTCCCGGCCGTCCCGCGAGGCCGCGAACCGCCTCTACGAACGGGCCGGCTTCCAGGCCCGGGACTCGAAGGTCTACCGCTACGCGGGCTAGCTCTTCCGCCCGCTGCGCGGGAAGTCGGTCGGCCCGACTTCCCGCGCAGCGGCAGTGGGGGTGGGGCCGAGGGCGTAGGACCAATGGACGATGGCCGACCGGCCCGCGTCCGGGTGGAATGGCCGGATGGATCACGCGCCACGCACCGAGCAGCCGTACGGCGGCCTCACCGCCGCCCAGCGGTCCGCCTACCTCGACCGCATCGCGCTCCCCGAGCCCGGCGCGCCGTCCCCGGAGGCGCTCGCCCGGCTCCAGCTCGCGCACCTGCGGGCCGTCCCGTTCGAGAACCTGAGCATCCACCTCGGCGAGCCCGTCGTCCTCGACCCGGACGCCCTGGTGGCGAAGGTCGTGACCGCCCGGCGCGGCGGCTTCTGCTACGAACTCAACGGCCTCTTCGCCGAGTTGCTCGGCTCGCTCGGCTACCGGGTGAGCCTGCTGGCCGCCCGTGTCTTCGACGGCGAGCGGCCGGGACCGCCGTTCGACCACCTCGCGCTGCGGGTGGACCTCGACGAGCCGTGGCTGGTCGACGTCGGCTTCGGGCGTTTCAGCCGCGGCCCGCTGCGGCTCGACGGACGCGGCGAACAGGCCGACGCCCACGGCACGTTCACCCTCGTCCCGGCCGGCGCGCACGGAGACCTGGACGTCCTCCTGGACGGCACGCCGCAGTACCGCCTGGGACTGCGCCCGTACGAGCTCGCCGACTTCCGCCCGACCTGCTGGTGGCAGACCACCTCGCCGGACTCCCCGTTCACCCGCTCGACGACCTGCTCGATGCTCACCGCCGACGGCGGCCGGGCGACCATCGCCGGCAACCGCCTGATCACCACGACCCCGGCCGGCGAGCGCAGCGAGCTGACGCTCACCGACGACGAGGCCCTGGCGGCCTATCGCACCCACTTCGGGATCGCGCTGGACCGCGTCCCGCAGGGCCCGCGCTGACGCCCGAAGGTCTACCGCTGCGCGGGCTGTGCCCGCGCAGCGGCGCCGGTGGGGCCGAGGGCGTCAGGGCCGCTCCGGCCGCCCGCTGCGCCCCTCCGGGCCGGCCACGCCGAGCGCCAGCGCCTCCGCCGCGTCGAGCCGGGCCACCTCCGCCGCGTCCAGGGTCGGGTTGGCGGCCCGGCGGGCCCGGGCGGCGGGGAGGTCGCCCGGCCCGCCGAGGTGCCGCACCAGCGCCGCCAGCACGGCCCGGGCGGCCGTCGCGAGGCCGGCGGGCAGCGTGAGCACGACCTCCGCCATGATCAGCGCCGACGTGCCCGTGTCCAGGGCGGGCGGGCCTTCCGCGGCCGTCGCCCAGTCGATCACCACCGGCCCGCGCGGCGTCATCAGCACGTTCTCCGGGTGCAGGTCGAGGTGCAGGATCCGGTGCGCCGGGTCGGTGCCCGTGCGGGCCGGGACGGCGTGCAGCCGCCGCAGCAGCCCGGCCAGCAGTTCGCCGGCCGCTCCGGGCGCGAGCTCGCCCGCCACGAGGGCGTCGCGCATCGTCGGGCCGGTGAGGCGCTCCAGGACGAGTTCGCCGGGCGCGGCCCCGGGGCTCGCCCCGGGCACCGGGTAGCCGTGCTCCGCGAGGTGCCGCATCACGGCGAGTTCGCCGGACGCGTCGCTGCCGTCCCGGTACCGGCGCAGCACCCGGTGTCCGTCCAGGGCGAAGACGTCGGCCGTCCGCCCGCGCCCCAGGAGCGCTCCGGTGCCGCTTCGTTCGTCCACGGGGGGCAGGGTAGCGCCGGGCCCCGGCCGTCCGGGCCGGAATCACACAATCACTCCGGGTGTCCGTGCGGTCGCCGTAGGCTCTCCTCGCGCGGCCGAGCCGCGCTCAACTCCACTCTCCGCCAAGGTGGTTCACCGATGGAGCAGCCGATGGAAGCGATGGGGCAGGGCCTCGACGACGCCGAGGTGACGTACGAGCAGGTCACCGTGGTCTCCCTCGCGGCGGGCGAGCCGGCCAATCCGGCGCGCGTCCCGGTCCGCGTCTCGCGCGAGGTGATGACGGTCAAGCGGGTGGCGAGCTACTGGGTGCGCTGGGACGAGCGGCGCGGCCCGGACGACATCCGCCACCACGCGCGGTGGGTGCCCGACGAGGAGTACGTCCGCCCGGAGCCGGGGAGCCCGGACGGCACGCTGACGGTCACTGTCGCCGCGTACTGGACGTACCGGGCGGGCGGGCGCCCGCGCCGCCGCACCAGCGAGACGGTGGTCGCCTTCCGCCCCGGCGAGACCGAGCACGAGCTCGTCCTCGAACGCCCCGATCCGCAGCACCCGGCCGCCCTCGCCGTGCACCTGGCGGACGCCCGCTGGGTGGACGGCGGCCGCGCGCGGGAGATCCACTACGGCTACTCGGGCCCGACCGAGGCCGGGGGCGCCGGCGCCGGCGAGGGGGAGTGGCTGGTGCGCTTCCCGGAGTACGTGACCGGCCTGCAGCCGATCGGCCGGTAGGGGCGCGGCCGGCGGCGGCCGGCACGTCCGTCCCGGAGAACGCGAGCGCCTCCTGGCCCAGGCGGCCCAGGAGGCGGTGGCGGCGGTGGCGGCGGTGGAGCGGCGGGCGGGTCCGCTACTTGACGTCCGGCACGGGGGTGTCGTTCTTGAAGGCGTCGAACACCTGCTTGGCCTTGGCGGAGTCCCACTTGACCGCCGACTCCCCGGTGTTGGTGCGGAAGTCCGGGTTGGAGATCGGGATGGTCAGCGTCTTGCCGCTGCCGCCGTTGACGTCCTTCATCGCGAGGAAGAGCGAGCCGAGGTCGGTGAGGCCGGTGTCGTTGTCGACGATCAGCGTGCCGAGGCCGGCGTCGACCAGCGGGTAGAAGGTGAACGGGTCGAGCAGCGTGCCCGGGGAGGCCGCCTGGTGGGCCAGGGCGGCGAGGAACTTCTGCTGGTTGCGCATCCGGCCGAGGTCCTGGTCGGCCATCTGGTGGCGCTGGCGGACGAAGGCGAGGGCCTGGGTGCCGTTGAGGGTCTGGTCGCCGGCCTTGAGGTCGAGGCCGGAGTCCCGGTCCTTGATGTCCTGGTCGATGTGCATCTGCACGCCGCCGACCGCGTCGACGATGCCGACGAAGCCGGAGAAGCCGATCTCGGCGTAGTGGTCGATGCGGATGCCGGTGTTCAGCTCGATGGTCTGGACGAGCAGTCGGCCGTTGCCGTTGGCGAAGGCCGAGTTGATCTTCGAGTTGGTGGCCTTGAGGGTCTTGCCGCTGCTGGTCTTGTACTCCGGGATCGGCACCCAGGAGTCGCGCGGCACGCTCAGCAGGGTGTTCCCGTTGTCCCCGACGTGCAGGATCATCATCGAGTCGCTGCGCTTGCCCTCGACGTCGTGGCCGGTGTGGAGGTTCTCCTCCTGGGCGTCGGTGAGGCCCTCGCGGCTGTCCGAGCCGACGATCAGCCAGTTGGTGCCCTTGCCGGCCGCCGGGCGGCCGGGGTAGTCGGCGAGCACGTTGTCGTGGTTGATCTTGGAGTCGGCCCAGAAGTAGGTGGAGACGGCCGTCACCATGATCGCGACGAGCAGGCCGAAGACCGTCCACTTGGCGATCCGGCCCTTCGACCAGCCCCTGCGCCCGGCGGGGCCCGGCACGGACGGGCGGGTGCCGCCGGGGGCGCCCGGACCACCAGGGCCACCCGGACCGCCCGGACCACCGGGGCGGCCGGGACCGTCGGGCCGGCCGGGGCCCTGCGGCGGGACGCCGCCGGTGCGGGAGGGCTCGGGCCGGCGCGGCGCCGGGGCGCCCGGCCCGCGCGGGTTCAGCCCGGCCGGCAGCGGCGGCTCGGCCGACGTGCCGCCCCCGCTGCGCCCGTACGCGCCGCCCCCGTCGCCGCCGCCGTACGGGGTCCCGCCGTTGTACGGGTTCCCGCCGCCGCTCGGGCGGCCCTCCTGCCACGTGTTCATGTGGACGAGGATGCCCGAAGGCGTCCGGCCTGACTCCCCCCGGGGGCTCCACCAGGCCTCTTGTAGCAGTTTTGATGCACGTGCCGGATCGTTCCGCCGCAACTTCCGCGCGTGCGCACGCCCGTGCGGGCACCGGCTCGCCGGAGTGATCCGTCCCACTCCGGCGTTCACCTGCCGAAACGATTCTTGACCGCCCCGAACACGCCGTGTTTGCATTTTTGGCATGGATCAGCGAAGGACCCTCACGCGTCGGCGGCACGTCGACCTCAAGCGTGTGTCCCGTTCGCTCTGTCGTGGCTGACGCGCGCCCCGTCGAATTCCCCAACTCCCTTTCCCCGGGCGGCGGAAGCACCGCCGCTCCGCCGCAGCGGCAGCGCCGCCGCACCGCGTCGTCCCCGCTTCCCGCAGAGGTGAACCCATGGCCACCGTCCTGTCCGTCTCCGGCTCCCCGTCCGCGACCTCCCGCACCACCCGCCTCCTGCGCCACGTGGACGGGTGGCTCGCGGCCCGCGGCCACCACGTGATCCCGTTCGAGGCCCGCCACCTGCCCGCGCACGCCCTGCTCTCGGGCGACTTCGACCATCCCGAGATCGCCGCCGCCGTCGAGCTGTTCGCCCGGGCCGACGGCGTCGTGATCGGCACCCCCGTCTACAAGGCCGCGTACTCCGGCCTGTTGAAGGCCCTGCTCGACGTCCTGCCGCAGTACGCGCTCGCCGGCAAGGCCGTCCTGCCGCTCGCCACCGGCGGCTCGCCCGCGCACGTCCTCGCCGTGGACTACGCGCTGCGCCCGGTCCTCAGCTCGATGGGCGCCGGCCACGTCACCCAGGGCTGGTTCGTGCTCGACCGCCACGTCACCGCCGGCGAGGACGGGACGACCGTCGTCGAGCGCGAGACCGAGGCGCTGCTCGCCCCCGTCGTCGACGGCTTCGCGGTGGCGCTGGAGCGGCTCGCCGCCCCCGCCCTGGCCGGCTGACGAGTCGCGGCCGGGGGCCCGTACGGGGCGTCCCCGAGAAGGGCCGCGGCGACCCCTAGGGGGAGGGCCGCCGCACCCCGTACAACTCCCGTTGGCCCGCTTCATCCCGGCGGAGGACGAGCGCTCCGTCCGCCGCTCCTAACGTGGTTCATACATCCCCGCCCGTCCGGAGCCGGCCCGATTTCCTCGGGGCGGCGGCCCGGTGCGCCGGGCAGGGTGGGGACAACCCCCGGTCGAGGACTACCGCTTCCACCATGTCGCCGGACAGGTGGGGACGACCAGGCTGGGGGCCAACGGGTGGGCCATTCCTTAGGAGACTCCAGTGACGACGGCAGCAGCAGCCGTGTTCGACCACCAGCTTCCCGGCGGCGAGTCCGCCGTCGCCGCCTCGGCCCGCCAGGTCACCAAGGCGTACGGCGCGGGCGAGACCAAGGTCACCGCGCTGGACGCGGTCGACGTCGACATCCAGCGCGGTCGCTTCACCGCGATCATGGGCCCCTCCGGTTCCGGCAAGTCGACCCTCATGCACTGTCTGGCCGGCCTCGACACGGTCAGCGGCGGGCGGATCCGGATCGGCGGCACCGAGATCACCGGCCTCAAGGACAAGCAGCTGACCAGGCTTCGCCGGGACAAGATCGGCTTCATCTTCCAGGCGTTCAACCTGCTGCCCACGCTGAACGCGCTGGAGAACATCACGCTCCCGATGGACATCGCCGGCCGCAGGGTCGACGAGGCCTGGCTGGCCCAGGTGGTGGAGACCGTCGGCCTGGCCGGCCGGCTCAAGCACCGCCCGACCCAGCTCTCCGGCGGCCAGCAGCAGCGCGTCGCGGTGGCGAGAGCCCTGGCCGCCCGCCCCGAGATCATCTTCGGCGACGAGCCCACCGGCAACCTCGACTCCCGGGCCGGCGCCGAGGTGCTGACCTTCCTGCGCCGCTCGGTGGACGAACTCGGCCAGACCATCGTCATGGTGACCCACGACCCGGTCGCCGCCGGGTACGCGGACCGCGTGCTCTTCCTCGCCGACGGCGTGATCGTCGACGAGATGCACTCCCCGACCGCCGACTCCGTCCTGGAGCGCATGCGCCGCTTCGACGGCAAGCGCACGAGCTGAGCGGGCGGGACGACGCATCATGATCCTCAAGACGTCACTGCGGAGCTTCTTCGCCCACAAGGGCCGGATGGCGCTCTCCCTGATAGCCGTCGTGCTGTCGGTCGCCTTCGTCTCCGGCACCCTGGTCTTCTCCAACACCGCGACCAGCACCTTCGACAAGCTCTTCGCCGCGACCGCCTCGGACGTCTCGGTCCAGCCGCCGAAGCCGGCCGAGGACGACCAGCAGCAGCCCGGCGACAAGCCGCCGGTGCTCCCGGTCGCGCTCGCCCAGCAGGTCGCCGCGGTGCCCGGCGTGAAGACGGCCGTCGGCCAGGTCATGGTCGGCGACGCGATCCTGGTCGACCCGGCCACCAACAAGCTGATCGGCCCGACCAGCGGCGCCCCGACCCTGGTCGGCAACTGGGCGGACACGCCGCGCAACCCGGTGCGCATCACCTCCGGCCACGTGCCGCAGAACGCGGGCGAGCTGGTGCTCGACGCCGACACCGCGAAGAAGGCCAAGCTCGGCCTCGGCGGCAAGGTGCGGGTCGACAACGCGAGCGGCAAGCACGAGTTCACCATCGCGGGCATCGCGACCTTCACCACCACCAACCCGGGGGCGGCGCTCGCCTTCCTGGACACCCCGACCGCGCAGCAGGTGCTGCTCGGCGAGGCGGCCTACACCTCCGTCGAGGCCTTCGGCGACGGCAGCCGCAGCGACGCGCAGCTCAAGACCGACACCCTCGCCAAGCTGGGCGGCGGCTACCAGGTCAAGACCGCGGCCGAGCAGAAGGACGAGAACAACAAGAGCATCGGCAGCGGCCTCGACTTCATGAAGTACGCGATGCTCGGCTTCGCCGGCGTCTCGCTGCTCGTCGGCGGCTTCCTGATCATCAACACCTTCTCGATGCTGGTCGCCCAGCGCACCCGGGAGATCGGCCTGCTGCGCGCCATCGGCGGCAGCCGCGGCCAGGTCAACGGCTCGGTGCTGGCCGAGGCGCTGATCCTGGGCGTGCTCGGCTCGACCCTCGGCATCGGGGCCGGCCTCGGCATCGCGGTCGGCCTGATCCAGCTGATGAACGCGATCGGCATGGACCTCAAGGCGAGCGACCTGCAGATCGGCCCGGACGTCTTCGTCGCCGGGTACGCGGTCGGCATCCTGATCACCGTCGTCGCGGCCTGGATCCCGGCCCGCCGGGCCAGCCGGATCGCGCCGATGGCCGCCCTGCGCGACCACGGCACCCCGGCCGAGGCGCGGGCCAACGCGGTCCGTACGGTCCTCGGCCTCGTCCTCACCCTGGGCGGCGGCGGTCTGCTGGTGCTCGCCGCGAAGGCGGAGAAGGCGGCGACCGGCGGGCAGTACCTGGGCCTCGGCGTGCTGCTGACCCTGATCGGCTTCGTGGTGCTCGGCCCGCTGCTGGCCACCGCCGTCATCAGGGTGCTGGGAGCCCTCCTGCCGGCCCTGTTCGGCCCGTCCGGCAAGCTCGCCCAGCGCAACGCGACACGCAACCCGCGCCGCACCGGCGCCACCGCCGCCGCGCTGATGATCGGCCTGGCGCTGGTGATCGGCTCCTCGGTGTTCAGCGCCTCGGCCGTCACCTCGGCCAGCGCGCAGATCGACCGCTCGGTGGGCGTGGACTACATCGTCCGCGGCGGCGGTGCGCCGATCACCGCCGAGATGACGGACGCGGTCCGCAGGACCCCGGGCATCGACCACGTCACCACCGAGAAGGACTTCGACGCGAAGGTCCAGCTCGCCGACGGCAAGAGCAAGAAGGCCGGGATCGCCGCCGTGCCGCCGAGCTTCTTCGGCACGGACTTCCACCTCCCGGTCGCCTCCGGCACGGCCGACTCGATCGCCCGCGGCTCGCTGGGCATCGGTGAGAACTTCGCGAAGGACAACGGCCTCAAGGTCGGCGACACCGTCACCGTGACCTACGGCAAGGGGCACACCCAGCAGCTGACGGTCGGCGTGGTGTTCGGCAAGAAGTCGCTCTACGGCGACGCCTCCTTCGTCGACACCGCCACCATGGCCAAGGTGGTCCCGGCCGCCGACCAGCCCGTCGACCGGGTCTTCTACGCCAAGGCGGCCTCCGGCGCCGACGTCGCCAAGACGCTGACCGCCCTGCAGGACGCGCTCAAGGAGTACCCGCAGCTGACCGTCAAGGACCAGGCCGGCTACAAGGAGCTCGTCCAGTCCCAGGTCAACACCCTGCTCTACCTGATCTACGGGCTGGTCGGCCTCTCGATCACGGTCGCCGTGCTCGGCGTCGTCAACACCCTGGCGCTGTCGGTGGTCGAGCGGACCCGCGAGATCGGCCTGCTGCGGGCGATCGGGCTCTCCCGCCGCCAGCTGCGCCGGATGATCCGGCTGGAGTCCGTGGTGATCGCGGTCTTCGGCGCGGTCCTCGGCACGGTGCTCGGCCTCGCCTGGGGCGTCACCGCCCAGCAGGTGCTGCGCGACCAGGGTCTGGACACGCTCTCCGTCCCGACCACCACGATCGCCGTGACGCTGGTCTCCTCCGTGGTGATCGGCCTGTTCGCGGCCCTCTTCCCGGCCTTCCGGGCCGGGCGCATGAACGTCCTCGCGGCCATCGCGACGGACTGACGGGGGGGGGGGGTCGGGGGTTAAAGGGGGGGGTGCGGGGGGTCGGGGGGGGGGGGGGGCGGGGGGCCAAGCACCCCCCGCCCCCTGCGGCGTCCCCGCACCCACCGGGCTGGGATGATCGTCCGATGGTCGCCCCGGACGCCCCGCCCCTGCCCAGCGCCGCGCCCCTCACCACGGCCGCCGCCGACCGCTGGCGCGCCGCCCACCGCTTCCGGCGGCTCGACAGCCGCTGGCTCGCCCTGGTCCCGATCGCCTTCGTGGCCTTCGCCACCGCCGTCGAGCCGACCGGCACGCACTGCAACGCCGCCGGCATCTGCGCCGACACCTGGGGCGACGAGATCGCCGCCTGGTCGGTGATCGCCGAGACGATCCTGCTGCTCGCCCGGGTCCGCGCCCGGGCGCTGGTGCCGCCGGCCGTCCTCGCGGTGCTCTGGTACGTCCCGGACGGACTGGTCACCACCGCCGGCCGCTGGACGGCGGTCCTGGTGCACGTCCTGCTGTCCGTCGTGCTGATCGGCGCCGAACTCGGCCGCCGCCGCGCCCGCCAGGACCTCGACGAGCTGATGGCCCCGCCCGTCCCGTACCCGTGGACCGCCGCGGGCGCTCCGTCGCCCGTCACCCCCGGCCGCCCGCCCGTGGTGCGCCGCGCGCTCGGTGCCGTGCTGCTGGCCGTCGCGCTGGTGATCCCGCTGTACGGGCTCTGGGCGGAGGCCGGGGAGGCCGATCACCGCGGCCGGGCGACGGCGGTCACCGGCATGGCCGGCGCCACCGACGAGGACGGCGTGCTGACCGTCCGCTACCGCCCGCCCGGTGGCGGCCCCGAACGCACCGTCGGGCTCGACCTCACCTTCGCCCGGCCGCCGCAGCCCGGCGACGCGGTGCCGCTGCTCGTGGACGGCGACTGGGCCCGCGCCGCCGGCGTCGAGTACAGCCCGGTGGAGGACGTCTTCGGCGCCGGCCTCGTCGCGCTGACCGGCCTGCTGGTGCTCGCCTCCGCCGCCGGGGCCGAGGCCCGGCGCCGGCGGCCCGCCTTCGCGGGCTCCGCCCCCGCGCTCGCCGTCCGGGTCCGGGCCGACAGCGGGGGCGACTTGCTCGTGGAGCCGCTGGACGGCCCGCCGGGCGGGCCCGCGCTGTGGCGGCTGGTCGAGGACGAGGGCTACCGGTGGGCCCGGTACGGCGCCGGGGACGGCACCGGCCCCGGGTGGGTGCCGCAGCGCGAGCAGACCCCGGACATGGAGGGCGACTTCCTCTACCCCGACTACGCGCTCGACATCCACGACGAAGAAGACGGGGAAGAGGAAGACCACCACGACCACGACCCCGGGATCCCCCTCCCGCCCACCGAAGCCGCCGCCCGCCTCGCCCGCGCCGAGCTGAGCGTCGACGCCGTGCTCTACCAGGGCCCCGACGGCCCGGAACGCCAACTCCTCGTCCGCCCCGGCCTGCTGGAGCACGAGCCGCACTGGCTCGCCGCCGTCGTCGCCCCCGCCCCGAGGGACCCCCGGCTCGGCCGGGACCGCCGGCGCTACCGGAACCCGGACCTGACGGTCTCCGCGCTGACCGCCGAGACGGTCGCCGCCGCCCCCGAACCCGGCCCCGGCACCGAGCCGATGACCGCCCGCCGCTGGGAGATGCCGTTCGTCCTGCGCGCCGCGGCCAGCCCGGCCGCCGCCGTCCTGCTCGCCGCGCTCGTCGTCCTCCTCGACGCCGACGGCTGGTGGAACGGCCTGGTCCGCCCGCTCTGGACGGGCTGTGTCGGGATCCTCTTCTGTGCCCGCCCGCTGTCCTGGCAGATGGTCGTCGACCGGGACGGCCTGCGGGTCGCCACCACGCTGCGCAGCCGCGTCTTCCGGTGGCAGGAGATCAACGCCGCCGCCGTGCACCGCAACGCCCTCACCGTCCAACTGCGCTCCGGCCAGGACGTCACCGTGGCGAGCCGCCCGGCGGCCTGGCTGGCCGGCCACTTCGGCGACCGCTGCGACCCGCGGGAACTGGCCAGGACCGTCGCCACCGCCGCCCACCGGCCCGACCTGCGGCCGTCCGTCCGGCTGCCGGACCGGCTCGGCAGTCCGCAGCACGTCCTCAACCGGATCGCGCTGCTCGGCTTCGCCGCCTTCACGGTCGTCCACTACCTCCGCTGACCGGTACGGTTGGCGGCGATGAACACCAAGGCTGCTGAGGAGCTGCCGGCGGTCTCCGTGATCATGCCGGTGCTCAACGAGGAACGTCACCTGCGCACGGCCGTCCGGCACATCCTGGAGCAGGAGTACGCCGGCCCGATGGAGGTGGTGATCGCCCTCGGTCCGTCCACCGACCGCACCGCCGAGATCGCCGCCGAGCTCACCGCCGAGGACCCCCGGGTCCGGACCGTGGAGAACCCCACCGGCCGCACGCCGGCCGGTCTCAACGCGGCGATCCGCGGCTCGCGCCACCCGATAGTGGTGCGCGTGGACGGCCACGGCCTGCTGACCCCCGGCTACGTCGCCACCGCCGTCCGCCTGCTGGACGAGATGGAGGCGGCCAACGTCGGCGGCATCATGCACGCCGAGGGCGAGACGGAGTGGGAGAACGCGGTCGCCGCCGCGATGACCTCCAAGATCGGCGTCGGCAACGCCGCCTTCCACACCGGCGGGCTGGCCGGCCCCGCGGACACCGTCTACCTCGGCGTGTTCCGGCGCGAGGTGCTGGAGAAGCTGGGCGGCTACAACGAGGAGTTCATCCGCGCCCAGGACTGGGAGCTGAACTACCGCATCCGCCAGGACGGCGGGCTGATCTGGTTCACCCCGCAGCTCAAGGTCACCTACCGCCCCCGGCCGTCGGTCCGCGCCCTCGCCAAGCAGTACAAGGACTACGGCCGCTGGCGGCGCGTGGTCACCCGCTACCACCGCGGCTCGGTCAACCTGCGCTACCTGGCCCCGCCGGCCGCCTTCCTCGGCGTCACGCTCGGCCTGGTGCTCGGTGCCGCCGTCCACCCGGTGTTCCTCGCGGCGCCCGGCGCGTACCTGCTCGGGATCCTCGGCGGCTCGGTGGTCGAGGGCCGCGGCCTGTCCGCCAAGGCGAAGGCGCTGCTCCCGGTGGCCCTCGCGACCATGCACCTCAGCTGGGGCTTCGGCTTCCTCACGTCGCCACGCTCGCTGGCCCGCAAGGTCATCGGCAGCACCGCGCCCACCCCGGACAACGTCCTCGCCGACGCGCGCTGATCCGCCCGCGCGACCCCGCCCACGGCACTAAGGTCGTTCCCCATGGGGACGGTTGAGGGCGGGTCCGCGGCCGGCCCGCGCATCGCGCCGAGCGCGGACGTGGACGAGCGGGCCGCCATCGGTGCCGGGACGACGGTCTGGGACCTCGCCCAGGTGCGCGAACACGCGGTGCTCGGCGCCGAGTGCATCATCGGCCGGGGCGCCTACATCGGCCCCGGCGTCCGCATCGGCGACCGGGTCAAGGTGCAGAACCACGCGCTGGTGTACGAGCCGGCCGTGATCGAGGACGGGGTGTTCATCGGCCCGGCCGTCGTCCTCACCAACGACCGCTACCCGCGCGCGATCGAGCCGGAAGGCCGGCTGAAGCGTCGATCCGACTGGCACGCCGAAGGAGTGACGCTCCGTCAGGGCTGCTCGATCGGCGCCCGGGCCGTCCTGGTCGCCGGGGTGACGGTCGGCCGCTGGGCGCTGGTCGCGGCGGGCGCCGTGGTCCACCGCGACGTCCCGGACCACGCGTTGGTCGCCGGCGTCCCCGCCCGCCGGATCAAGTGGGTCGGCCGCACCGGCGAACCCCTCCGTTCCGCCGGCGGGGGGCACTGGCACTGCCCCCGCACCGGCGACCGCTTCGTGGCGGCGGACGGCATCCTCACCCGCCTCCAACAGCCCTCGTAGGAAAGCTACTTCGCGCACACGTCGGTGTCGTCGGCCTGCACCCGCTGGAGGTCGGCCGGGGCCTCCGCCGGCGCCGCGGACGGTGCGGCGGGCGCCGCGAGGGCGTCCTTGCCGAGCACCAGCACCAGCGGCCCCTTCGCGGCGGCCTTCGGATCCGGCCGGGCGGCGTCGCCTGGCAGTCCGAGGGCGGCGGCCAGCGCGGTCGCCGCCTCCTCCTGCCCGGCCGGGTACGCGATCGAACTGGTGGCCGCCGCAGGCGCGTTGGGGCCCGTCGCGGCCTTGGTGAAGCCCTTGGCCCTGAGTCTGTCCACGGTCGCGCCCGACTGTCCCTGTGCCCCGCTGCCGTTGCGGACGGTCACCTGGACGTCCTTCGGGTCCACCGCCGGCGCCGCGGGCGTGCCCGGCGCGGCCGTGGTCTCCGGCGCGGCGGGGGCGGCGGTGGCGCCCTGCGAGGTCTCGGTCAACGAGCGGTCGGCCGCGATCATCGAGAACAGCCGGCCGGCGTCCGGCTGTTTGAGGATCACCCGGTTCTCGTCCTTCGGGTCGTCGAGCACCGGCACGGTGGCGAAGGTGATGTTCTTGGTGTCCACCGCGCTGATGTCCAGCGCCAGGTCCTTGAGCTTGTCGACGCTGCCGATGCCGGAGTCGACGGTGAGCGCCTTGGTGGCGGCGTCCGCGAGCTTGTAGAGCTTGGCCGGGCTGGTCAGGGTGTCGTCGCCCTTGACCTTGCGGATCATCGAACTGATGAACTGCTGCTGGAGCGGGATCCGGCTGAGGTCGCCGCCCGTCCCGACCACGTGCCGGGTGCGCACGAACGCGAGCGCGTCGTCGCCCTGGACGACGTGCCGGCCCTTGGTCATCCTCAGGTGCGACTTCGGGTCGTTGATGTCCTTCGCGGCGCACACCTCGACCCCGCCGACTGCGGTGGACAGCGTCTTCACCGCCTCGAAGTTCACCTGGACGAAGTGGTCGACCCGGATCCCGGTGACCTTCTCGACGGTCTTCCAGGAACAGCCCGGGTCCCGGCCCGCCTGCCCCAGGCTGTTGTTGAACATGTCCCGCGCGGAGCCGGGTATCGACTTGCCGTCCGGCGCCCGGCACTCCGGGATCGGCACCATCAGGTCGCGCGGGATGCTGATCACCGTCGCGTTGGAGCGGTCCTTGGCGACGTGGAAGAGCAGCGTGGTGTCGGCGTGCCCGGAGCTGCCCGCGTCGCCGTAGTCGCTCCCGAGGCCCTCGCGGCTGTCGGTGCCGAGCACCAGGATGTTCAGCGCGTCCCCGGCCGCCCTGGGCCGCTCGGCCTCGTCGCCCAGCTGGACCTTGACCGAGGTCAGGTTGTTGTTGAAGTGCTCGTACAGGTAGTACGCCCCGCCGCAGCCGGCTGCCATGACCAGTGCGCCCGTCCCGGCCGTCCACTTGAGCGTCCGGCGCCGGCGCCGCGTGCGCCTGGCGGCGGCCGCCTGCCGCTGCGCCGTCCGGTGGCCCTGCCCGCTGTACTCACCGGTTTTCGGTTTGTCCTTCTGCACGGGATTCCCTACGTCCGGCCGGTCACGGTGGTGCGGCACACCGGGGCGATGGGCCGATCCGGACACAGTAGACGAGCCGAACGGGGGAATTGTTCCGGGTATGATGTCCGTCACACGCAGGTAATCGGAGCGTAAAGTCCGGAGGGTGGTCAGTGCTGCGCGCAGGCGTCCACGTCGGCCGTGCGCCCCTCGAAGACGGGCGAGGCGCCGGCCGTCGGCGAGGCCGAGGGCCCGGCCGCGGCGGCCCCGTCCGACGCGGGGGAGGCGCCGGCCGTGGGCGTGGGCTCCGAGCCGGGCGGCCGGACGGTGATCCGCCGGTCGTCGCGCAGCGCGGCGAACAGCTGGCCGGTCTGCGGCTCCACGAACTCGTCCCGGTCCGAGTCGTAGCGGTACGGGCGGCGCGGCGCGGTCAGGAACACCACGTCCGCCGAGGGGATGCCGCGCAGGTCCTGGGTGAGGTCGTAGAGCTCGCCGAGCGAGGACAGCCCGCCGTCCGCCTTGACGGAGGAGGTGGCCGCGTCCAGCACCGGCCACAGCCTCGCCGGGTTCAGCAGGACGCCCTGCGACTGCACCTTGCGGATCAGCGAGGCCAGGAACTGCTGCTGACGGCCCATCCGCTGGGTGTCGCTGCCGTCGCCGAGGCTCTCCCGGGCGCGGACGTAGCCGAGCGCCTGCTCGCCCTGGAGGGTCTGGCGCCCGGCCGGCAGGTCGAGCTTGGCGTCCTTGTCGTGGATCGCCTGCGGGACGCACACCTCGACGCCGCCGACCGCGTCCACCATCGACTTGAAGCCGCTGAAGTCGAGGATCACGTAGTGGTCGATCCGGATGCCGCTGAGCTGCTCGACGGTGCGGATCGAACAGGCCGGACCGCCGAGTTCGAACGCCCAGTTGAACTGCATGAGCGCGGGCTTGCTCCGGGTGCCGTCCGGCTTCTCGCACGCGGGGACGGTGACCATGACGTCGCGCGGTACGGAGACGGCCGTCGCGTGCTTCCGGTCCGCGGCCAGGTGCAGCAGGATCGTGGTGTCCGAGCGCTGGGTGCCGGCCTCGCCGCCGTAGGCGCCGTTCGCGCCGGAGCGGTCGTCGCTGCCGATGAGCAGGATGTTCTCGGCGCCCTTGGCCCCGGCGGTCCGGCTCGGCCGCTCCGCCTCCAGCCTGGCGAGCAGCTTGTCGGTGGCCGTGTCCGTGCGGATGTTCCCGTCGAGCTTGCGGTAGGCGATCCAGAGCAGCACGCCGGTGGCCACGAGCAGGAACGCGACGACGCCAGCGGTGATCATCAGCCACCGCCGGCGCCGACGGGGGCGTCCGGGCGCGTCCGGGGGAGTGTCGGTCGGGGTGTGCGCGGTGTCGTCGTCCTCGGCCATGGCAGGGATCCCTACCCGCCGGGCCGGCGGCGGGGGTTACCCGAGGCGCAGTGTCACCCGTTCGGAGTCGGCCCGCTTCTCCCACTGCTCGGCCGTCAGGCCCCGGGAGTTGCGGCACAGCACCACCGAGGCGCCGGCCGCCAGCGGCGCCAGCAGGCCGGCCTCCAGGCCCGTCCAGTCGTCGTACGACAGCGTGGACATCACGCGGTCGCCCGGGTTCAGCCCGAGCCGGACGGCGCCCTCGCGGGCCAGGGCGACGGTCTGCTCACCGGTCAGCTTCAGCGGCAGCCCGTCCACGCCGGTCTCCAGGGCGGGCGCGTCCGGGGTCACCGGCGAGTACGGCGCGAAGCGGTCGCCCTGGCCGGGCACCTCGGCGGCGTAGTCGAGGAAGCCGTCCGGGCGCTGCGGGAACCGGCCGCCCAGCGGGCGCAGGGCCAGCGCGACCCGCTCGCCCTCGCAGGCGTGGGCGGACTCCAGGCCGTCCGGGCCGCTGACCACCAGGTCGGCGGCGGCCGGCTCGCCGCCCGGCACCGCCGTCACCCCGACCGACCAGCAGGCCAGCAGCCAGACGGCGCTCTGCCAGTGGGCGGGCAGGAGGAGGGCGGCGCGGTCGCCGGGACCGGCGTTGAGCTCGTCCTGGAGCAGGTTGGCCGTCTTGGCCACCCAGTTGTCGAACGTCCGGGCGGACAGCTCCACCCGTTCGCCGGTGGCGTCGTCGTAGAAGGTGACCAGCGGGGCCGCGGGATCGACCGAAGGGGTGCCACCTCGCAGGTATGCGTGCAGCAGCTCGACGGGGGTGCGGGCATCGGCAGCGAAAGGCGCAGTCATGGTGCGCCCCAGCCTACGGCCTCCGGGTGTGACCCCGGGAGGGGCGCCGGACCCGGCGCCGGGCGGCGTGGCGGACACCCGTGTTCGCGGCGACCATCCGGTTCGAGCGCCTCGCGCTCCCCGTCACGTCTTCAGCGTCCTCGCCCCCGCGTCGCCTCCCACCAGCCCCCGCAGCTCCTCCGTCAGAGCCGCCGCCAGGTCCGGCCGGAGGTCGTACCGGGCGGGTGTGGTCTGCAGGAGCGCGATCCGCCACCCCGCCCCCGCGTTCACGGCGATCACCGTCTGCACCGAGTTGAGCTCCGGCACCACGTCCGCCGCCCCCGCCGGTACGAGCCCCGCGACGGCGTCCAGTTGCGCCACGCCGGGCCCGAGCCCCCGGACGCGCCGTACGGCGGCCACGTACCGGGGAGTGACGTGGTCCGCGAAGATCCGCCCGAGTTCGGCCGCGATCGCCGACCGCCCGCGGTGGCGCGTGCCGTCGTGGCCGATCACCTCGCCGTCGGCGGCGAAGGGTCCGGCGAATGCCGAGCCGTCCTGCCGGTTCCACCCGTCGAGGGCCCGGTCGTAGAGCGCTCGCACCGCGTTCTCGTCCGAGGGGGAGAGGTCCGGCAGCCGCGTATCGTTCATATCCCCATGGTCGGGGACGGCGGCGGAGGAGGCGACGCAGTGACGGGCGGCGAGTCGGTGCGGCTCTGGCGGCCGGGTTTCCCGCTGGACGTGGCCCGCACGCTGCTCCCGCTGCGCCGCGGCCCGGCCGACCCCTCGTACCGGACGACCGGTGACGGAGCGGTCTGGCGGGCGTCCCGGACCCCGGCCGGTGCCGGGACGCTGCGCGTGCTGTCCCGCCCGGGGGCCGGCGAGGTGGAGGCGCGGGCGTGGGGCCCGGGTGCCGGGTGGCTGCTGGACCGGCTGCCCGCGTTGCTCGGGGCCGAGGACGACCCGGAGGGCCTGGTGCTGCCGCCCGGTCCGCTGCGGGACGCCCAGCGCCGGACGGCGGGCGTGCGGCTGACCAGGACGGGCCTGGTGCTTGAGTCCCTCGTCCCGGCGATCCTGGAACAGAAGGTGACGACCGACGAGGCCTACCGCGCCTGGCGGACGCTGCTCCGGGACTTCGGCACCCCGGCGCCGGGCCCGGCGGAGGGCATGCGGGTGGCACTGTCGGCCCGCGAGTGGGCGCTCCTCCCGAGCTGGGAGTGGCACCGCGCGGGCGTGGACCCGAAGCGCTCGGCGACGGTCGTGCGGGCGGTCCGGCTGGCGCCCCGCCTGGAGGAGGCGTCCGCGATGGACCACGCCGAGGCCTTCGCCCGCCTGACCGCCGTGCCGGGCGTCGGGATCTGGACGGCCGCCGAGACCCTCCAGCGCAGCAACGGCGACGCGGACGCGGTCTCGGTCGGCGACTTCCACCTGCCGAACCTGGTCGGCTGGGCCCTGGCCGGCCGCCCACGCAGCGACGACGCTCGGATGCTCGCCCTCCTGGAGCCCTACCGCCCCCACCGTCACCGCGTCTGCCGCCTCCTGACGGCCACCGGAGCCCGCGCCCCCCGCTACGGCCCCCGCCTGACCCCCAACGACCACCGCGGCCGCTGACGGAGGCCGCCAATACGCCGATGCCATGGACGACGGCGTGGACGACCCGGCCGCGAGCACGGCCGAACCCCCGGCAGGCCTGTTCGGTTCACTCTCGCCCGACGAGTCGGTGCGCCCCTTCCGGACGGGTCCGACGGGCGACGAAGTCGACGGCATGCCGACGTCCGAGGGCGGTGCCGGGTCGATCCTGGCCGATTTCGACCGTCACACGGAGGGCTTCGGCAGGTGACCGGTGGTCGCCCTGACTACCGCACCGTGATGAAGGCGTCCGCGCCGCGTTCCGGGCGGTCGCGCGGTGCTTCGGCGGGGCGGCCGACCGCGACGGCGCCCATCGGGTCCCAGGTGTCCGGGAGGTCGAGGGCGGTGCGGACGGTGTCGCGGCAGAACATGGTGGACGAGACCCACGCGGAGCCGTAGCCCTCGCCGGTGAGGGCGATCAGCAGGTTCTGCACGGCGGCGCCGGCGGCGACGGTGAACATCTCCCGTTCGGCGGCGGCGCGCCGCGGGTCGGGGTAGTCGTGCGAGCCGTCCATGACCAGGCAGGGCACGACGAGGTAGGGCGCGTTGCGCAGGACGTCGCCGCGCGCGGTGCGGCGGGCGATCTTCGCGTCGTCCCAGCCGTCGAGTTCGCGCAGGTCGCGGCGCCAGGCGTCGAGCATCGCGTCGAGCAGCCGGGTGCGGGTGTCGGCGGACTCCAGCAGGACGAACCGCCACGGCGTGGTGTGGTGCGGCGCCGGCGCGGTGACGGCGGCGGCGACGGCGCGGCGGACGGCGCCCGGGTCGACGGGCTCGTCGGTGAAGGCCCGCACGGTGCGCCGCAGGGTGACGGCGGCCCGCAGGGCCTCGGAGGTGCCGAGCCGGAACATGTCGTCGGCGGCGGGGCGCACCAGCGGCCGGGTGCCCTCGCCGTCCTCGGCGGTGACGAGGTGTCCGAGGCCGCGGACGACCGCGACCGGCACGCCGCCGGCCTTGCCCTTCACCAGGTCGCCGGCGGCGGCGAGTTCGTCGGCGGTGGCGGTGACGGTCAGGACGAGCTCGTTGCCGTGGCTGTCGGTGCGCCCGCGGTGGTCCTCCAGTACGGACAGCCCGGCGGCGCCGATGGCGACGTCGGTGAGCCCGTTGCGCCAGGGCCGGCCGAAGGTGTCGGTGACGACCACGGCGAGCCGCCGCCCGGTGAGCCGCTGCAGCGCGGCGCGCAGGGCGCGGGCGGAGGCGTCGGGGTCCTCGGGCAGGAGGAGGACGGTGCCGGGGGCGGTATTGGAGGCGTCGACGCCGGCGGCGGCCATGACGAAGCCGTTGCGGTTCTCGACGATCCGGGCGGGCCCGCGCCGGGCGACGACCCGGACGGTCTCGGCGTCGATCGCGGCCTCGCGGTCGACGGCGTGCAGGAGCCGGCCCTCGGCCTTGCTGACGATCTTGGAAGTGACGAGCAGGACGTCGCCGTCCTCGTACGTCCCCGCCTTGGCGATCAGCGCGGCGAGGTCGGCCCCGGCCTCGATCTCGGGCAGCCCCCCGACCGGGAGGATCTCGACGGTCACGCCCGGACCTGCTCCGCGAGGGCCAGTGCGGCCCGCGCCATCTCGGCGGTGGCGTCGACGTCGGTCATCAGCAGCGGGACGGCCCGGCAGGCGATGCCGGCGGCCTCGACGGTGCTCACGGCGCCCTCGTCCGCGGTGTCGACCAGCCAGCCGTCCAACAGTTCCGAGCCGTAGTTCAGCGCGACGGCCTCCGCCGTGGCCTCGACGCCGACGGCGGCGAGCACCTTGTCGGCCATGCCCCGCACCGGCGCCCCGCCGATGATGGGAGAGAGCCCGACGACGGGGGCGGGTGCGGCGGCGACGGCCCCGCGGATGCCGGGCACGGCGAGGATGGTGCCGATCGACACGACCGGGTTGGACGGCGGGAAGAGGATGACGTCCGCCGCGGCGATCGCCTCCAGCACGCCGGGCGCGGGCTTGGCGGTGTCGGCGCCGATCGGGATGATCGCCTCGGCGTCGACGGCGGCGTGCAGCCTGACCCAGTACTCCTGGAAGTGGATCGCCCGGGTGCCCTGCTCGTCGGTGATCCGCACGTGGGTCTCGACCCGGTCGTCGCTCATCGGCAGCAGCCGCACACCGGGCTTCCAGCGCACGCACAGCGCCTCGGTGACCTGGCTGAGGCTGTACCCGGCGGTGAGCATCTGGCTGCGCACGAGGTGGGTGGCGAAGTCGCGGTCGCCGAGCCCGAACCACTCGGGGCCGACGCCGTACTCCTTCATCTCGGCCTTGATCGACCAGGTCTCGTCGGTCCGGCCCCAGCCCTGTTCCTCGTGGATGCCGCCGCCGAGGGTGTACATCACGGTGTCGAGGTCGGGGCAGACCTTCAGTCCGTAGAGGTGGATGTCGTCGCCGGTGTTGCCGATGACGGTGATCTCGTCCTGCGGGTCGACCGCCGCGAGGAGTCCGCGCAGGAAGCGCGCCCCGCCGATTCCGCCTGCCAGTGCCACGATGCGCATGGGGCCATCCTGCCACGGCCCGACTGCCCGTCAGTCCTCGGTCAAGACGTCCCGGTCTGCGCAGGCCGGCCGTGCGCGGAGCCCTGCGCCGCGCCCTGCTCGGCGGGCCGCTCGTGGTGCTGCTCGGGGACGGCGTTCGCGCCGCCGTACTGGTTCATCTCGGTGAGGCCCGGGCTGTAGAGGTGGATGGAGACGGCCGGCTCCAGCGCGCCGTTGACCACCTCGTGCAGGTAGCCGGAGGAGAAGACCCTCTGCCCGCCGGGGCGCAGGGCGCGGGCGCCCTCGCCGGCGTGCGTCAGGGAGCGCTCGACGAGCTCGCCCTGGACGACGGTCATGACGCCGGAGGACGCGCCGTGGTCGTGGAAGCCGCTGCTCTGCCCGGGCAGCCAGCTGAGCAGCCACACCTCGTAGCCGGGGCCGGTCTCCAGCCGGGCGTACCAGCGGGTGAGCGCGTCGTAGCGGACGAGGTGCTCCCAGCGGGTGCGGTCGGCGGCGATCTCGCGGACCAGCCGGGCGTAGCCGGCGACGGTGGTGGGGTGGGCGGGCAGGTCGGTGCGGGCGAGGTGCGGGAAGGCGAGCGGGTCCCCGGCGATGGAGACGTCGGAGAGGCCGTCGTCCCAGCGGGCGGCGGCGGGGCGGGCGGCCTGGGGCCCACGGCGGGCGAGCTTGTTGCGGTCGCGGTTCCGCTTGCGGATGCGGGTCATGCGCACGGCTGTCGTCCTCGGATCTGCGGCTGGTTCGTCAGGGATCAGCCGGATCCGGGATGTCCTGGGGCGGGAATCGCGGGCGGCCTCTGTGCTTCCTGGGGGCGGCGCGCGGTGGGACGCGGGCGCCTAGATACAGCAGGAACAGAGGCGACAACAAGAGTTCACGGCACGGCGGAGCGTGGAACCGCTCCGGGGGCTCATGGACTCTGACATAGGGGAAAGGAGACCGCATCCGCGGGGGTGGTGTCAAACCGGGAGATGCGGCATTCGGGTGGGTTCGGTCCGGAAGTACCGGATGGGGTGATTCATCACCGTCTATGTTTCGATGGGAAGATCGCCGGGAAGGCAGGGCGATGACCGGCCTGTGAGGGTGACCGGGCGTCACTCGGCGGATGGTTGCGGATGGTTCGAAGCTGTCCGGGGCATCTGGGCGAAAAGTCCGATGTGTCCAGATATGTACACTATTCGTAACGGCTTGGTGCCGGGGAGTGAATCCTGGCCCCAATACCAGAGCTCGGCTTGACTGAGCCAGAGTGACGCAACTGTAATTTCACTCGTGTCGTCGGCCGCACGAGGCAACGGCAACCACGGGGACGCCAAGTAGGGGCAGAGGAGGCGCGCCACATGAGCGAGCTCTTTGAGCTGTTGATCGGGGACGGCATCGCGGAGGACGAGGAGGAACTCGGCTGGCAGGAGCGCGCGTTGTGCGCCCAGACCGACCCCGAGTCCTTCTTCCCCGAGAAGGGCGGCTCCACTCGCGAGGCGAAGAAGGTCTGCCTCGCCTGCGAGGTCCGTTCCGAGTGCCTGGAGTACGCCCTCGCCAACGACGAGCGCTTCGGGATCTGGGGCGGCCTCTCCGAGCGCGAGCGCCGGCGGCTCAAGAAGAGCGCGGTCTGACGGAGGACCGGTCCGGCCCGCCGGGGCCGCGGTCCGGGCGGAGCGGTTTCGGGCCCCCGCCGATCCTCCGGTGACGGAGGACAACCACACAGCTGTACGGGCGCCTCACCGCGGTGGTGGGGCGCTTTCGCGTGCCGGGGCACGGTCGTGGGCCGTCCTTCACCGTCCCCGCACGGACACCGTGGACGGAGCCGCAACCCGGAGCCGTTAGTGTGGTGCGCCATCCGGTTGCCGTTCACCGGCTGTGTCCACCGAGAACTGGGGCCCGCGCACTCGATGACCGTCTACAGCCACCAGAGCGGCTTCACCGCTGCCAGGCCGCCCGCCTATCCGCGCCACCTGGTCACCGCCGTGATCGTCTCGCACGACGGCGCCCGCTGGCTGCCGCAGGCCCTGGCCGGCCTGCTCGGCCAGGACCGCCAGGTCCAGCGGGTGCTCGCAGTCGACACCGGATCCACCGACAACTCCCCGCAGCTGCTCGCCGACACCCTCGCCGACTGGCTGCCCGAGAGCGGGCCCCTGATCCTCGGCCGCCGGGCCGGGTTCGGCACCGCCGTCGCCGAGGCCGTCTTCAACAGCCCGCCGCTGCGCCCGGAGGACCTCCCGTACCGGCTCGACCCCTCCGGCTACGACCCGGTCACCGGCGGCTGGGACGACTTCGGCGACCCGCTCGCCCAGGAGGACGACCTCGCCCGCGGCGGCCCGCGCGAGACCCAGCCGGTCGAGTGGTTGTGGCTGCTGCACGACGACTGCGAGCCGCAGACCGACGCGCTGCGCCGCCTGCTCCAGGTCGCCGACTCCACCCCGAGCGCCGCCGTCGTCGGCCCCAAGCTGCGCAGCTGGTACGACCGCCGCCAGCTGCTGGAGGTCGGCGTCACGATCGCCCGCTCCGGCCGCCGCTGGACCGGCCTCGACCGCCGCGAGCAGGACCAGGGCCAGCACGACCAGGTCCGCCCGGTGCTCGCCGTCTCCTCGGCCGGCATGCTGGTGCGCCGGGACGTCTTCGAGGAGCTCGGCGGCTTCGACAAGGCGCTGCCGCTGATGCGCGACGACACCGACTTCTGCTGGCGGGTCAACGCCGCCGGCCACCGCGTGGTGGTCGCCCCCGACGCCGTGCTGCGGCACGCCGAGGCGGCCAGCCGCGAGCGCCGCGCCATCGACTGCGGCGCTTCCCACCCGCACCGGGTGGACAAGGCCGGAGCCGTCTACACCCTGCTCGCCAACTGCAAGGGCGCGCTCTTCCCCTACGTCCTGCTGCGGCTGGTGCTCGGCACGCTGGTGCGGGCCGTCACCAACCTGCTGGGCAAGGACCCGCGCCAGGCCTTCGACGAGCTCGCCGGGCTCGGGCACGAACTCGTCCGGCTGCCGCGGCTGTTGGCCGCGCGCAAGCGCCGGGCCCGGACCCGGGCCGCCGACGCCCTGGACGACCGCACGCTGTTCCCGGCGCCCGGCGCGACCACCCGGCTCGCCGTCGAGGGCGTCATCAGCTCGCTCGGGATAGGGGGAGCGGACGACAACGTCGGCCGGCACGGCTCGGTGGAGGCCGGCGGCGACGACGACGCCGAGGACCTCGTCGTCGAGCAGTTCGCGCTGATCAAGAAGCTCGCCCGGCGCCCCGCGCCCGTCCTGTTCGCGGCCCTGCTGGTGTTCGCCCTCGTCGCCTGCCGCGGTCTGTTCGGCAGCGGCGTGCTGTTCGGCGGTGCCCTGCTGCCGGCCGCCGACGGCGCCGGCGGCCTCTGGTCGATGTACGCCGACGCCTGGCACCCGATCGGCACCGGCTCCACGGCCGCCGCACCGCCGTACCTCGGCGTGCTCGCCGTCCTGTCCTGGATCTTCTTCGGCCACGCCGACCTCGCGATCACCCTGCTGCTCTTCCTGACGGTGCCGCTCGCCGCGGTCAGCGCCTACCTGGTCTCGCGTCCGCTGCTGGACTCCAAGCTGGTCCGCGCCTGGGCCAGCGCCGCCTACGCGCTGCTGCCCGCCGCGACCGGCGCGCTCGCGCAGGGCCGCCTCGGCACCGCCGTCCTCGCCGTCCTGCTGCCGCCGCTGGCCCGTGCCGCGGCGATCACCGCCGGCCTCGGCATCCGCGAGGAGAGCGCCGCCAAGGGCGCCCGCCCCGGCTGGCGGCCGGTCTGGATGACCGTCCTGCTGCTCACCCTGGCCACCGCCTTCGTGCCGCTGACCTGGGCGCTCGCGGTTCCGCTCTGCCTGGCCACGCTGGGTGTCGCGGTCGTCCGCGGCGGTGCCTTCGGCTCCGGCGGCGCCGCGCTGCGGCTGCTCGGGCTGCGCGTCGTCGTGGTGCTCGCGCTGCCGGTGGCGGTGCTCGCGCCGTGGTCGCTGACGGTGCTGTCGCACCCGCAGTCGCTGCTGATGGAGGCGGGCCTGCCGGGCCTGCACGGCAGTGGCGCCGGCGCCGTCGGCCTGGTGCTCGTCAACCCGGGCGGCGCCGGGGTGCCCCCGGTGTGGCTGTCGGCCGGTGTCGTGCTCGCCGCGCTCGCGGCGCTGCTGCGCGCCGACCGCCGTCGCGCGGTGCTCGCCGCCTGGGGCGCGGCCGGTGCGGGCATGGTCTTCGCCGTCGCCGTGGCCGGCACCTCCGTGACCCCCGCCTCGGGCGGTCCGGCCGTGCCCGCCTGGGCCGGTCCGGCGACCCTGGTCGCCGGGATCGCCCTGCTGGCCGCCGCCGCGATCGGCGCCGACGGCGCCAACGCCCGCGTGGCCGGCATCGCCTTCGGCTGGCGCCAGCCGGTCGCCGCCCTCGTGGTGGCCGCGGCCGCGCTGGCCCCGCTGGGCACCGGCCTCTGGTGGGCGGTGACCGGCGCGGACGGTCCGCTGCACCGCGCCGATGCCAGCCAGGTGCCCGCGTTCGTCGCGGAGGAGGCCGGCACCACCGACCGCGCCCGCACGCTCGTCGTGACGGGGGAGAAGAGCGGTGGAGCCGTCCGCTACACCCTGGTCCGCGGCGCCGGCCTGACGCTCGGCCAGTCCGAGTCCACCGTCGACCCGGCGACCGGCACCCAGGACGGCCTGAACAAGGTGGTCGGCAGCCTGCTGGCCGGCTCCGGCGCGGACCAGGCCGGCGCCCTGTCGGGCTACGGCATCGCGTACGTGGTGGTCGAGCGGCCGGTGATCGACGTGTTCAAGGACGTCCTGGACGCCACCCCCGGTCTGGTCAAGGCCAACCAGGACGGTGCCGCCGCGCTCTGGCAGGTCAACGGCGCCGCGGCGGTCCGCGCGGTGATCACCGCCCCCGGCGCGGCCCCCGTGGTCGTCCCGTCCGGCGTCCGCGACATCGCCACGACCGTCGCGGCCGGCCCGGACGGCCGGGTGCTGCGGCTCGCCGAGAGCGCGTCCCCCGAGTGGAAGGCCACCCTGGACGGCACCGCGCTGGAGCCGACCACGGTCGACGGCTGGGCGCAGGGCTTCAAGCTCCCGGCGGGCGGCGGCAAGCTGTCCGTCACCCGCGAGGCCGGCCTGCTGCACACCGGTTGGATCTGGGCGCAGGTGCTGATCGGGCTGACCATCCTGGTCCTCGCCCTGCCCGGCCGCCGCAGCCACAAGGACGACGACCTGCCCGAGGACGTGGTGGCCGCCGCCGCGCTGGCCGCCGCCGCCCAGGCGCAGGCCCCGGCCCCCGGCAGCCGCCGGGCCCGCCGGATGGCCGAGCGCGGCGAGGGCGCCGAGCCGGGCACCGAGGAGACCGGGGTGTACGAGGGCGCGGTACCGCCGCAGCCCGCCGCCGATCCGATGACGGAGGCCGTCCAGGCGGCCGCGGCCGCCCAGGACACCGAGCCGTACACGGACCCGTACCAGACGTACCAGCAGGCCGACCCGTACAGCTACGACCCGTACGCCGCGCAGCAGCCGGCGGCCGCGCCGTACGGCGGCCAGGCCCACGCCCAGCAGGGCTACGAGCAGCAGCAGGCCCACCCCCATCAGGACTTCCAGCAGGCCTACCCCCAAGAGGGTTACGAGCAGCCGTACCAGGACCAGCAGTACGGCTACGACCCCTACCAGCAGACGGAGCACCAGCAGCCCTGGGTGCCGGGGCAGCCGCAGGCCGAGCCCTACTACGACCCGAACGACCCCAACGGGACTGGCCGGTACCCGCACCACCACGGATCGGGGAGCTGACCCGCGATGAAGAAGCCCTCCTTCGGGAAGAAGTCCGCGCCCGCCGAGGCCGAGGAGAGCGGTTACCCGCCGCCGCCGGCTCCGGCCGCCGCCCCCGACGCGGACGGCGCCCCGGCGCCGGCCCGCCCCGCCGGGCGCTCGGGCGGCAGCCGCACGACGCAGTCGCTGCTGGCGGCCGCGGCTGTGCTCGCCGTGGTGTTCGGCATCTCCGAGGTCCGTCCGCCGGCCGCCCCCGCGACCGGCGACACCGGCGCCTCGGCGACCACCGCGCAGGTCGAACGGACGGCGGCGGTCTGCCCGCAGCCGCTCCAGGGCCTGACCGGCTCGACCACGCTCACCGCCTACACCCCGCCCGGCACCGGCGCCGCCACCGGCGGGGCCGGCTGGCTCTCCGACGCCAGCGCGCCCGCGACGCCCCCGACCGCGGCCCCGTCGGCCCCGGCCACGCCGTCCGCCCCCGCGACCCCGGCGCCGACCGGCTCGGCCGCCCCCGACAAGGGCGGCGCACCCGCCGACGCCCGGCTGACGCTGGCCAAGCCCGGTACCCCGGTCTCGGCCCCCGCGGCCAACGCCGACACCGCGCCCGGCACCGGGGCCCTCGCCACCGGCGCCCTCGCCCCCGGCTTCACCGTCTCGCAGACCACCACGGTCACCGAGCAGCGCGGCCTCGGCCTGTCCGGCGTCACCTGCACCCCGGCCGGCACCAGCTTCTGGTTCGCCGGGGCCAGCACCGCGGGCGACCGGACGGACTACGTCAGCCTGGTGAACACCGAGTCCTCCGCCGCCGTCGTCGACATCAAGCTCTACGGCGACAAGGGCCCGATCGACAACGACGCCGCCAACGGCATCACCGTCGCCCCCGGCAGCTCCCAGTCGATCCTGCTGCCGACGCTGACCAAGGGTCCGGTCACCGACCTCGCCGTGCACGTGGTGGCCCGCAGCGGCCGGCTCGGCGCGTTCCTGCACGCCGCCGACGGCAGCAAGGGCGCCGACTGGATCCCGTCCTCCGTCGAGCCCGCCCCGACCCAGGTGCTGCCCGGCCTGCCCGCCGACACCTCGGCCGCCCGCCTGGTCGTCTGGGCGTCGCCGGACGACGACGCCGACCTGAAGATCCAGCTCTCCGGCAAGAACGGCTGGTTCACCCCGGCCGGCAACGAGTCCATCCACGTCAAGGCGGGCATGGTCGCCGCCGTCGACCTCGGGAAGGTCACCCGCGACGAGGTGGCCGGGCTGCGGCTGTCGCCCAGCGACGACAAGCACCCCACCCCGGTCGTCGCCGGGGTCCGGATCGACCGGGCCGGCTCCAACGGCAAGTCCGACGCGGCCTGGCTCACCGGCAGCGCCCCGGTCGGCGCCCGCGCCACGGTGGCCGACAACCGGGCCGGCGCGTCCACCCTGTTCCTGACGTCGACCGGCGACGCCGCCACCGTCCACGTCACCGCCTCGGCGGGCAGCAACGGCGGCACCCCGGTGACCAAGGACGTCCAGGTGCCGGCCGGTGCCACCGTCGCCGTCCCGGCCCCCGAGCCCGGCGGGCTGAACGGCTCCTTCGCGCTCACCGTGGAGACCGCCTCCGGCGGCCCGGTGGTGGCCGCCCGGATGCTCGCGATCCCCGCCAAGGACGTGCCGATGTTCACCGTCCAGGCGCTGCGGGACGACCGCAGCACCGTCAAGGTCCCGCAGGCCTCCCAGGACCCGGGCGTCGTCCAGCGCTGACCGCGCGCTCCGGGGGCCCGGCCGCGGGCCCCCGGAGCGTCACTCCTCGTCGTAGCGCGGGTCGATGGCGTCCGGCGACAGGCCGAGCAACTCGGCGACCTGCTCGATCAGGATCTCGTGCACCAGCGCCGCCCGGTCCTCCCGGGTCTTCGCCCGGATCTCCACCGGCCGCCGGTACACCACGATCTGACTCTTGCGCCCCTGCTTGCCGGGCGACACCCGCCCCAGCGGCACGCCGTCCTCGGAGTCCGCGCCGTCCGCCTCGTGCAGCGGCACCTCCTGGACGGCGAACTCCACCTCGATCAGCTGCGGCCAACGCCGCTCCAGACGCTCCACCGATTCGCGCACGTAGTCGTCGAACAGTTCGGAGCGGGTGAGCGAGATCGGCACCTGGGGCGGTGCCAGCGGGCCGCGCAGCCCCCTGCCGTGCCGGTCGCGGTGCCGGGGTCGGCGCGAGGGTCCCGTCGATGACTGCGGTGCAGAGCTGTCCATATCACTGCCGAGGGTAGTCCTTGGACGGTCGGAAGTGGACCACTCCGGCAGGGAAACGCCCGGGGCGGGGGCGTACGCCGCAACGGGCGGAGCGAGCGGAGCAGTCGAAGGAGCGGCTCCGCGCCGAAGCGCCCCCCGGGCGCGGCGGAGGGGGAGTCCGAGGGGCGCGCGGCGCGACACGTCGCACCACGAGGGCAGGCGGTCTTCGCTCCCCGGCGAGGAGTGCTGTACCGTCCACCCTCGTGAGCTCTGTACGTCGTTGTTCGCGGACCGCGTGCGGCCGGCCGGCCGTCGCGACGCTGACGTACGTCTACGCGGATTCCACCGCCGTCCTGGGCCCGCTCGCCACCTACGCCGAACCGCACTGCTACGACCTGTGCGCCGAGCACGCCGAGCGCCTCACCGCCCCGCGCGGCTGGGAGGTCGTCCGCCTCGCCGCCGAGGCCGGGCCGCTGCGCCGCAGCAGCGACGACCTGGAGGCCCTCGCCAACGCCGTCCGCGAGGCCGCCCGCCCGCAGACCCCCCGTCAGGGCCGCGCCCCCGAGGGCGAGTCCACCGAGGGCGGCCGCCGCGGCCACCTCCGGGTCCTCCGTTCGCCCGACAACTGACGGCTCGCCCCGCACGGGGCGTTCCCCCGGCCCGGGTACGCTGCCCGTCTACCGTCACCGCGTCCCGTCGACCGAACGCGCGGTGACCCCGACGTATCGTGAACGATCAGCACAGAGACCAGGGTGGAGCCGCAGTGCGCGACCTCAAGCAGCTCGTGAAGGCGTACGACGTCCGAGGCGTCGTCCCGGACCAGTGGGACGAGAGCCTGTCCCGGGCCTTCGGCGCGGCCTTCGTCCAGGTCACCGGTGCGACCGCGATCGTGGTCGGCCACGACATGCGGCCCTCCTCCCCGTCGCTCAGCCGGGCCTTCGCCGAGGGCGCCGCGGCCTACGGCGCCGACGTCGTGCAGATCGGCCTCTGCTCGACCGACCAGCTCTACTACGCCAGCGGCAAGCTCGACCTGCCCGGCGCGATGTTCACCGCGAGCCACAACCCGGCCCAGTACAACGGCATCAAGCTGTGCCGGGCCGGCGCCGCCCCGGTCGGCCAGGACACCGGCCTCTCCGAGATCCGCGAGCTGGTCGAGTCCTGGACCGGCGAGGACGACGCCGTCACCGTCCCGGCCAAGGACGTCAAGCCCGGCGCGCTCTCCGAGCAGGAGACCCTGCGCGGCTACGCCGACCACCTGCTCGGCCTGGTCGACCTCACCGCGATCCGCCCGCTGAAGGTCGCCGTCGACGCGGGCAACGGCATGGGCGGCCACACCGTGCCGACCGTCTTCGACGGCCTGCCGATCGAGCTCGTCCCGATGTACTTCGAGCTGGACGGCACCTTCCCCAACCACGAGGCCAACCCGCTCGACCCCAAGAACCTGGTCGACCTGCAGGCGAAGGTCCGCGAGGTCGGCGCCGACCTCGGCCTCGCCTTCGACGGCGACGCCGACCGCTGCTTCGTCGTCGACGAGCGCGGCGAGCCGGTCTCCCCGTCCGCGATCACCGCCCTGGTCGCCGCCCGCGAGATCGCCCGCGCCCAGGCCGCCGGCGAGGCCGAGCCGACGATCATCCACAACCTGATCACCTCCTGGACCGTCCCCGAGGTGGTCCGCGAGCTCGGCGGCACCCCGGTGCGCACCCGCGTCGGCCACTCCTTCATCAAGCAGGAGATGGCCGTCACCGACGCCGTCTTCGGCGGCGAGCACTCCGCCCACTACTACTTCCGCGACTTCTGGCGCGCCGACACCGGCATGCTCGCCGCCCTGCACGTGCTCGCCGCCCTCGGCGGGCAGCCGGGCACGCTGTCCGCGCTCACCGCCGAGTACGACCGCTACGCGGCCTCCGGCGAGATCAACAGCACCGTCGCCGACCAGGCCGACCGCTCGGCCGCCGTCCGCGCCGCCTACGCCGGCCTGGAGGGCACCACCGTCGACGAGCTGGACGGCCTCACCGTGGCCGGCCCGGACTGGTGGTTCAACCTGCGCGCGTCCAACACCGAGCCGCTGCTGCGCCTGAACGTCGAGGCCAAGGACCCGGCGAAGATGGCCGAGCTGCGCGACGGCGTCCTCGCGATCGTCCGCGCCTGACGCACCCCGGGCGCCGACGCGCCCGAGCCGGAGCGCCGGTGCCCCGGCCGGTAGGGTTGCCTATCGGCCGGGGCACCGCCGCGCCACCTCCCGACTCTTGGAGAGCCCCTTGAAGCTCGAATCCTTCCTGCTGGAGATCCTGGTCTGCCCGCAGTGCCGGGCCGCGCTCGCCGAGGCCGGCACCGAGGAGCAGCCCGAGCTGGTCTGCACCGGTACGGACTGCGGCCTCGCGTACCCGGTCCGCGACGGCATTCCGGTCCTCCTGGTGGACGAGGCCCGCCGCCCGGCCTGATCCTTGGGGGCGAAGCCCCGCACCGCCAGCTCAGCGCACCGCCAGTCCAGCGCACCGCCAGCCCAGCGCCCCCAGGACCGCAGCCGACCGCAGCCGGAGGACCGCCGCATGCTCGACGACACCCTGCTCGACGACCCGGCCGCCCTCCAGCGCGCCGACCGCGACCGCGCCCTGCTCGCGCTGGCCGGCTCCGGCGCGCGGGTGCGCACCGCGCTGCGGCTCGCCGACGCGGCCGGCCTCGACCGGCTGCGGCCCGACGGCCGCCCGCGCGCCGTCCTCGTCGCCGGGCACGGCAGCGCCCTGACCGCGGGCGAGATCCTCGCCGCGCTGGCCGGCACCGGCAGCCTCGTCACCCCGCTGCCGCCCGCCGACGCCACCGCCCCGCGCGCCGACCGGGCCGGCGCCCCGCCCGTCTTCACCGCCGGGCTCGGCTGGCAGCTGCCCGGCTGGGCCGGACCGCTCGACCTGCTGGTGATCAGCTCCGCCGACGGTGACGAGCAGGGCCTGATCGGCCTCGCCGAGCAGGCCTACGCGCGCGGCTGCGCGATCGTCGTCACCGCGCCCGAGGGCAGCCCGCTCGCCGCGGCGGCGCTCCAGGTGCGGGCCCTGCCGCTCCCGTACGTGCCGTCCGCGCGGCCCGAGGACGAGCCGCCGGCCGAGCGCGCCGCCGAGCCGGACCTGCCCGCCGAGGACCCGGGTGCGCTGTGGGCCCACCTGACGCCGATGCTCGCGCTCGCCCAGAAGATCGGCGTCACCCAGCTGCCGTACGACGCGCTCCCGGCCACCGCCGACCTCCTCGACGCGTCGGCCGTCCGCTGCCGCCCCGACGCCGCCGCCTACACCAACCCGGCCAAGGGCCTGGCCGCCAGGCTCGCCGGGACCGTCCCGCTGCTGTGGGCGGAGGGGGCCGTCGCCGGGGCCGTCGTCACCCGCTTCGCCGCGCAGCTGGCCGACCGGGCCGGCCGCCCGGCGCTGCCAGGACTCCTGCCGCAGGTGCTCACCGCGCACCGGGGCATGTTCACCGGCCAGCTGGGCGCGGGCGCCGACCCGGACGACTTCTTCCGCGACCGCGTCGACGAGCCGGACCCGCTGCACCTCCAGGTCCTGCTGCTGCGGCACGTCCCGGGCACGCCCGGCGGCCCGCTGGACGAGGACGAGGGCCCGGCCGAGGTGCCGGAGGACGACGAGGGCCCGCGCGCCTTCGGCGTCTCCCGGGCGCACCGCCTCGCCGCCGCCCACGACGTCCGGCTCACCGAGTACGCCAGCGCCCGGCCCGAGCCGCTGCACGCGCTCGCCGACCTCGTCGCGCTGACCGACTTCGCCGCCGTCTACCTGGGACTCGCCGCCGCGCAGTCGTAGGAAGCAGGCGCGGGAGAGGCGCACGCTACGGTGAGCGCATGAGTGCAGAGGGTGGGACGAAAGCGCTGATCGCGGCGCTGTCGGCGAACCTGGCGATCGCGGTGGCCAAGTTCACCGCCTTCGGCTTCACCGGGTCGTCGTCGATGCTGGCCGAGGGCGTCCACTCGGTGGCCGACTCCGGCAACCAGGTGCTGCTGCTGATCGGCGGCAAGCGGGCGCGCCGGGCGGCCGACGAGGAGCACCCGTTCGGGTACGGCCGCGAGCGCTACGTCTACGGCTTCCTGGTGGCCATCGTGCTGTTCAGCGTCGGTGGCCTCTTCGCGGTCTATGAGGGCTGGCACAAGGTGCGCCACCCGGAGGCGCTGGACTCCTGGGGCTGGGCCGTCGGCGTGCTGGTGTTCGCGATCGCGATGGAGGGCTGGTCCTTCCTCACCGCGATGCGCGAGTCGGCGAAGGCCAAGGGCGGCCAGGGCTGGGTGCAGTTCATCCGCACCGCGAAGGCGCCGGAACTGCCCGTGGTGCTGCTGGAGGACACCGGCGCACTGATCGGTCTGGTGCTCGCGCTGCTCGGCGTGTCGCTCACCGTGATCACCGGCGACGGCGTCTGGGACGGCGTCGGCACCCTGTGCATCGGCGTCCTCCTGGTGCTGATCGCCGTGGTGCTCGCCCTGGAGACCAAGTCGCTGCTGCTCGGCGAGTCCGCCGACCGCGAGTCGGTGGCCCGCATCCGCGCGGCCCTGGTCGACGGGGACGCGGTCACCGGCGTGATCCACATGCGCACGCTCCACCTCGGCCCCGAGGAACTGCTGGTCGCCGCCAAGATCGCGGTCAACGCGGAGGACAGCGCCGCCCGGGTCGCGGCCGCCATCGACGCCGCCGAGGAGCGGGTGCGCGCGGCCGTCCCGATCGCCCGGGCGATCTACCTGGAGCCGGACGTGTACAGCGCGGCCAAGGCCGCGGCCGGAGCCGACCCGGCGGCCACGCCCGGCGGGCCGGGCCCCGAAAATCCGTAACCGGGAACGGCCGGTGGGTCACCGGTGTAGATTCGTCACCAGAGCCAGAACGTCGCTGCTGATGGCGGTCGATCGGCGGTCCGCACCCGTAGGGTGTGCCCCGGTCGAGGGAGAGAGGTCCTCCGACGGTTTGTGCTGCGCACAGGGAGCCGGTCCGGTACAGCGGGCCCGGCCGCCCCGGCGTGGCCGTGCACCCTCGTACGGCACCGCCGCGCTGCGACGCACACCCAGGACCTTGGCCTTGCCCCACCCCATCAGCGAGGAGCAGACGCATGTCGACCGACATCACCGGTGACTTCAAGGTCGCCGACCTTTCCCTGGCGCCGTTCGGCCGCAAGGAGATCCAGCTCGCCGAGCACGAGATGCCCGGCCTCATGTCGATCCGCGCCGAGTACGCGGCGTCGCAGCCGCTGGCCGGCGCCCGCATCACCGGCTCGCTGCACATGACCGTGCAGACCGCGGTGCTGATCGAGACCCTGACCGCGCTGGGCGCCGAGGTCCGCTGGTGCTCGTGCAACATCTTCTCCACCCAGGACCACGCGGCCGCGGCCATCGCGGTCGGCCCGGAGGGCACCCCGGAGAACCCGCAGGGCGTCCCGGTCTTCGCCTGGAAGGGCGAGACGCTGGAGGAGTACTGGTGGTGCACCGAGCAGGCGCTGACCTGGCCGGACGGCAAGACCCCGAACATGATCCTGGACGACGGCGGTGACGCCACCCTCCTGATCCACAAGGGCGTCGAGTTCGAGAAGGCCGGTGCCGCTCCGGACCCGTCCACCGCGGACAACGACGAGTTCCGGATCATCCTGGAGCTGCTGAACCGCACCCTGAAGGACACCCCGAACAAGTGGACCGAGGTCGCCGCCACCATCAAGGGCGTGACCGAGGAGACCACCACCGGTGTGCACCGGCTGTACGAGATGCACCGTGACGGCCAGCTGCTGTTCCCGGCGATCAACGTCAACGACTCGGTGACGAAGTCGAAGTTCGACAACAAGTACGGCTGCCGCCACTCGCTGATCGACGGCATCAACCGCGCCACCGACGTCCTGATCGGCGGCAAGGTCGCCGTCGTCTGCGGCTACGGCGACGTCGGCAAGGGCTGCGCGGAGTCGCTGCGCGGCCAGGGCGCCCGTGTCATCGTCACGGAGATCGACCCGATCTGCGCGCTGCAGGCGGCGATGGACGGCTACCAGGTTGCCACGCTGGATGACGTCGTCGAGACCGCCGACATCTTCATCACGACCACGGGCAACAAGGACATCATCATGGCCTCCCACATGGCCCGGATGAAGCACCAGGCGATCGTGGGCAACATCGGCCACTTCGACAACGAGATCGACATGGCCGGTCTGGCCAAGCTCGACGGCGTCGTGAAGACCGAGGTCAAGCCGCAGGTCCACGAGTGGCGCAAGGCCGACGGCCGGACGATCATCGTGCTGTCCGAGGGCCGTCTGCTGAACCTGGGCAACGCGACCGGTCACCCGTCGTTCGTGATGTCCAACTCCTTCGCGAACCAGACGATCGCGCAGATCGAGCTGTTCACGAAGACCGAGCAGTACCCGATCGGCGTGTACGTGCTGCCGAAGCACTTGGACGAGAAGGTCGCGCGTCTGCACCTGGACGCGCTGGGCGTGAAGCTCACGACCCTGACCCAGGAGCAGGCCGACTACATCGGCGTCCCGGTCGAGGGCCCGTACAAGGCGGAGCAGTACCGCTACTGATGCGGTGACAGTCGTACGCCGGTGGCCGGCACCCCCCGTGGGTGCCGGCCACCGGCGCGTTCGGACGTCCGTCAGCGGATGACGTCGGTCGTCCAGGTCGACGGGTCGACACCGGTGGGGTGCACCATCCGGGTCAGGCCCTCCAGACCACCGAACCTGTCGAGCAGCGGCTTGCTGCCACCTTCGGTCGTCGCGCAGATCTGCAGACCCTGCTCCTCCCGGCAGACCGTTTCGGACTTCCCGAACTCCAGCTTGCCCGCGGGGGCCACGATGAAGGCGATGGTCATCTCGCCGACGGAGAAGCCGGCTCCCGCACTCCACGGCTGCCCGGCCGCAGGACGGCTCAGATCGGCCTGGTTCGGCCGGAGGCCCTCCGGCAGTCCCGACAGCCAGAACGGCAGCGCGGCGGGCCACTCGCCGACCTGGACGTCGGCCGCGATCCGGAGCAGCACGTCGTCGGGCACCTCGCCGCCGCGCGGGCGGTTCGACACCAGCTGCGCCCAACGGCCGGAAGCGGTCTGCCAGCACAGGATGCGCCGACCGCTGTCGAACGTCGGATGGGTCGGGTCGGTGACCCAGTACGCGGTCCGGCCGTTGACGGGGGGCGCCGGGTCCTTCTCCGGCTTCGACTGCGATGTCTCGGTCAACCGGGGCTCGGCACCGGCCGGATGGACGAGGAGGTCCAGCCGCCGCCCCGACGGGCCGCCCTGGCCGGCCTTGGTGACGACCGTCGATCCGTCCGCCAGGTACCCGACGTCGCGAGCCGGGTCCAGCCAGTCGGGGAGCCAGCCGAACCTGCCGCTGATGATCAGCGGATTGGTGGGGCTGCCGACCGGCTCGCCGGGGGTGGGGGTCGCGGATTCCCGGGGAGTGCCGGCGGGCAGCAGTTGGGTCGCGTGCAAGCCCCCGCCCGGCGCCAGCAGGAGGGCGGTCGTGACCGTGGCCGCTGTCATGGCGGCCAGCGCGCCGACCGCCGCCTGGCGCCGGCGGCGCAGGCGGGCCCGTCCCCGGGAGATGGACGTCGCGACGTCGAAGGCGGCCGGTGGGGCCGGCGCGTCGGCCAGGGCCGTCAGGTGGGCGGCCAGCTCGTCGTGATCGTTGATGGTCATGGCGTCCTCTCTGCGACGGCGGGGCGGGCGACGAGCCTGGTCCTGAGGGCGTCCAGGCCGCGTGAGCTCTGGCTCTTCACGTTGCCGGGGGAGCAGCCCAGGGCCTCGGCGGCCTGGTCGACGGTCAGGTCGCAGTAGTAGCGCAGGACGACCGTGGCGCGCTGGCGCGGCGGCAGTGCCGCCAGGGCCTGGCGGAGGTCCAGCGAGGCGTCCAGGTCGATGCTGTCGGCGACGGCATCGGGCGTGGTCTCCCGGCGGACCGTGCGGCGCCACCACGAGGTGCGCTGCTCGCCGAGGAACACGTTGACCAGCACCCGCCGGGCGTAGCCGTCCAGGTTCTCCACCTGCTTGGCCCGCGACCAGTTCACGTACAGCTTGGTGATGGTCTCCTGCACCAGGTCGTCGGCCCGGTGCCAGTCCCCGCACAGCAGATAGGCGACCTTCCGCAGCCAGCCGCTCCTGGAGGCCACGTACTCCGTGAACTCCGCGTCGTGTGTCTGCTTCGCCATCCGCACCCCCCTTCGTCGTGTCGGCGGCGTCTCTCCCGCGCCGTCCGCCTCCCTAATGCGGGCACTGTTCCGGAAGGTTGCATGCCGGCCGGTCGGAGGCGTCCACGTAGGCTTCGGGCATGCCCAACGGCCGGTACTCGCTCCATGACACCCATGACCACGTGCTGCTCGGCGAGGAGCGGTTCAGCTGCGCTCCCGGGCCGGCCGGCTGGCGGTACGTCTCCAAGACCTACGCCCCGGACGGCCGGGTGACCGGCACCGTCGACCTCACGCTGGACTCGCGCGCCCGGCCGCTGCGGATGGAACTGCGGGCGGGCGGGTGGCAGGTCCGCGGCGGGGCGGTGGACGGGGTGGCGTGGGTCCGTACGGACGCGGCCGACCCGGGCGGCGAGCACGCGGTGGAGGGGCACGACCGGGCCCACGGGTTCACCGGGCGCTCGCCCGCCTTCCTGGTCGCGACCGCCCGCCTGCTGCGGCTGCGGGAGGGGGCGAGCGCCCGGGTGCGGCTGGTGGCGTTCACCGAGCCGGTGCTGGCGCCGCGCACCTTCGACCAGGGCTGGTTGCTGGAGGGGACCGACACGCACGACACGGATTCCGGTCCGCTGCTCGTCGAGCGGTACCAGGTGGCGGACCTGGAGACCGGGGAGCAGCAGGTGGTGCACCTCGCCGGGGACGTGGTGCTGTCGGCGGACGGGATCGAGCTGGAGGAGCTGGAGTCGCCGCCGAACGCCTGGCCGGTGGAGTTCGGGGGGTAGGCCGCGGGTCAGGCGGGCGGGGCGAAGCCCATGTCGTTGGGCTGGGTGGTGGCGGCCGGTGCCGGCGGCGCTGGCGGTGCCGGTGGTGCGGTCAGCGGGGCGGCCGCCGCGGGCATCGACGGCTGCGGGGTCTGAGGGCCTTGGGAGGTCGGCGGGGCCTGTGGGGTCTGCGGGGCCTGTGGGGCTGGCGTCGGCCGGTAGCCCTCGGCGCGCGTCCACTCCCGACGCTGACGTTCGGTGAGCACGGCGCCGAGGTAGGCGGCCGGGTGCACTCCCGGCGGCACGTCGTGGGACGTCCTGGCCGCGAGGTCGGCGGCCAGCCGGGCGGACAACTGGTGCGCCACGGCCTGGTCCAACTGGCCTATCCGTCCCAGTAGTTGGCGGATCGCGAGCCACAGCGGCTCGGGGACGGCCGACAGGTCCATCGCGCGGAGCTCGTGCCCCATCGACTGCAGCAGCTGCGGGTGCACCGGCGGCAGGGCGACCGCCGTCCCGCCGCCGCCCGGGGCGCGCTCGCGGACCACCAGCGTCCCGGCGAAGATGTCGCCCAGCCGCTTGCCCTCCGAGTTCACCACCGAGCAGATCACGGCGGGCGCGCCGCTCAGCGTGATCAGCTCGAAGAAGCCGGTCAGGCCGCGCACCAGCGCGTGCCGGAACCGCACCGGACCGCCGTCGCCGCGGACCACCCGCAGACCGAGCGCGGCCTTGCCGAGTGAACGGCCGTGGCTGAACGTCTCGACCATCACCGGCACGCCGACCAGGAAGAACACCATCAGCCCGAGCAGGATGGCGGTCAGCGCGGCGCCGTCGAGGCCCGAGAGGGCGACGCTGAGGACCAGCGAGGTGATCAGCAGGCCGGCGAACTCCACGGCCAGGTCGAGCGCGACGGCCAGCGCCCGGCTCGGAAGCTTCGCCGCGCGCAGGTCGAGGACGACCGCCTCGCCGGTCACCAGGTCGCTCAAGACACCCGTCCGTTCACGCTCGTCGAGGTCGCGGAGGCGGATGGACGCCGTGGCGCGGGACATCCCGGACCGGCCCCCGCGACCCACCTGCTGCCGTCCGATCCGCAGTCGCCAACATACGGCGCCCGGCACTCGGACGGGAAGTGAGATCCCGGGGGCCACGGCGTCGGTCCGTCCTGGCATGCTGGGCCCGCACGTGTCCGTACGTCTTCGCCGCCCGACCTGCCCGACCGCCCCGCGTGTGTGCGGCCGCCCCGTGCGCCCCGCGCCTCGCGTCGACCATGGAGCCGCCGCATGGACCTGGACGTCTTCGTCGCCACCCACCAGGGGGAGTGGAACCGGCTGGACGCCCTCGCCCGCAAGCGCCGGCTCAGCGGGGAAGAGGCGGACGAACTGGTCACCCTGTACCAGCGGGCCACCGGCCACCTGGCCAAGGTGCAGGCCGCCGCGCCCGACCCGACACTGGTGAGCCGGCTGACCGCGCTGGTCTCCCGCGGGCGGGCCGCCGTCACCGGCACCCGCAGCAGCGGTTGGCGGGACGTGGCGCGGTACTACACGGTGAGCTTCCCGGCGGCCCTGTACCGGTCCCGCCGGTGGTGGCTGCCGATCGCGGTCGTCTCGCTGGTCGCCACCGCGGTGATCGCCTGGTGGGTCGCCAACCACCCCGAGGTCCGCAACAGCCTCGCCTCGCCCGAGATGCTGCGCCAGATGACCCGCCCCGGCGGCGAGTACGAGGCGTACTACTCGGACCGCCCCGCGAGCTCGTTCGCGGCCCAGGTCTGGACGAACAACGCCATGGTCGCCGTCAAGTGCCTGTTGTTCGGGATCGCGCTGGGCATCCCCGTGATCTTCGTGATGTGGTCGAACGTCCTCAACCTCGGCGCGGGCATCGGCCTGATGGCCTCGGCGGGCCGGCTCGACGTCTTCCTCGGCCTGCTCATCCCGCACGGCCTGCTGGAGCTGACCGCCGTCTTCGTCGCCGGCGGGCTCGGCATGCGCCTCGGCTGGACGGTGATCGACCCGGGTCCGCGCACCCGGACGACGGCGCTCGCGGAACAGGGCCGTTCCATCATCGGCATGGCCATCGGCATGGCGACGGTGCTCGCGGTCTCCGGCATCCTCGAAGCCTTCGTGACCCCGTCGGGCCTGCCCACCTGGGCGCGCATTTCGATCGGCGTCGTCGCGGAGACCGCCTTCCTGCTCTACGCCCTGGTGCTGGGGAAGAAGGCCGCGGCGGACGGCGAGACCGGAGACCTGGACGCGGCCGACCGGGCGGACCTTCAGCCGGTCGCCGCGTGAGGCGGATGTGATCACCAGGCCTCTGACCTGCTACTCTTCTCGCATCCCGGCCGGACCATTGACGTGGCACCGGTGGGCTAGTAGGTTTGAACGGTTGGGACTGACTGGACAACGGTCGGGCCCGGGCGTTAGTGTCTACGACACCGCCGAATCGAGGCGAGCGCGTTTCACGAAATGCGCGCCCTCCGACGAAGCAAATCCCGCGAACTGCGCAGTACGAAAGCTTTGATAAGCTTCGGAGCGAAGTTGCAGGAAATCCCCCCAGTGGGAATCGGATGAAAGAAACTCCGGGAAAACGGAGCGGAAAACATCTGGTAAGCTGGAAACACGAAAGAACGAAGCGCCCGGAGGGCCCGCTGGAAGGCGGCTCGAAGGAAGCGTCCGTTCCTTGAGAACTCAACAGCGTGCCA
>NZ_JBHYWI010000045.1:0-64506 GCF_042751525.1 Kitasatospora sp. NPDC059408
GGGAGCCACCAACGTTCTACGGGCAGGGCTTGTCCGTCGCAACGCCCGCCAGGGTTAGCGAGAAGCCCCCGGCTTCAGCCGGGGGAGGAGTCACGGTCACGAGCCCGTTCGGGGTGGGGACCGGTGCGAGTTCGGCCGTGAACAGGCCGTCCGCGTGGGCCCGTGCCGCCTTGGCGTGCGAGTCGGCGGCGAAGGCGTCCATCTCCTCGCGCGAGATCGACCACTTCGCGGCGATCAGCTCGGCGCTGACGCCCTGCGGGACCAGCCCGCCGGGGTAGCGGGCGGCGACGGACGCGCCGAACGGATCGGCGCCGGGCGGCACGTTGGACCACATCGGCACGCGGCTCATCGACTCGATCCCGCAGGCGACCACCACGTCGTAGTAGCCCGCGATCACGCCCTGCGCGGCGAAGTGCACCGCCTGCTGGGAGGAGCCGCACTGCCGGTCGACCGTGGTCGCCGGGACGGAGTCCGGGAACCCGGCCGCGAGCCACGCGTAGCGGGTGGTGTTCATCGCCTGCTCGGCGACCTGGTCGACGCAGCCGCCGATCACGTCGTCGACCAGGGCCGGATCGATGCCGCTGCGCCCGATCAGGGCCTGGAGCGTGTGCGCGAGCAGCTCGACCGGGTGGACGCCGGCCAGCGAGCCTCCCGGCTTGCCCTTGCCGACGGGGGTGCGGACGGCTTCGACGATCACGGCGTCACGCATGACGGCCGCCCTTCTTGGGTGTTGGGGACCTGAGAGGGTAGTTGGAAAAGCGAACTCACTATAGATCTAGTGAGTTCGAGAATCCAACCCTCTCGGGCTCGTCGCCGCCTCGCCGCTACCGCTTCGTCGCCGCCTCTCCGCTTCCGCCTCTCCGCTTCGGCTCCCCGCGCCGGCTACACCGCCGCCGCGAACTCGTTCTGCAACCTGCGCAGCAGCGCCGTCCCCGCCGAATCGGCCGACCGCCCGCTGTTGACCAGGACCACCACCCCCACCTGCTTCTCCGGATCGAAGGCGACGAAGGACCGGAACCCGCCCGTGCCGCCGTTGTGCCAGATCTGGAGGTGACCGCCCTGCTGGCTGTGCAGGCGGTGGCCGAGCCACCCCAGGTGCATCCAGGCGAACGGGTTGACGCGGTGCCGCACCTCCCTGGTGAGCGAGACCGCGGGCGCCCGCGGCCCGTCCGGCTCGCGGCCGGCGGCCAGCTGGGCCCGCAGGAGTATCGAGAGGTCGGCGGCGGTCGAGCGGAGCGCCCCCATGCCTCCCAGGTCGGCGAGGTCCCAGTACGGCACCGGCCGTGCGGCCGCCGAGTGCCCCCGGGCGAGCCGGTCGGAATGCTCCTCGCCGGGCGTCACGACGGTGTCCCCGAGCCCGAGCGGCACGCAGACCTCGCGGCGCACCAGCTCCTCGTACCCGACCCCGGCCCGCTCGGCCAGCGCGAGACCGAGCAGCCCGGCGCCGAGGTTGGAGTAGCGGAAGCTGCGCCCGGGCGTCGAGCGCAGCTTGGTGCGGCCGAGCCCGGCGAGGACGTGCTCCGCCGTGCAGTGCGCGTACGGATCGGACCGGCGCGAGGTGAACAGACTGGCCACCAGGACGCCCCGGGGCAGGCGGGGGAGTCCCGAGGTGTGCGTGGCGAGGTCCTTCAGGGTGATCTCCCGCCCGCCCCGGACGGGGAGCGCGGTGCCGCCGGGGAGCAGTGCAGTGACCGGCTCCTCCAGCGCGGTGGAGCCGTCGAGCACCATCCGGGCGAGCGCGAGCGAGGTGAACACCTTGGTGACGGAACCGATTTCGAACAGCGTGCGCGGTCCGGGCGCGCCGCCGCCCGGACCGGTGCGCCCGGCACCGTGGATCTCCACGGCGCCGCCGGCCAGCCCGGCGACCACCGCGCCGACGTGCTGGCCCGCGAGCCGGTCGGCCGTCCGCTGGACGAGGCAGGCGAGTTCGTTCATGACTGTGAGCCTAGGCCCGCCCACCTGCCGATTCGTCAGCCCTCATGGTGATCTGCGCCGCCTCCCCGTGCGTCCCCGGGAGTACGCCCCGCTGCGCTCGCCGAAGTACGGGCGAAGTACGGGCGGAATGCGAGGCGACGTACGGGCGGGGCGACGTACGGGCGAGGCGGCGTACGGGCGGGGCGCGTCAGCAGGTCAGGTTCGCCCCCGGATCCACGCCGAGGAGCTGCGCGAACCCCTGGTAGAGGCTGACCCGGTGCTGCATCTGCGCCGGGTTGTTGCCGTTGCACTCCAGCGTGCCGTTGATGCTGCGGATCGTCTCGCCGAAGCCGGCGCCGTTGACCATCGCGTCGTGCGCGGTCATGGTGCCCGGCCCGTTCTGGGTGTTCCAGTACCAGAGGCCGGTCTTCCAGGCGACGGCCGGATCGGTCTCCACCAGGCCCGGACTGTCCAGCAGGTCGATCCCGAGCGAGTCCCCGGCGGCCTTGTAGTTGAAGTTCCAGCTGAGCTGGATCGGCCCGCGCCCGTAGTACGCGGCCTGCCCGGCCGGGCACCCGTACGGCTGCGAAGCGTCGCAGTAGTGCGGGTAGTTGGCGGTGTTCTGCTCGACGACGTAGACCAGTCCGCCGGTCTCGTGGCTGACGTTGGCGAGGAACGCGGCGGCCTCCTGCCGGCGGACGGTGTCGCTGCCGGTGGTGGTGAAGCCGGGGTAGGCGGGGAGCGCGTCGAGGAGGCCCTGGTAGGTGTAGAAGGGGTTCCGGTTCGGGAACATCTGCTCGAACTGGGCCTGGCTGACCGGGAATCCGCCCGGACCGGGCTGGGTGGGGGTCGGTGTGGGCGACGGGTCGCCGGAGCCGCCGCAGGCGCCCTGGTCGGACCAGACTCCGGAACCGCCGGTACTGGGCGGCTCGTTCTGAGTCCACCACTTGGCGGTCCAGTTGTGCCCGCCGTACGAGACGGCGGCTCCGCCGGTGTACACGGCCGAGGAGCTCCACGGCATGCCGCAGGTGGCGGCGCCGGCGCCAGCCGGGAAGAGCAGGAGGACGGCGAGTGCCGTCGTCATGGCGGAGAGCAGCGCGAATGCGCGTTTGACTGACACGTCATCACCCTCGGTGCAGTGGGGGAGTTGTGGGGGTGATGACGACTGAACCGCTATGGTCTATACCTGTCAAGGGGTTTGGTCAAAGGCGCTTACGAAATCCGACAGGGGCCCCGCCCCGCCCTACGGCGCCAGTGCCGCCCGCAGCCGCGCCGCGACCTCGGCCGCCGCGGCCTCGTCCGGGTACGTCCCGCGAGGCCAGAAGAAGCCGCGCAGCCCGTCCTTCGGATTGCGCGGCACGACGTGGACGTGGAGGTGCGGCACCGACTGGCTGATCCGGTTGTTCGCCGCGACGAAGCTCCCGGCCGCGCCCAGCCCGCGCTCCACGGCGGCGGCCACCCGCTGGACCCGCAGGAAGAACGGCCCGACGTCGGCGGCCGGCAGGTCGGCGAGGGTGCGGTGGTGGGTGCGCGGGACGACGAGGACGTGCCCGGGGAAGAGCGGTCGCCGGTCCAGGAATGCCACCGCCGCCTCGTCGTCCAGCACCCGGTGCGCGGGCTCGGTGCCGGCGACGACCGCACAGAAGACGCAGTCCATCCGCCCATTCAACCCGCCGCCCGCGGCCCGGGCACCTCCACCGCGCGAACGGACGCAGGAGGAGCGAACCGGCGCGAACCAACGTGCACCAACGTGAACCGGCGCGGACGGATGCCGGCCGACGCGGACGGACAGGCCGGGCTCCGGCAGCCCCTACTCGTACCGGTACTGCAGCGCGTCCCGCTCGTCCTGCTCGATCATCTCGATGGTCAGCCCGCCGTCCCGCAGGTGCGAGAGCGTGACCGCCGCCGAGCTCGGCTGCGCGTCCTTGGCGAGCCAGTTCTCCGGCTTCCACGCCGAACCGCGCAGGAACGACTTCGGGCAGTGCGCGTACACCTCCTCGACGCCCACGACGATCGCGCTGCGCGGCGGCTTGCCGACGGCCGTCAGCCGGCGCAGCAGCTCCGGGTCGGTGGACACGCAGGCCCGCCCGTTGACGCGCAGGGTGGTGTCCCGCCCGGGGACGACGAAGAGCAGCCCGACCCGGCCGTTCTCCAGGATGTTGTTCAGGGTGTCCAGGCGCTTGTTGCCGGTGGCGTCCGGTATGGCCAGCGTGTACTCGTCGAGCACCGAGACGAGCCCGGCCGGCCCGCCGCGGGGCGAGACGTCGCAGCGGCCCTCGGCGTCGGAGCTGGCCACGAAGACCATCGACGAGCAGGCGATCAGCTGCCGCGCGACCTCGTGCAGCCGGTCCACCTGCTTCTGGCGCGCCCGTTGGCCGGGCTGTTCGTAGACCTCGCGCAGCTGCTCGGCGGTGCGCAGGGCACCGGCGTCGAGCGCGGCGAAGAGGCCGTGCGGCTCGTCCTGCCCGGCGGTTGACGGAAGGGAGGTTTCCGATGTGCTGGTCATACCGGCGAATCTAGCCGGGCGGGTCAAGGCACCGGCCGGGGCGAATCCGAGTCCACCCCTCCCCACCAGCGCTTTTCCGCCGATTCCGCTGATAATGGGGCCAAGGACTTCCGCGGGAGGTGGTGGTCGTGATCGTCAGGATCTGGGCCGGGCAGGTCATGGCCGGGCGCGTCGAGGAATTCTGCACGCTGCTCACGACGAAGGTGATCCCGCAGCTCGGCAGCACCGACGGCTGCCTGGGCGGCGAGCTGCTGCGCTCGGTGACCGAGGACGGGCATCGGGTGCTCGTGGTCAGCCGGTGGCGCGACGAGGAGGCCCTGCGCGGGTACGCCGGGCCGATGTGGCGGATCCGGCCGGTCTGGTCCGAGGGGGAGCTGAGCTACCTCGCGCACCCGCCCGTGGTCAGCCACTTCATGCCGATCGCCGCACCCGCCAGGCTCTGAGGCCCGCCGGGCTCTGCGGCCCGCCAGGCTCTGGGGCCCGCCGGGCTCTGCGGCCTGCCAGGCTCTGGGGCCCGCCGGGCCTTGGCGCTCGGCGGCTTCAGATCTGCAGCGGCACCGGGTGGATCTCGTCCGCCGGGTGGCCCGTGCGGGTGTGGACGCGCTGCACGGCCTCCTTGGACGGCGCGTCGGAGAGGCAGTACACCGTGCCCGATTCGGGGTCGGCCCACGCCTGCTCGAACCGCACGCCCTCGTCGCCCTGGACCGCCAGGTCGGCGTCGTGGGCCGCCTTGAGCTGGTCGCCGGTGATCCCGGCCATCCCGTGGTGGACGTCCATGAACTTCATCGTTCTCGCCTCCACAGCTCCGGACCCCGGAGCTTCCTCACCTTCCGTGAACACCCCCACCATCACCAGCCTGCGCCCCCACCCCGCCGACCACCACCGCACGGCCGCGCGCCCACGGTCGCCCCGCGATCACGAGCGCGCCGCGCATTCCCCGCCCTCACGTGAAACAGCCCACAGCGAAAGCCTCTCGCTGGCCTTGCGCGCGCCGTGGCACAATGACCGCAACAGCAGTGACGTTCAGCGCACTCCGGGGTCGGTGAAAATCCGAACCGGCGGTTACAGTCCGCGACCCGTCCGCAGCCAGCGGGCGGTTGACCAGGTGAAATTCCTGGACCGACGGTTAAAGTCCGGATGGGAGGCGTGTGCGGGCGGACGAAGAGCAGTACCCGTGGCCCCCCGGTGGTCCACGGGAAGGTGGACGGCGGGAGCGCACGCGCTTCCGTGCCGGGCGAGCGATCTCCCGGCTGCTGCGGTACCCCGGAGACGGGTGTGCCACCGGCTCCGTGCACCGGTGCCCGTCCGTGTCATCTCCCCTTGCCGCCCCGGAGTCCGCGCCCCAAGCGCGAGGAGAACCCGGGTGTTCACCGGCATCATCGAAGAGCTCGGCGAGGTCGTGTCGATCGAGGAGATCGGCGACTCCTCGCGAATCCGCCTGCGCGGCCCGGTGGTCTGTTCCGGTGCGCGTCACGGCGACTCGATCGCGGTCAACGGCGTATGCCTGACGGTGGTCGACACCCCCGAGCAACTGGCGGCCGACACCGGCGAGTTCAGCGCCGACGTGATGGCGGAGACGCTGCACCGCTCCAGCCTGGGCGAGCTCGCACCGGGCTCGCCGGTCAACCTGGAGCGCGCCATGGCGCTCGGCGACCGGCTCGGCGGCCACCTCGTCCAGGGGCACGTCGACGCGACCGGCAGGCTGCTGGCCCGCGAGCCCGGCGAGCGCGACGCGGCCGGTGAACTCCGCTGGGAGGTCCTGCGGTTCAGCCTCCCGGAGACCATCTCCCGCTACCTGGTGGAGAAGGGCTCGATCACCGTCGACGGCGTGAGCCTCACCGTGGTCGAGGCCGCCCGCGACAGCTTCACCGTCAGCCTGATCCCCGCCACCCTCGCGCTGACCACGCTCGGCGCGAAGACCGTCGGCGCGAGCGTCAACCTGGAGGTGGACGTGCTCGCCAAGTACGTGGAGCGGCTGCTGGAGTCCCGCACCCTGCCGAACCTCCCCAACCTCCCCAACCTGAACGGCCTGAACGGCCTGAACGGCCTGAACGGCCTGAACGGCCTGAACGACCTCGACACCGCGAACGAAACCACGGGGGAATCCAAGTGAGCTGGCTGAGCTCCGAAGCCTTCACCGTCCTCGGCGAGCACGTGAAGTGGGCCGACATGATCGGCAACGTGTTCGGCCTGACCGGACTCGCGCTCGGCTGGCGCCGCTCGGTGTGGAGCTGGCCGGTCCAGCTGCTCTCCGGCGCCGTGCTGATCGCCGCCTACCTGGGCGGCCACGTCCCGGGCCTGATCGGCAAGCAGCTGATCGTCATCGTCACCGCCGCCTGGGGCTGGGCCCAGTGGCAGCGCGGCCGCCGGGACACCGGCACGATCGCCGTGCGCTTCGCCACCTGGCCCGAGCGGGCGGCCCTGGTGGCCGGCACCGCCGCCGGGACGGTCGCGCTCGGGCTGCTGTTCAAGGCCTACCCGACGCTCTCCTGGAGCCCCTGGTCGGACGCCTACATCTTCGTCGGCACGCTGGCCGCGATGGTCGCCCAGGCGCGTGGCTGGCTGGAGTTCTGGTTCGCCTGGATCGCCGTCGACGTGGTCGGCGTCCCGCTCGCGTTCAACAGCGGCTACACCTTCTCCGGCCTCACCTACTCGATCTACTTCGTCCTGGTGCTGCTCGGCCTGCGCGCGTGGTGGCTGAGCACCCGTGAGCAGCGTCCCCAGTCCGCCACCGTCCCGCAGGGAGTCACCGCATGAGCCGCCAGAGCAGCTTGACGACCCGTCAGAACGACGGCGACGCCGACGAGTTCGTCCTCGACCCGGTCGAGCGGGCGATCGCCGACATCGCCCTCGGCCGCGCCGTGATCGTGGTCGACGACGAGGACCGCGAGAACGAGGGCGACATCGTCTTCGCCGCCTCCGCCGCGACGCCCGAGCTGATGGCCTTCACCATCCGCTACAGCTCCGGCGTGATCTGCGCCCCGATGACCGGCGACGAGCTCGACCGGCTCAAGCTGCCGCCGATGACGCAGGTCAACGAGGACCGCAAGGGCACCGCGTACGCCGTCTCGGTGGACGCCCGCGAAGGGGTCGACACCGGCATCTCCGCCGCCGACCGCGCCCGCACCGTCCGCCTGCTGTCCTCGGCCGGCACCGAGCCCGGCGACCTCACCCGCCCCGGCCACGTCTTCCCGCTGCGCGCGGTCGAGGGCGGCGTGCTGGTCCGCCCCGGCCACACCGAGGCCGCGGTCGACCTGGCCCGGCTCGCCGGGCTGGCGCCGGCCGGCGCGATCGCCGAGGTGGTCAACGACGACGGCACCATGGCCCGCCTGCCCGAACTGGTCGCCTTCGCCCGCGAGCACGGCCTCGCGATCATCTCCATCGAGGACCTGATCGCCTACCGCCGCCGCACCGAGCTGCACGTCGACCGTGCCGCGACCACCGCCCTGCCCACCGTCCACGGCGAGTTCACCGCCGTCGCCTACAAGGGCACCATCGACGGCGTCGAGCACATCGCCCTGGTCGCCGGCGGACTCGGGCCGGACGGGCGGCTGCCGGAGGGCGAGGACGTGCTGGTGCGCGTCCACTCCGAGTGCCTCACCGGCGACGTCTTCGGCTCGCTGCGCTGCGACTGCGGCCCGCAGCTGGAGGCCTCGCTGCGCCGGGTCGCCGAGTCCGGCCGCGGCGTCGTCCTCTACCTGCGCGGGCACGAGGGCCGGGGGATCGGCCTGGCCCACAAGCTGCGCGCCTACGAGCTCCAGGAGCAGGGGCGGGACACCGTCGACGCCAACCTCGACCTCGGTCTGCCGGCCGACGCCCGCGACTACAGCATCGGCGCCCAGATGCTCGTCGACCTCGGCGTGCGCTCGCTGACGCTGCTCACCAACAACCCCGAGAAGCTCACCGCGCTCACCGAGCACGGCCTCAAGGTCAAGGGGCGTGAACCGGTCGAGGTCGCGCCGGGCGAGCACAACCTGCGCTACCTGCGCACCAAGCGCGACCGGATGGGCCACGACCTGCCCGGCCTCGGCTCCTGACCGCCCCGAGCCCACCCGCACCAACCCACCCGCACGACGCACAGGACAGGAAGTAGCGAACATGAGCGGCCACGGAGCCCCCGAGCTGACCATCGACGGCGCCGCCGACCTCAAGGTCGCGGTCGTCGCCGCCCAGTGGCACGACCAGGTGATGAACGGCCTCCTGGACGGCGCCCACCGGGCGCTCAAGGAACTGGGCGTCACCGAGCCGACCGTGCTGCGCGTGCCCGGCACCTTCGAGCTGCCGGTGGCCGCCAAGCGCCTCGCCGACCGCGGCTACGACGCCGTGATCGCCCTCGGCGTCGTCATCCGCGGCGGCACCCCGCACTTCGACTACGTCTGCCAGGCGGCCACCGCCGGCCTCACCCAGGTCAGCGTGGACACCGGCGTCCCGGTCGGCTTCGGCGTGCTGACCTGCGACAACGACGAGCAGGCGCTCGACCGCGCGGGCCTGCCCGGCTCCGCCGAGGACAAGGGCCACGAGGCCGTCACGGCCGCCGTCGCCACCGCGGTGACGCTGCGCGACCTCGGCTGACGCACGCGTCACCGAGCGCATCACCGATCGCGCCGGCACGCGCATCACCGATCGCGCCGGCACGCGCGTCACCGATCGCGCCGCCACGCGCGTCACCGAGCGCATCACCACGCGCGCACGGTCCCGGACCGTGGACGTCCAATGGACTGTCCACGGTCCGGGACCGTTTACCGTCGGTCCGCCCGCACGCCGTAAGGTGAGTCCCATCATGGCTTCGAAGACATTCGAGGAGCTCTTCGCCGAGCTCCAGCAGAAGGCCGCCACCGGCGACCCCTCGTCCTCCCGCACCGCGCAGCTCGTCCAGCAGGGCGTCCATGCGATCGGCAAGAAGGTCGTCGAGGAGGCCGCCGAGGTCTGGATGGCCGCCGAGTTCCAGTCGGACGAGCAGACGGCCGAGGAGGTCTCGCAACTCCTCTACCACCTTCAGGTGATGATGATCGCCCGTGGCCTGACGCTCGACGACGTCTACAAGTACCTCTAACAATCCGCTCCCACCAGCACCCCTCCCAACAGGTAAGGAACCGACCTCCCATGCTGCGCATCGCCGTCCCCAACAAGGGTTCTCTCTCGGGTCCCGCGGCGGAGATGCTCCATGAGGCCGGCTACCGCCAGCGGAAGGACCCCAAGGAGCTCGTTCTCGTCGACCCGAACAACGAGGTCGAGTTCTTCTTCCTGCGCCCGCGCGACATCGCCGTCTACGTCGGCTCCGGCCGCCTGGACGTCGGCATCACCGGCCGCGACCTGCTGCTGGACTCGCACTCCAACGCCGAGGAGGTGCTCGCGCTCGGCTTCGCCGGGTCGACCTTCCGCTTCGCGCGTCCCGTGGGCGTCCCGGTCGAGGACGTGAAGGGCCTGGAGGGCCTGCGCATCGCGACCTCCTACACCGGCCTGGTCGAGCAGCACCTCGCCGACCACGGCGTGAAGGCGACGGTCACCAAGCTGGACGGTGCCGTGGAGACCGCGGTGCAGCTGGGCGTCGCCGACGTGATCGCCGACGTCGTGGAGACCGGCACCAGCCTGCGCAACGCGGGCCTGGAGGTGTTCGGCGAGCCGATCCTGATCTCCGACTCCGTCGTGATCCGGCCGAAGGGCGCCGGCGAGGACCCGGCGGTGGAGCAGTTCCTGCGCCGCCTCCAGGGCGTGCTGGTGGCCCGCCGCTACGTGCTGATGGACTACGACATCCGCGCGGAGAACGTGAGCGCCGCCGTGGCCCTCACCCCGGGCCTGGAGTCGCCGACCGTCTCCCCGCTGCACACCGAGGGCTGGGTGGCCGTGCGCGCGATGGTGCTCCGCAAGGAGGCGCAGCAGATCATGGACGACCTGTGGGGCATCGGCGCCCGGGCGATCCTGGTCACCAACATCCACGCCTGCCGCCTCTGACCTCGCGTCCCGCGGGCCTCCGGTCAGCGCGCAGGTAAGCAAGGGTTGAATGGGGCGGGGACGCCGACCGGCGTCCCCGCCCTCGCGCTGTCCGCCGCCGGACAACCCCTGACCGAACCACCCCCGACCGAACCACCCCCACCGGAGATCCACGTGTCCACGCCCGTCGAGTACCCCGTCACCTGGGCCCCGCGCCGCACCCGTGCCGTGCTGCTGCCGGTCTGCGCGCTGCTGGTGGTGCTGTTCGCCGGGATGGCGCTCGTGCTCCCGGAGACCTGGCAGCTCAACGACCGGATCATGATGCTGTGCAGCGGTGTCGCGTTCGCGTGCGTCGGCCTGATGCTGGCCCGCCCCCGGGTGACGGCGGACGCGGAGGGCGTGACGGTGGTCAACTTCGTGCGCCGCCGCCGGCTGGCCTGGGCCGAGATCGTCCGGGTCAACTTCCGCCAGGGCGACCCGTGGGCCACGCTCGACCTGTCCGACGGCACCTCGCTGGCCGCCGTCGGCATCCAGTCCGGCGTCGGCAAGGCCCAGGCGATCGCCAACGCCCGCGCGCTGCGCGACCTCGTCGAGCACCACGCGCACGCCGCCTGAGCAGGGCCCGAACGCTCCTCCCGGAATCGAGCCGCGGCCGAACCGCGGCCGAGCCGCAGCCGAGCCGCGGCCGGATCGCGGTCGGATAACGGTCGAAACGGCTATGGTCTACGCTGGTAAAAGCGGGGCAAAGTTGCCGCCCCGCCCGACACGACCTGAGGAGTGACACTCCCCCTCGATGGACGATCCGTCCGGTAGTAGTACCTGCGCCGCCTCACTTCCGGCCCCCGGAAGGCAGGCGGCACTGTGATCACCGCCTGGCTGCTGTTGTTCGCGGCCGTCCTGCTCATCCTCGCCAACGGCCTCTTCGTGGCCGCCGAGTTCGCCTTCGTGACCGTCGAGCGCGGGGCGGTGGAGCGCGCCGCCGAGGCCGGCGACGCCAAGTCCCGCCGGGTCGCGCGGGCCCTGCGCCACCTCTCCTTCGAGCTCTCCGGCGCCCAGCTGGGCATCACCGTCACCTCGCTGGTGGTCGGCATGCTCGCCGAGCCGGCGCTGTCGACCCTGCTGAGCCCGGTGTTCGATGCCATCGGCCTGCCCGACGCGGCCGCCCACGCCACCGCCGTGATCCTCGGCATGCTGCTGGCGACCGTCCTGCAGATGGTGATCGGCGAGCTGGTCCCGAAGAACTGGGCCATCTCCCGACCGCTCCAGGTGGCCCGCGCGGTGGCCGCGCCGCACATGGCGTTCTCGCGCGCCTGCCGTCCGCTGATCAGCTTCCTCAACGGGGCCGCCGACCGCACGGTCCGCGCCTTCGGCATCGAGCCGCAGGAGGAGCTGGCGCACGCCCGCACCCCGGCCGAACTGGTCTCGCTGGCCCGGCACTCCGCCAAGGCGGGCGCGATAGACGAGGAGTCGGCGACGCTGTTCGTCCGCACCCTCGGCCTCGGCGAGCTCACCGCGGAGTCGGTGATGACGCCGCGCGTGGACGTCGCCGCGCTGCAGCGCGACGCGACCGCCTCCGACGTGGTCAACCTCACCCGGGCGACGGGCCTGTCCCGCTTCCCGGTCTACACCGACAGCCTGGACGAGGTCACCGGCACCGTGACGCTCAAGGACGCGCTGGCCGTCCCGGCCGTCCACCGCGGTCGGACCAGGGTCGCCGAGCTGGCCTCGCCGCCGCTCCTGGTGCCCGAGACGCTGCCCGCCGAGCGCCTGCTCGACCAGCTGCGCCGCCTTCAGCCGATGGCGATCGTGGTCGACGAGTACGGCGGCACCGCCGGCGTCGTCACGGTCGAGGACATCGTCGAGGAGATCGTCGGCGAGGTGCAGGACGAGCACGACCCGGCCGACAGCCCCGAGCTGGTCCCGCTGCCGCCCGTCGACGGCCGGCCGGTCTGGGAGGCCGACGGCCGCGCCCGGACCGACCAGCTGGAGGCCATCGGCCTGCACGCCCCGGACGGCCCGTACGAGACGCTGGCCGGCCTGGTCGCGGACCTGCTCGGCAGGCTGCCCCAGCCGGGCGAGCAGGCCCACCTGCCGGGCTGGCTGCTGACCGTGGAGGCGGTCGACCGGCACCGCACCAGCAAGGTCCGGGTGGAGCGCAGCACCGCGCACCCGGAGTTCGACGACGAGGACGGGACCCGATGACCGCGCTCCAACTGGCCGTCGCCCTCCTGCTCCTGCTCGGCAACGCGTTCTTCGTCGGAGCCGAGTTCGCGGTGATCTCGGTGCGCCGCAGCCAGATCGAACCGCTCGCCGAGGCGGGCCACAAGCGCGCCCGCACCGTGCTGCACGCGCTGTCGAACGTCTCCGCGATGCTCGCCGCCGCCCAACTGGGCATCACGGTCTGCTCGCTGGGCCTCGGCGCGCTCGCCGAGCCGACCATCGCGAGCCTGCTGGAGGGCCCGTTCCACGCGATCGGGATCCCGTCCGGCCTGATGCACCCGCTGTCGTACGGGATCTCGCTGGCCGTCGTGGTCTTCCTGCACATGGTGATGGGCGAGATGGTGCCGAAGAACATCGCCCTGGCCGGGCCGGAGAAGGCCGCGCTGTGGCTCGGCCCGCCGCTGGACCGCCTGGCCCGCTGGCTGGCCCCGGTGATCGGCTTCCTGAACGCCTTCGCCAACGGCGTGCTGAAGCTGTTCCGGGTCGAGCCCAAGGACGAGGTCGAGTCGGTGTTCACCACCGAGCAGCTGATGTACCTGCTGGTCGACTCCCGGGACGCGGGGCTCCTCGACGAGGAGCGCCAGGAGCGCCTGGAGGACGCGCTGGAGATGGGCCACCGGCCGGTCACCGACGTCCTGCTCAGGCCCGAGCAGCTGGTCACCGTGGACACCAAGGTGACGGCCGCGGAGGTCGAGGAGCTGGCGCTGCGCACCGGTTTCTCGCGCTTCCCGGTGACCGACGGGGACCCGGCCGGCCACGGCTACCTGGGCTACCTGCACCTCAAGGACATCCTCGACGTCGAGGACCCGTCGCTGCCCGTCCCGGCCCGCCTGTGGCGGCCCATCACGGTGCTGCGCGGCGGCCTCCCGCTGGACGACGCGCTCGGCGCGATGCGCCGGGCGGCCTGCCACCTGGCGGCCGTCCTCGACCAGGACGGGCGCACGCTCGGCGTGGTCATGCTGGAGGACGTCCTGGAGGAGCTGGTCGGCGAGATGCACGACCCCGACCACCGCTCCGTGGCGTAACGTTTTTTCGCCGCGTTCGGCCGCGCTCGGGTACGTTCCGCCACCCTCAGCCGCGTTCCGCCGCCGACGGCGGCCGCTTCGTCACCCGCTCCACCGGCGTTTCCGCTCTCGGCGATTCTGCCGACAGCAGGCAGCCGTTCCCATGCCGGCCACCCGCAGGACAGGGTGGTCGGCATGAGGCTTCTCTTGCTGGGTGGAACGAAGTTCGTCGGACGCGCCATTGCCGAGGAGGCGGTGGCACGGGGCTGGGAGGTGACGGCCCTCAACCGCGGCACGCAGCCCGCGCCCGAGGGCGTGACGGTGCTCCGGGGCGACCGCACCGCCGAGGGCGGGCTCGACGCCCTGGCGGCGGGGGAGTGGGACTCGGTGGTGGACACCTGGTCCTGGGCCCCGGCGGCGGTCCGGGCCAGTGCCAGGCTGCTCAAGGACCGGGTCGGGCACTACGCGTACGTGTCCAGCTGCTCGGTGTACGACTACCCGAAGCCCGCCGCCGCCGACGAGTCCGCCGCGGTCGTCGAGGCCACGCCGGACGCCGCGGGCGAGGTGCCGTACGCCGAGGCCAAGCGCGGCGCGGAGCTCGCCCTGGAGGAGGAGTTGGGCGGGAGCGCGGTGTACTCCCGCGCCGGGCTGATCCTCGGCCCGTACGAGAACATCGGCCGGCTGCCGTACTGGCTCAACCGGATCGCCAGGGGCGGCCCGGTGCTCGCCCCCGGCCCGCGCGGGCTGCCGCTGCAGTACATCGACGCCCGCGACCTCGCCGCCTGGATGCTGGACGCCACCGCGGCGCGGCTCGGCGGCGCCTACAACCTGGTGAGCCCGCCCGGGCACGCGACCATCGGGGCGGTCCTGGAGGAGTGCGTCCGCGCCACCGGCTCGGACGCCGACCTGCGCTGGACGGACCCGGAGCGGATCGTGGCGGCCGGGGTCGAGCCGTGGACGGAACTGCCGATCTGGGTGCCGCCGGGCGACCTGCACGACTACCTGCACGACGCGAACGTCGACCGCGCGGTGGCCACCGGCCTGCGCTGCCGGCCGGTGGCCGAGACCGTCCGGGACACCTGGGCGTGGCTGGAATCGATCGGCGGCAGCGCGCCGCAGCGCAGCGACCGGCCCTTCGTGTGGCTCGACGCCGAGCGCGAGGCCGAGCTGCTCAGGAGCTTCGGGGGCTTCGAGGACTCCGGGGGCTCCGGGAGCCTCGGGAACCTCGGGAGCTGACCCGCGGGCGGTCAGTTCCGGCCGTCGATCAGCTCCCCGTACGCCTGGACGAGGTCCGGCAGTCGCAGCGTCGCCAGGTCCTCCCGGCCCGGCGGCTCGCGCAGCAGCGAGAGCCGCAGGTCCCGGTAGGCGCAGGACTTCTCGTACAGGGTGCGGATGAAGCGGCCGTTGCCCAGTTCGTCGATCCAGCCCTCGCGCACCACGTGGGTGCAGATGCTGGCCAGCTCCTCGGCCGCGTCCTCGTCCCAGCCGTCGCCGTCCCGGCCGGCCAGCGCCGCGCCGATCGCGGTCAGCTCGCCGGGGCGGTAGCTGGGGAAGTCGACCCGGGTGGTGAAGCGGGAGTTGAGGCCGGGGTTGGTGGCGAGCAGCCGGTTCATGCCCTCGGGGTAGCCGGCCAGGATCACCACCAGCCGGTCGCGGTTGTCCTCGGCGCGCTTGAGGAGCACCTGGAGCGCCTCGTCGCCGTACGCGTCGCCCTTGGTGTAGCCGGAGTTGGAGAGGCTGTACGCCTCGTCGATGAAGAGCACGCCGTCCAGCGCGGAGTCGATCAGCTCGTTCGCCTTGACGGCGGTCTGGCCGAGGAACTCGCCGACCAGGTCGGCCCGTTGCGCCTCGACCAGGTGGTCGCCGGAGAGCAGGCCGAGGGCGTGGAAGACCCGCCCGAGGATCCGGGCGACGGTGGTCTTGCCGGTGCCCGAGGGGCCGGAGAAGACGAAGTGCCGCTTGGGGGGCTGGACCGGCAGGCCCTGCTCGGCGCGGAGCCCTGCCATCCGCAACTGTGCCGACAGCGCCCGCACTTGGCGCTTGACCGGCTCCAGGCCCACCATCATGGCGAGTTCGGACAGGGCGGCGTCCAACTCGCGCTCGCCGCCCGCCTGCTGGGATCCGGCGGACGGGGCGATCCGGGGCAGCGCCTCGCCGCGGAGCGGGAGCGGCACGACGGGCACGATGGGCGCCACGGGCGTGGCGGGCCCGGCCGGTCCGGTCGGCCCGGCCGATCCGGAGCGCTCGCCGGCGGCCTGCGGCGGGGCGTCCGTCGGTGCGGCCTCCTCGGCGTACCCGCCGCCGCTCGGATAGCCGGGCCCCTGGCCGTACGCGTCCTGGTACTCGACGTCCTCGGGAGAACGGGCGTCCGGAGAAAGGGCGTCCGGAGAAAGGCCGTTGGGGGAGAAGCCGTCGGGGGAGAGGCCGCTCGGAGCGAGCCCGTTCGACGGAAGCCCGTTCGAGGGAAGCCCGTTGGGAGAGAGCTCGTCCGGCGCGAACACCCCCGTCGACTGCACACCGGGCAAGAAGCCCTCCGGCGTCATCTCCTCCGGTGGGACGTCGTCCAGGTACGGCTCCTCCACGCCGCCCGGGCGCCCGCCCTCCAGCAGCCCGTCCGCGAGCGCGTCCTCCGCCGAGATCGCGGCCAGCCGGGCCGCGGTGTCCATGAACGCCGGATCGGCCCGGTGCACCGCCCGGTACAGCGGCAGCGCCGCCGCGCTGCGCCCGGCCCCCTCGTACGCCCGCCCCAGCCAGTACCGCAGCTCCTTGCGCTGCGGCTGCTCGGAGCGGCAGCGGGCCAGCGAGGCGGCCAGCGGGGCCTGGGCCTGGGCGCACATGTCCAGCCGGACCCGCGCCATGCCGGCGAACAGTCCGGCCTCGATGCCGAGCATCGGGTCGTCGAGCAGCCGGTCGGTGTCGCGGATCAGCTGTTCCCAGTCCTTGAGCAGGTAGGAGCGGCAGGCGTACAGGAACTGGGCGGACGGGTCCTCGCTGGGCGCCGGGCACTGCTCCAGCGCGCGGTCGAGCTCGGCCAGGTGTCGGCCGTCCAGCCAGTGCGAGGCGTGCGCGAGCGCGAGGTCGCGGGCGTCCTCCAGGACCGGCTGCACCCACCAGCCCAGCCAGTACCAGGAACTGAGCGGCCGGCGGTGGATCCGGCGCTGCTCGCCGAAGCGCTTCTGGTGGCGGTACATCGCGAGCAGGGCGGCCGGGGTGTCGCTGCGCAGGGCGTGCAGGCCGAGCCACGCGTCGGCCATGCCGGGGTCGAGCCGTACCGCCGCGCGGAACTCCTCCTCGGCGCGCGCGTACGCGCCCGCCGTGTAGGCGTCCATGGCGCGCAGCCAGGCCCGGTCGGCGAGCCGGTCCGGGCCGCCCGCGTTGCTGTCGGAACTGTCGACCGTCGTCACTCACGCCCCCCCGCGGTGTGGCCCGGGGCTCGGCCCGCGGGCCGCGTGCGCGGAGCCGGCCGGTGCTCGCAAGCCCCCGGGGCGCAGATGCGCCTGGTGCAAATCGTACCGGGGCCACGCTGATCCGGAAGGGTGCCGCACCGGTTCAAATGCGATCGTGCGCGCGGTTGTTGGGCACGTCGGGCGGTGGGGGAGCGCATTTCGCGACGGGCGCGGACGGCACCCCCGGCTCACGGGGGAACAAGCCGGGGATGCCGGGTCCACGGTGGCCGGAAGCTTTCGTTCCGGCGTCTGGGGAGAACTTAGGACGCGGTGACTGCGCAGGTCAAGAGCTTGTTGAAGGTTCACCCACGGTGCCCGGCGAGATCCGTCCGGTCACTCCGTCGACGCGCGTGCCGGCGTGCGGCCGGCTCGGGTCGGCGGCGAAATGCGCCGATTCGGCGCGTGCCCAGCCCACCCAGAATTCGGCCAGTTCCGGCCCGTCCCGTTCCTCGCCGCGGCGCCGGGCGGTGGTGGCGTCCAGGTCCATCCAGACGATCCGCGCCAGCCACGGCCGCACCTCCCGCCGCCCGGCCCCGACGCCCTCCACCAGCACCACCGGCGCCACCGGCACCGCGGCCGTGCCGGCGAACCGCCGCAGCGTCCAGTCGTACACGTCGTACGCGGTGTCCCGACCCGCCGCCAGCGGCTCCAGCACCTGTTCGCGCAGCCGCCCGGCCCAGCCGAAGGGCTCGGCGTGGGTGGCGAGATCGTCGAGGTGGATCACCGGGGCCCCGCCCAGCGCCCCGGCCAGGCGCCCGGCGAACGTCGTCTTGCCCGAGCCCGCGTGCCCGTCCACCGCGACCAGCCGCACCGGCCCACAGGACGGCGGCAGCGCCCGCAGCTCGGCGGCGAGGGTGGCGAGGGCGGCGACCGTGTCGGGGCTGCCGAGGGCGGCGACGGTGTCGGGGCTGCCGGGGGCGGCGAGGGCGCCAGGACCGCCCGGAAAGCCCGGTACGCCGAGGGTGCCAGGACCGTCCGGACGGCCCGGTGCGCCGTGATCGGGCGGCGTGATCAGGCCGGCACGGGGGTTCGGGGAATCGGAAGCAGCCACATCGTCAACCCTACGGTGCCGTACCCGGCCACTCCGGACAGTTCATATGCGCAGGTCGTGACGTCGGCGCGGCTTTCGGGCATACTCACTTCGCCACGCCTGTGAACGGCCGTTCACCGCAACCCGGTGCCGGTCGGGCCGACCTGCCACACCCGCGCCGGACCTGCCGAACCAGGACCCGGCGCCCGATCGAGGAGGCGACCGCCGCCATGACCACCTCCCCTGCGAAGCCCGTGGACCGCCAGCTGCCCACCGAGGAGGCCCGTGAGCTGCTGAGCCTCACCCGGGAGCTGGTCCAGCGCGAGCTCAAGCCGCGCGCGGCGGAGGACGAGGCCGCCGACCGCTTCCCGCGCGACGTCTTCCGCACGCTCGGCGAGGCCGGCCTGCTGTCCCTGCCCTACGACGAGAAGTACGGCGGCGGTGAGCAGCCCTACGAGGTCTACCTCCAGGTCCTGGAGGAGCTGTCGGCCGGCTGGCTGGCCGTCGGCCTCGGCGTGAGCGTGCACACGCTCTCCTGCCACGCGCTCGCCACCTTCGGCACCGAGGAGCAGCGCGCCGCCTGGCTGCCCGGCATGCTCTCCGGCGAGCAGCTCGGCGCCTACTGCCTCTCCGAGCCGCAGTCCGGCTCGGACGCCGCCGCGCTGCGCACCCGCGCCGGGCTGGACGGCGACGAGTACGTCGTCAACGGCACCAAGGCGTGGATCACCCACGGCGGGCGGGCGGACTTCTACAGCGCCCTCGTGCGCACCGGCGTGGACGGCCCGAAGGGCATCAGCTGCCTGCTCGTCCCCGGCGACCAGCCCGGCCTGTCGTTCGCCGCGCCGGAGCACAAGATGGGCATGCGCTCCTCGCCGACGGCGCAGGTGCACTTCGACGGTGCCCGCGTCCCGCGCGAGCGGCTGGTCGGCGAGGAGGGGCAGGGCTTCCAGATCGCCCTCGCCGCCCTCGACTCCGGCCGCCTCGGCATCGCCGCGTGCGCGATCGGCGTCGCCCAGGCCGCGCTCGACCTCGCGGTCGAGTACGCCGGCACCCGCCGCCAGTTCGGCCGCCCGATCGCCGAGTTCCAGGGCCTGTCGTTCATGCTCGCCGACATGGCCACCCAGATCGAGGCCGGCCGGGCGCTGTACCTGTCCGCCGCGCGGCTGCGCGACGCGGGCCGTCCGTTCTCCAAGGAGGCGGCGATGGCCAAGCTGTTCTGCACCGACACCGTGATGCGGGTGACCACGGACGCCGTCCAGGTGCTCGGCGGCTACGGCTACACGCAGGACTTCCCGGCCGAGCGGTACATGCGCGAGGCGAAGGTGCTGCAGATCGTCGAGGGCACCAACCAGATCCAGCGGCTCGTGATCGGCCGCCACCTCACCCGGGGCTGACGGGCCCCTCACCCGCGGCCGGCACACGGCCCCCGACACGGCCTCCGGCCGTCGCTCCAGGGTGCGGAGCGGCGGCCGGAGGTTTCGCTTTCCCGTCGAATGCGGTTTGACGTCCCGTCAACTCGCCGGCGTCAGTGGCTGATCAGCCGACGCCGCTGCTCGGGGATGGTCGGCGTGACGGCGGCGACGCGCACCGGGCGGTGCGCCACGGCGTGCGAGAACGGCTGGGTGCGCCAGTCCAGGCCGCTCGGCAGCTTGAACAGCGCCTCGAAGCCGGCCGGGCCGTCGTCGTCCGAGGCCTCCGCCTCGGCGAGGTCGTCGGTCGGGGCGCCCGAGCCCGGGCAGATCGCGGGGGCGAAGGGGTTCCACGCGGTCGGCAGCAGGGCGTGCAGCGGCAGCCGCTCCTCGTCCGCGACGAGGGCGATCGGGCGCCGGCACTCGGGGCAGTGGACCCGGAAGATGTCCCAGGGCTCGCCGTCGCCCGGGTCGGCGCTCGGCGTGGGGAGGTGCCCGACCGCGATGTCGTCGCGGCCGGCCGTATCGTCGGTCTCGTCGGAGCCCAGGGCACGCTGGTCGGTAGCAGGCATGAGGATCCCCCTCGGATCGGGCCCGGCGTGGTCGCCCGGGGCCACAACCAGCACTTCCCTTCCGCGCGGATACATAATCCTGCGGTCCGGCGCACCATGATGCACCGGGTGTGTCCTTCGCCACATTCGCCCGGCATGTGCCCGCCTGACACCCCTGCCCGCCCCTGGTGACACCGTGTGCGCCCATCGGGGCGCCCCGCGCGCCCCCGAGCGGGTAGGTTTGCGCACTGTGGAGGATCTCGACCAACGCATCGTCCAGCTGCTCCTAGAGGACGGCCGGATGAGCTACACGGACCTGGGCAAGGCCACCGGCCTGTCCACCTCGGCGGTGCACCAGCGCGTGCGCCGCCTCGAACAGCGCGGGGTGATCCGCGGCTACACCGCGATCATCGACCCCGACGCCGTCGACCTGGCGCTGACCGCGTTCATCTCGGTCAAGCCCTTCGACCCCAGCGCGCCCGACGACACCCCCGACCGCCTGGCGGGCCTGCCCGAGATCGAGGCCTGCCACAGCGTCGCCGGCGACGAGAACTACATCCTCAAGGTCCGCGTCGGCGCGCCCGGCGACCTGGAGGACCTGCTCGCCCGCATCCGCAGCGCGGCCGGCGTCTCGACCCGCACGACGGTCGTGCTGTCCACCCCCTACGAGGCGCGACCCCCGAAGATCTGAGCACCGGTCGGTTGGCCCCTCACCCCCCAGCCCGGCGGCGGGCAAGGGGGGAGGGTGCAGACTTGGGCGCATGACCGAACGCACCAACCGGACCGTCCTGCTGCGCGGCGGCGCCGTCTACAGCCCCGCCGACCCCTTCGCCACCGCGATGCTCGTGGAGGGCGAACACGTCGCCTGGGTCGGCAGTGACGGCGCCGCCGAGGCGTACGAGGGGGTGGCCGACGAGATCGTCGAGCTCGACGGCGCCCTGGTCACCCCGGCGTTCGTCGACGCCCACGTGCACGCGACCTCCACCGGACTGGCGCTCACCGGCCTCGACCTCACCGGCAGTCCGTCCCTCGCCGCCGCCCTGGCGGCCCTCACCGCCTTCGTCGACGCCCAGGAGACGGCCGGCGGCGTGCTCATCGGCCACGGCTGGGACGAGACCGGCTGGCCCGAGGGCCGCCCGCCCACGCTCGCCGAACTCGACGCCGCCGCACGGGGTGCCGCCGTCTACCTGTCCCGCACGGACGTCCACTCCGCCCTCGCCAGCACCGCGCTGCGCACCCTCACCGAGGGCCTCGCCGACCGGCCCGGCCACTGCGCCGAGGGCCCCCTCACCAAGGACGCCCACCACGCCGTCCGGCAGACCGCGCTCGCCCGCCTGACCCCCGAGCAGCGCCGCCGCGCCCAGCGCGCGACCCTCGCCCGTGCCGCCGAACTGGGCATCGGCGCCCTGCACGAGTGCGCCGGCCCGGAGATCTCCTCCGAGGCGGACCTGGCCGCCCTGCTGGCCCTGGCCGCCGACGGCGAGGGCCCCGAAGTCTTCGGCTACTGGGGCGAGTTGGGCGGCGTCGAGACGGCCCGCCGGCTCGGCGCGGTCGGCGCCGGCGGAGACCTCTTCGTCGACGGCGCACTCGGCTCGCACACCGCCTGCCTGCACGCCGCCTACGCCGATGCCGACCACACCGGCACCGCCTACCTGACCGCCGACCAGGTCGCCGACCACGTCGCCGCGTGCACCGAGGCCGGGCTCCAGGCCGGCTTCCACGCCATCGGCGACGCCGCCGTCGGCGCGGTCGTCGACGGCGTCCGGGCGGCCGGCGAGCGGGTCGGCGCCGCGCGCGTCAAGGCCCTGCGCCACCGCGTCGAGCACGCCGAGGCGCTGGACGACGAGTCCGTCGCGGCCTTCGCCGAACTCGGCCTCACGGCCTCCGTCCAGCCCGCCTTCGACGCCGCGTGGGGCGGCCCGGAGGGCATGTACGTCCAGCGCCTCGGTGCCGGACGGGCCGCCGCGCTCAACCCGTTCGCCGCCCTGCTGCGCGCCGGCGTCCCGCTCGCGTTCGGCTCCGACGCCCCGGTGACCCCGCTCGACCCGTGGGGGACGGTCCGGGCCGCGGCCTTTCACCGGACGCTGGAGCACCGGATCTCCGTCCGCGCCGCGTTCACCGCCCACACCCGCGGCGGCTGGCGCGCGATCGGCCGCGACCAGGACGGCGTCCTCGTCCCGGGCGCCGTCGCCAGCTACGCGATCTGGGCCGCCGGCGACCTGGTCGTCCAGGCCCCCGACTCCCGCGTCGCCGGCTGGTCCACCGACCCGCGCTCCGGCACCCCCGGCCTGCCGGACCTCACCCCCGGCCACCCGCTGCCGACCTGCCTGCGCACCGTCGTGCGGGGCCGCACGGTCCACGCGGCCGCCGAGTAGACGGGCGGAGCCGCCGGGCCGCGCAGGTCGGCCGGACGACGATCAGCCCGGTGGTCCCCGTCGGCTCCACCGTCGCGCACGCTGCTCGCCCAGGACTTCCGCCCGGAGCCCTGGGCGAGCAGCACAACGCATCCGATCTCGCCGCCTGGTCGGGCAGCCCGCCTCCGCCGCGCGGTCTCCATCCGGCTCGCCGCCGACCGGCCGTTCGGCGAGATCCGCCACGCGCCCCGCTGACCAGGCCGCGGGCCCGTCCCCACCCGCCCCTCGCCTCCCGGTCACCGTCCGTTCCGGGGTACCTTCTTCGCACTGCGTCCGAACAACAAGCCACAGAGAGATGGTGCGCCGGTGACCATGTCCGTCACCCAGGAGCGGTCCGCTGCCGCACCCGAGCCGCCGGCCCCCGAAGCACGGCCCGGCCGGCTCGCCCGAGCCGTCGCCAAGGTCCGCGCCGGCCTGCCCCGGACCGGCCTCGCCGCCCTGGCCGGCCTGCTGCTGGCCCTCGCCTTCCCGCCGTACGACCTGTGGCCGCTGTCGCTGCTCGGCGTCGCGGCGCTCTCGCTGCTCACCCGGGGCCGCACGGTCCGCCAGGCGGCCTGGACCGGCTTCGCGTTCGGCTTCCCGTTCTTCCTGATGCTGCTCAGCTGGCTGCGCGTGGTCGGCTGGGACGCGACGGTCGGCCTGTCGGTCGTCGAGGCGCTGTTCATGCTGCTGCTCGGCGCCGGCCTCGCCCTCACCTCCCGCCTGCCCGCCTGGCCGCTGTGGGCCGCGTGCCTGTGGGTCACCCAGGAGTGGGCGCGCGACCGGCTGCCGCTCGGCGGCTTCCCCTGGGGCCGGCTGGCCTTCGCCAACACGGCGACCCCGTACACCCCGCTGGCCGCGATCGGCGGCGCCCCGCTGGTGACCTTCGCGGTCGCCCTCTCCGGCGCCCTGCTGGCCTGGGCCGCCCTGCGCCTGCGCGGCCCGCGCCGCGCCCCGCGCGCGGCCGCCCTGGCCGGACTCGGCGCCGTGGCGGCGCTGCTGGCCGGCTACCTCGTCCCGGTGCCGACCAAGGCCGACGACACCGTGAAGGTCGCGATCGTCCAGGGCAACGTGCCCAACCCCGGCATGGACTTCCTCGGGCGCCCGATGATGGTCCTCAACAACCACGCCTCGGCGACCGAGCGGCTGGCCGCCGACATCAAGGCCGGCAAGGTCGAGCGCCCCGACGTCGTGATCTGGCCGGAGAACTCCTCCGACCTCGACCCCTTCAGCGACCCGCTCGCCTACGAGCGCATCGACGGGGCCGTCAAGACCGTCGGCGTGCCCACCCTGGTCGGCACCCTGGTGGACGGCCCGGACGCCCAGCACGTCCAGAACGAGGGCATCGTCTGGGACCCGAAGACCGGCCCCGGCGCCTCCTACACCAAGCAGCACCCCGTCCCGTTCGGCGAGTACGTGCCGTTCCGCGCCCAGCTGATGAAGGTGATCACCCGCCTGCAGCGGGTCGCCCGCGACTTCTGGCCCGGCGACCACAACGGCGTCATGCAGCTGGGCCCGGCCCGGATCGGCGACGTGATCTGCTTCGAGGTCGCCTACGACGAGATCGTCCGCGACACCGTCGACAGCGGCGCCCGCGTCCTGGTCGTGCAGACCAACAACGCCACCTACGCCAAGACCGGCCAGCCCGAGCAGCAGCTCGCGATGTCCCGGCTGCGCGCGGTCGAGCACGGCCGGGCCGTACTGATCGCCGCCACCAGCGGCATCAGCGCGGTGATCGCCCCGGACGGCACGGTGGAGCAGCGCACCCGGGAGCTGACGCCGGCCGAGCTGTCCGCCACCGTCCCGCTGCGCGACGGCACCACGGTCGCCGACCGGATCGGCCCCGCTCCGGAGTGGGCGCTCGCCCTCGGCGGCCTGCTGGCCTGCGGCGCGGGCCTCCTGGTCTCGCTGCGCCGGCGACGGTCCGGCGGAACACCGGCCGCCGGGGAATCGTTGGACCAGGTGGTGCCGTAGCCGGCCCGGACCTCCCGTGCGGCGTGCAGAGCACCGCCTTGGAGTGGATCCGTACCGTGACCCAGCAAGCTACCCCCGCCCGTCCGGCCCCGCGCGGAAAGCTCCGCCGTGTGCTGCCGCTGCTGATCACCGCCTGGCTGGTGCTGGAGATCTGGCTGCTGGTCCAGGTGGGTTCGTGGCTGGGCGGCTTCACCGTCCTGCTGCTGCTCATCGCCGGCGCCGTGATCGGCGGCTCGCTCATCAAGCGGGCCGGGCTGAAGGCGCTGTCCGCGGCGATCGAGCAGAGCAAGGACCCGAAGTCGCAGCAGCCCCAGACCGGCACCAGCATGACGGTCCTGGCCGGTCTGCTGCTGATCGTCCCCGGCTTCCTGTCGGACCTCGTCGCGCTCACCCTGCTGTTCCCGCCGACGCGCGCGCTCTGGCGGGCGGCCGGCCGCCGGCTGGCGGACAAGGCGCTGCGCAGCACCTCCGTCGTGGGCGCGGACGCGATGCGGCTGCAGGAGCAGATGCGGATCCACCGCCCGGACGGCAAGGTCGTCCAGGGCGAGGTGGTGGATCCGGAGGCGGGCCCGCGCGGCCCGCAGGGCCCGGACACCACCTACCGCCCGCCGATCACCGGCTGACCCGCCCCAGAAGCCCCGGCCGGGCCCGTTCACGGGCCCGCCGGGGCTTCTGCCTGCCCGGACCGTCCGGACAGACCGGCCGGGTCCGGACACGCGAAAGGGACCCTGGATCCCAGGGTCCCTTTTCGCGTCCTCCCGCCGGGGCGGGAGAGAGGGTCAGGCGCTCTTGCGGGTGTCACGCGGGTGGACCGCGAGGTTCATCCCGCCGGAGCGGAGCACCGCCAGCCGCTCGGCCAGCACCTCCTCCAGCTCCTCGCGCGTACGGCGCTCCATCAGCATGTCCCAATGGGTGCGCGTCGGCTTGGTCTTCTTCTCCTCCGGCTCGTCGCCGTCGAGAAGTGTCGCCTCCTGGCCACAGAAGCGGCATTCCCAGGTCTGGGGGATCTCCGCCTCGACCGAGAAAGGAACCTCGAAACGGTGTCCGTTCTGACATGCGTACTCGACGGTCTGGCGGGGAGCCAGATCGATACCACGGTCGGTCTCGTAGCTAGTGGCCCCGAGTCGCGTGCCGCGGAGAGCTCGCTCGCTCATGAATCGTGCCTCCCGGGCTTATGGCCCACAGGACTAGTGGTCGCTGTTCTTCGTCGTTCGGTCAACGCTCGGCTTCCGACGAAGATTCCCGTCCCGGGACATGCGTCGTCTGTCGTGCCGCCCCTGTTTGTACCCACCGGCGCCCGATTTGTCACATCTGGCCGGTGATATCACCCCAGGTGTCACCTATTTCACATCTGGTGATCGTGCGGCCTTTCTGTCACGAGCGTACCGGGACGGGATTCGGAAGCCGTCGGCGCCCCCGGTTCCGTGCGGTCAGGAGATCGGACGGGAACGGATCATCGGCTCGCCCTTGCCGAGGTCCACGGGCCGGACGGCGGGCGCCGGCTCGGCGGGGCGGACCAGCGGCGGCTGCTCGGGGCGCGGCGGTGCGTCGGCCGCGGCCTCGGTGCGGGTGTCGCGGTGCGGCAGCAGGGCGATCACGGCGTCCCGCAGGGCGGCCGGGGCCTCGTCGTCCAGCGGGTCGACGGTGGCGGGCACCTGGAGCCGGACCGGGACGCCGTTGCCGATGCGGGCGTAGCCGCGGCCGATCGGGGCGTGCGCGGCGGGCACGATGTCGAGCGGGGCGCCGAGCGCGAGGTGGCCCTCCTCGGGGCCGGCCGGGCCGAGCAGCACGCGGGCCCTGGTGGTGGTCCGGACGGTGGGGGTGAGCCGGTCCCTGGCCTCGACGTCGTCGGCGATCACGACGGTGACGCGGGCGGCGCGGCCGTGCCGCAGCGGGAGCTCCAGCAGGTCCTGGGGGTCGGGGCGGCCCTCGGCGTGGGCGAGCTCGCTGAGCTCGGTCGGGTGGTCGAGCAGCAGCCACAGCGGCCGGGTGACGTCCTCCGGCGGGGCGCTGCCGGTGTGCCGGGCGGTGTTGAGCGCGGCGAGCCGCCGGTCGGTCTCCTGGGCGGCCCACTCCAGGGCGGCGAGCGCGCCGTGCAGGCTGGTCTCGACGGTGTGCACGCCGGGCCGGTTGACCAGGCACGCGTGCTCGCCGGTGCCGGCGCCGTCGATCACCACGAGGTCGGCGTACGGGAGGGCCTGGAGCGCGATCGAGCGGACCAGGCTGGAGGTGCCGTACCCGGCGACGCCGAGCGCGAGCAGGTGGGGTTCGCCCGAGCGCGGCCCGGTGCGCCAGATCACCGGCGGCTGCTGCGTCACGGCGCTGCCCTGGCCGACCGGGATGGTGCGGGCGGTGCCGTCCTCGTCGGTGAAGCCGAGCACGATCTCGCCGGGGGCGGCGACGAAGCGCTGGGCGACGATGTCGGTGGGCAGCGGGCTCATCGCGGAGATCCGCAGCTTGTTGGACTCCTCGTCCCAGTCGAAGCGGTACTCGCGGGCCCGCCCGGCCTTGCCCTGGACGACCTGCTCGATCCGGGCCCGGGCGGCCGGCTCGGTGTCGGTGAAGTACGCCGGATAGGTGAGCTCCAGGCGGGAGAGCCGGCCCTCGCCGTCGAACTCCCAGGAGCCGAAGGCGCTCCTGTAGCTCCCCTCGAAGTGGTACAGCGGGTTGGCGTCCTCGGGGCCGCAGAGGTAGGGCGTCAGCGCGGAGTAGAGCGCCGCGAGCTTGACGTCGGCGACGTCGGGCGCGGGCGGGGCGGGCGGCGCCTTGGGGGCCCGTCCGGCCCACGCGGCGCTGGCCATGAGCGCGATCAGGGCGAACAGCAGGCCGTGCGGCAGCAGGTAGATGCCGACGAGCATCGCGGCGGACAGGAACAGCGTCGGGCCGCGGCGCTCCTTGGGGGTGGCCTGCCAGCGGTCCTTGGCCCAGCCCGTGTGGTGGCGCAGGCCGCGGCCGATGACGGTGAGCGGGGCGAACATGTCGGAGGCGTGGTCCCCGGCGGTCCGGGCGATCTCACGGCCCTTGCCGAGGTGGCGGTGGAGCGACATTCCTTGACTCCCCGGGCGGTCGGGACGGGTGGGGGGTGAAGCGGATGGAGCTGGGACTGTCGTCGTACGACGGGGCCCGGGGCGGTGGGATCCGCGCCCGGGCCCGTGCGGGGGAGTGGCGGCGCTAGAACCTGAGGCCGCCGAGCAGGCTGGCGAGGCTCGCGCCGCCCGCGGTGATGCTCGGTGCGATCGAGGAGCCGGCGACGTAGAAGCCGAAGAGCGCGCAGACGATCGCGTGGGAGACCTTTAGTCCGTCCCGGCGGAAGAACAGAAAGGCGATGGTGCCGAACAGGACGATGCCGGAAATCGAGAGGATCACGTTCTGCTCCTCGGGGAGGGGGACAGGGACAGTGTCACTGAAAGTGCCCTAATCGTGACAAAAAGTAATAGATGATGGAACGGTGCAAATGGGTGGTTTCACCGTTCAATACCGCCGTGGGGCTCGGGCGGAGGTATGCGAACCGGCCCGGGTCGGGGCCGTGCGGCGCTCTGTTGCGGTGTGGCGAGGCATTCCCGCCGGGTGGGCGGGAAGTTTCCCGGGGGTCCCGGAAGTTCGCTCGAACGGCTGCGCAACCGATCCGTCGGCGTGTCGTTTCCGGTGGGGCCCGCATCCGCCATCCGGACGCGTGCTGGCCCGGGCGTCCGCCCGGCGGCTACGGTGCGGTACGCGCGGCCGGCACCGCCACCGAGCACGAACCGACCGCGAACCGACGCGAATCGACCACGAGAGGCCGCCCGCCATGACCGACGCCGCCAGCCCGCAGCCCGCCGACGCCCCCGACGCCGAGGTGATCGCGCTCGCCGGGAAGCTCTTCGACGCCGCCCGGGCCGGGGACACCGCCGCCCTGACCGCCGCCGTCGACGCGGGCGTCTCCGCGAACCTGACCAACGGCAGCGGCGACACGCTGCTCATGCTCGCCGCCTACCACGCCCACGCCGGTACGGTCGCCGCCCTGGTCGAGCGCGGCGCCGACCCGAACCGCGCCAACGACAAGGGCCAGACCCCGCTCGCGGGCGCCGTCTTCAAGGGTGCGGTGGACGTCGTCGACGCCCTGCTGGCCGCCGGCGCCGACCCGAAGGCCGGCTTCCCGTCCGCCGTCGACGCCGCCGCGATGTTCGGCAAGGCGGACCTCCTCGCCCGGTTCGAGGGCCGCTGAGTCCAGGCCGCGCCCCAGGTCGTAGGCTTTTCGACCATGGAGAGCAGCGCGACAGAGAGCACGTCGGCCGGGGCCGCCGGCACCGTCGAGTACCGCGTCACCGGCTACGGCCACCCCGACGCCCAGGCCCTGTCGGCCGAGGTGCAGCAGGAGTACGTCCGCCGCTACGGCGACCCGGACGAGACCGTGCTGCACCCCGACGACTTCGAGGCGCCGGCCGGACTGTTCCTGATCGCCTACCTGGACGGCCGGCCGGTCGCCTGCGGCGGGTGGCGGGCCAAGCAGGCCGGCCCGCACGGGCTGCGCGACGGTGACGCCGAGCTGAAGCGGATGTTCGTCGTCCCGGGCGCCCGCGGGCGCGGCCTCGCCAGGGGCGTGCTGCGCCGGCTGGAGCAGACCGCCGCCGAGGCCGGCCGCACGCGCTTCGTCCTGGAGACCGGCACCGAGCAGCCCGAGGCCGTCGCGCTGTACCACTCCGAGGGGTACGAGGCGATACGGAAGTTCGGGATCTACCGTGAGCACCCGCAGAGCATCTGCCTCGGCAAGGAGTTCACCTCCGCGTCCGACTGACGGACCGTCCGCCGGGTAGGCTCCGGGCGAGACCGGTCCGGGGCACGTTCAGGGGGACGGATGAGTCACCAACCGCCGGCGCCCGACCGGCTCCCCGTGCTGGCCGCGCCCGGCGGCGCGCTGGACCGGCTGGTCCGCGCCGGCTCGCGAGGAGTCGGGGCGGGGGCGGTCTGGGCCGTCGGCGACGCCGGCGGGACGGTCGGACGGGGCGCCCACGGGCCGCTCGGGCAGGGCCCGTACGCGCGGCTCTCGCCCGGACCGGACACCCGGTACGACCTCGCGAGCCTCACCAAGATCGTCGCGCTCTGGCCGTGCGCCGGGGCGCTGTGGCAGGCCGGCCGCCTCCCGCTCGACGAACCCCTCGGGCACTACTGGCCGGACGCCGCGGGGCAGCCGGCCGGCGAGGTGACGGCTCGTCAACTGCTCGCCCACACCGCCGGATTGCTGCCACGGACGAACTTCGAGCGGCTCTACGGGCGCGACCTCGCGGCGATCCGCTCCGGCGTCATCGCCGCCCCGCTGCACCGCGCGCCCGGCACCGCCGTCGAGTACACCGACCGCGCCGCCGTGCTCCTCGGCCACCTCGTCGAACACCTCGGCGGCGCCCCGCTCGACGAGCTCGCCGCCCGCCGGGCCTGGCGGCCGCTGGGCATGTCCGACACCCGCTACGGGCCGCTCGGCCCCGGCGACACCGCCCACGCCGCGCCCACCGAGTACGACGAGACCCTCGGCGCCCACCTGCGCGGCGTCGTCCACGACCCGTCCGCCCGCCTCCTCGGCGGCGTCTCCGGCAACGCGGGCGCCTTCTCGACCGCCCGCGACCTCGGCCGCTTCCTCACCGCCCTGCTCGACCCGCCGCCCGGACTCTCCTGGGGCGAGCCGTGGATCGCCGAGTCCCTGCGCGAACAGACCGGCGGGCTCACCCCCGCCCGCGGCCTCTCCTGGCTCGTCGCCCCCGGCACCGACCCGGCCCACGGCACCTTCGTCCACTACGGGTTCACCGGCACCGGCATCTGGATCTCCCGCCGGCTCGGCCGCTGGGCGCTGCTGCTCACCAACAAGGTCCACTACGACCGCGGGGTCCAGCCGCTCACCGACCTGCGCAACGCCTTCCGGCGGGCCGTCTTCGGCTAGCGCCGTGCTGTCGGGCCCCCGCGCCACCCGATCGGGTGGATCTCGCACGAACCACCGCTCCCGGTGCGGAACCTGGGGCAGAGTGGGCCACGACGGACGGGTGGTGGCGGAGGAGTCGCGATGACGGAGACCTGGCAGCTCTCGGAGGGGGAGTGGCTGGCGCGCATGGTGCGCGCGTACGTCGGCTGCAGCGTCCTGCTCACCGACGCCATGGGCAACGTCCTCCTCCTGAAGCCGATCTACCGCGCCCACTGGCTCTTCCCCGGCGGCGGCATGGACCCCGGCGAGGGCCCGGCCGAGTGCGCCGCCCGCGAACTGCGCGAGGAGACGGGGCTCGTGCTCGACGACGAACCGCGGCTGGTCGTCGTCGAGTGGCGCGACCCGATCCCCAAGCAGCGCGAACACGCCCACCCCGCCGTCCAGTTCATGTTCGACGGCGGGGTGCTCGACGCCGCCGCCGAAATCCGCTGCCAGGCCGAGGAGATCGCCGAGTACGGCTTCTTCACCCCGGCCCGGGCGGCCGCGCTGCTCCACCCGAACGCGGCACGGCGGCTCACCCGGGCCCTGGACGCCAGGCGCGCCGGGCTCACCGCGCTGCTCCACTCGACGGGCTACCTCGGCTGAACTCCGCCCGGCCGACCGTCAGACGAGAGTGCTCCAGTAGTACCAGAACCGGTTGAGGATCAGCAGCGCGATCACCGCCGCCCACAGCACCGGCAGCGCCCAGTGGTAGCGCGCCGCCTCCCGCACGACCGTCCGCAGCCGCGGGCCCGCCGGGATCACGCCCGAGCGCAGGTTGTGCAGCGTCGTGTACCAGAACAGCGCCACGACCGTCGCCCACACCACCATGCAGTACGGGCACAACGCGCCGATCTCGTACAGCGCCTGGTCGATCAGCCAGTGCACGAAGACCACGCCCAGGAACGTCCCCGCCTGGAGGCCCAGCCAGAACCAGCGGCGGTACGCGGCGCCGGCCAGCAGTCCCGCGCCGATCGCCGCCAGTGCGCCGAAGGCGGCCAGCCCGATCAGCGGGTTGGGGAAGCCGAACACCCCCGCCTGCTCGGTGCGCATCACCGAACCGCAGCTGATCACCGGGTTGATGTTGCAGGTCGGGACGTACGACGGGTTCTCCAGGATGCGGAGCTTGTCGAAGGTCAGGACGGCGGAGGCCGCCAGCCCGATCAGCCCGCCGAAGAGCAGGAGCAGCGAGAGCGCCCGGCCGGCGCCGATCAGGGTGTCGGCCGGGGTGGGGCCGGCGGCGGGGCGGGGCACGTGCACGGAGGTAGAGGCGGTCATGGCAGCACACTCCGGTGGCTGGGAAGGGTGCCGGCCCGGCCGGGGTTCGGCCGGGCCGGTGGAGCTCGCTACAGGCCGGCGGCCTGCTTGACCTGCGCCGTGAACTGGTCCGGAGTGGCCGGGTTCTGGCCCGAGAACAGCGTGACCGGCTTGCCGTCGACCTTCACCGTCGGCGTGCCCTGCACCCCGCTGTCGTTGAACGCGTTCGCGACCTTCGCCGCCCACGGCGCGTAGGTGCCGTCCTGGACGGCCTTGACGAAGGCGTCGGTCTTCAGGCCCGGCACCTGGTCGGCCAGTTCCAGGATCTTGTTGGTGTCGCCGAAGCTGTCGGTGCGCTCGTCGGGCTGGTTCTTGTAGAGCACGTCGTGGAAGGCCTTGAACTTGTCCACGCCCTCGTTGAGCGCGGCGCCGGCGGCGGCCAGCGCGGTGCGCGAGCCCTTGCCGCCGAGGGCCTTGTCCAGGAACGCGGCCAGGTGGAACTCGACCTTGATCTGGCCGTCCGCGGTGAGCTGCTTGACCGTCTCGCCGTTGGCCGCCTCGAAGTGCTTGCACACCGGGCAGCGGAAGTCCTCGTAGACCTCCATCGTGTGCGGGGCGTCGGCCTTGCCGTAGGTGATCACGGTGCCGTCCTGGCCGGAGGCGTTCGCGGGCACGACCAGCGGCGCCGAGGAGCCGGACCCGGCGGCCGTCTCCTTGTCCTTCTTGGCCGAGCTCACCGCGATCGCCCCGGCGCCCGCGATGGCGAGGACGACCACGGACGCGACGGCGATGACGATGCGCTGGCGGCGCTTGGCGGCCGCCTGCTCACGGCGCTGCGCCTCCTGGATCCGCTCGCGGGCGCTGATGCGCTGGGACTGCTTGCTGTTGGCCTGAGCCATGGGGGTCAACTCCTGTACGCGGCGCGCGGGTGCGCGCGGGATGCCTCGCTCGGGCGTGCCTCGGAGGGCCGTGCCTCACTGGGGCGTGCCGAGGGGCGGGGTGGGTGAACGCGGGAGTCGTGCGCCGGGCCCGTGGCCGTGGGAACGGTGTCAGCAGGCCGGCGCGAAGGCCGGCGGGCCGCGCCGGGGCGCGGGGCTGAGGACGACGTCCTCGCGGCGGGGACGCTCGTGGTCGGACACCGGCAGCGGCACCCGCAGCACCGGGCGCACCGGGGCCGGGACCAGCAGCAGGAGCAGCGCCCGCAGCGGCGCGGCCACCGACTGGCGCAGGGCGCGCAGCGCCCGGGCCAGCCCGGTCAGGGCGGCGTCGCCCAGCCGCAGCCAGGCGGACGCGGCCACCGCGATCATCAGGTGCACCAGCAGGACCAGCAGCTGGGTGGCGGCGGGCGCGAACGGTCCGTCGTGCCCGAGCGGCCCGGACAGCAGCGAGCCGTCCACCGAACCACCGCCGCACACCAGCAGGTTCATGCCGCGCGCGGGCACGTGCTCGCTCAGGATCGGGCCACAGCCGGTCTGGCCGAGGTTGAACGTCGTGTTGAGCAGCAGCTCCACCGGCACCATCACGGCGGAGATGTGCAGCAGCCGCCGCTCCCCGCCGGCCAGCGCGGCCGACACCAGGAAGACGACGGCGGTCGCGGCGGCCACCAGCGTGAGCGGCAGCGGGCGACCCGTGATGACCACCTGGCCCAGCGCGGACAGCGGCACGGCGAGCGCGGTGAACACCGCGGCCCGCAGGGCCCTGGTCGCACGGGTGGACGTCATCACGTCCGGGAGTATGTCACGACCCTTACACCCGGCACGAGGGTGCGGGCCGGAACGGTGCCCCTCGGGAGGGGGTGGCGGGTCGTGCCGCGCGGTCGCCCGTGGTGGACGGAAGATGGACGCCCAGTAGACAGGGAGGGTCGGCGGACTAGCCTGGAAGGCGTTTCGCCGCTCCCGGGATGGGGCGGTGACCCCGACGAGGGGGTGAACGCCCATGGCCCGGCCCGACGCCACGGTCGGACAGGTGCTGCTCGCCCGCATCGAGGCCCAGGCCGCCGTGCTCGCCGGACTCGACGACGCCGTCCGCGCGGACGAGCCGGACGCGGTCCACCGGATGCGGGTCGCCTGCCGGCGCCTGCGCAGCGCGCTGCGGACGTACCGGCGCCTCTTCGCGGCCGGTGCCACGGACGAGCTCGTGGCCGAGCTGAGGTGGCTGGCCGCCGCCCTCGGCCGCGCGCGCGACCGCGAGGTCCTGGCCGAGCGGCTCGCGGCCCGCGCCCGGGAGCTGCCCGCCGAGTGCGGCCCGGAACGGGTGGCCGTGGAACTGGAACGGTGGGGCGGGGCCGAGTACCGCCGGATCCGGCCCGAAGTGGTGGCCGCCCTCGACAGCTCCCGCCGCCGTGCCCTCGCCGCCGGGCTGGCCGGGCTGCTGGCCGCCCCGCCGCTGCGCCGCCGGGCCCGGCGCCCGGCCGTGCCCGAGCTGTCGCGCATCGCCGCCAGGGAGCAGCGGCGCACCGGCCGCCGGGTGCGGGCCGCCCTGGCCGCCGGGCCCGAGGACCGGGACCGCGCCCTGCACGAGGCCCGCAAGGCCGCCAAGCGCGCCCGCTACGCCGGTGAGACCGCCGCGCCGGCGGTGGGCGGGGCGGCGGACCGGTACGTCGAGCGGATGAAGGCCGTGCAGGAGGTGCTGGGCGAGCACCAGGACGCGGCCGTGGCTGCCGCCGCCCTGGCCGGCCAGGCCGCGACGAGCGGCGAGGCGTTCGCGTACGGGGTGCTGTACGGCGGACAGCTGGCGGCGGCGGAGGCGGCCCGGGACCGCCTCCCGGCGGTGTGGGCCCGGGCGTCGCGGCACAGGCTGGTGCGCTTCGGGTAGGGCCGTGCCGGGCGTCGCAACACGGTGGACCTGTCCGGCCACGGCACCAGGGCCACGGCACCGGCGCCGGGGGCCGCAGGGGGTGCTCGGTCGACGGCGGGATCATGGCGGCGCGGCGCTTCGGCCGAGCGCCCCGCTACTTCGGGTCGAGGCCGGCGGTGCGGGCGGCGGTGCGGAGGAGCTCGTGGAGCATCTCGGTCGTGAGGCGGCCGGTGTTCGTGTTGCGCGGGCTCACGTGGTAGCAGCCGTAGAGGTGGAGCGGCGGGCCGCCGTCGGTGGCGGGCAGGGTGGCGTGGGCGGCGTGGCCGAACGCGGGGCGTGGCCGCGGGACCTCCCAGCCGGCGGCGGCCACGGCCGGGAGCAGGGCCTGCCAGGCGAACCCGCCGAGGGCGACGACCGTCCGCACGGTGGGGCGCAGGAGCTCCAGTTCCCGGGTGATCCAGGGGCGGCAGGTGTCGCGCTCGGCGGTGGTCGGCTTGTTGTCGGGCGGGGCGCAGCGCACCGGGTCGGTGACGCGGACGCCGCGCAGCTCCAGGCCGTCGCTGTGGCGGACGGACTCCGGGCGGTTGGCGAGCCCGAGCTCGTACAGGGCCGCGTACAGGATGTCGCCGGAGGGGTCGCCGGTGAAGATGCGGCCGGTGCGGTTGGCGCCGTGGGCGGCGGGGGCGAGGCCGACGAGGACGAGCGGGGCGTCGGGCGGGCCGAAGCCGGGGATCGGGCGGGCCCAGTAGTCCCAGTCCTGGTAGGCGCGGCGCTTGGTGCGGGCGGTCTCCTCGCGCCACTCGACCAGGCGCGGGCAGGCGCGGCAGCCGGTGACGACGCGGTCCAGGGCGGCCATTGCGGCGGCGCGGGCGGCGGCCTCGGCGGGGTGGCGCGGGTGGCCGGGGTCGTCGGCGGGGGACAGCGGCATGGCGACGATCCTAGGGCCGGTCAACGTTCTCCCGGCTCGCACCCGGGCAGGCGTAGCGTGGAACCAGCTGCTCCGGCGGCCCCCGGTCGGCCCGGGTCGGCCACGGCCGGGACGGGTGGGCGCGCGCGAGGAGGCCGCGATGATCGTCGATGCGGTGCTGGGGGCGATCGGGGGTCTGGTGGGGCTGGGGGCGGTCTGGGCGGGCCTGAGCATCAGGGTGGTCCAGCAGTTCCAGAAGGGCGTGGTGTTCCGCTTCGGGCGGGTGCGGGACGAGGTGCGCGAGCCCGGGCTGGTCGCGCTGATGCCGATCGCGGACAAGCTGCGCAAGGTCAACGTGCAGATCGTGACGATGCCGATCCCGGCGCAGGAGGGCATCACCCGGGACAACGTGACCGTGCGGGTGGACGCGGTGGTCTACTTCCGGGTGGAGGACCCGGTCAAGGCGACCGTCAACGTGCAGGACTACAACTTCGCGATCTCCCAGGTCGCGCAGACCTCGCTGCGGTCGATCATCGGCAAGAGCGAGCTGGACGACCTGCTGGCCAACCGCGAACCGATCAACCAGGGCCTGGAGTTGATGATCGACAGTCCGGCGCTGGGCTGGGGCATCCAGATCGACCGGGTGGAGATCAAGGACGTCGCCCTGCCGGAGTCGATGAAGCGCTCGATCGCCCGGCAGGCGGAGGCCGAGCGCGAGCGCCGGGCGCGGATCATCACGGCGGACGGCGAGTACCAGGCCTCGGCCCGCCTGTCGGAGGCCGCCGCGGTGATGAGCGCGACCCCGGCGGCGCTCCAACTTCGGCTGCTGCAGACCGTGGTGGAGGTGGCGGCGGAGAAGAACTCGACGCTCGTGCTGCCGTTCCCGGTGGAGCTGCTGCGCTTCCTGGACTCGGCGACGGACGCCCAGCTACGGTCGGCGCGGAACGCGGTCGCCGAGACCGCACAAGCGGCCGTGGACACCGCGCAGCCGGCTGTCGAGGACGCCGCGCAGCAGCTGGAACTCCCGCCGCTGGAGGAGCTGTTGAAGCCGTCGCCGCCGCTGGATGGCGCGGAGGCGGAGGACCGGCGCGCCGAGCACGGCAAGGCGGCCTGAGGGCGGTCCGGAGGCGGCCGTGAGGCTCCCCGGGGCTGCCCCGGTGGCGACCGTCGGCCGCCCGGACCACGATGGACAACGGGGACGGCAGGCACGTCAGGGAGGCGGACCATGACCAGAGCCAGCGACATCATGCACCCGGGCGCGGAGTGCATCCGCGAGCACGAGACGCTCGCCACCGCCGCCCGGATCATGCGGGACCGGGACGTCGGGGCGCTGCCCATCTGCGGCGAGAACGAGAAGCTGCTGGGCATCGTCACCGACCGCGACATCGTGCTCAAGTGCATCGCGGAGGGCCGGGACCCGTCCGCGGTGACGGCGGGCGAGCTGGCCGAGGGCCGGCCGATGACGGTGGAGGCGGACGAGGACACCGAGCAGGTGCTGCGCGTGATGGAGCAGTACCGGGTGCGCCGGCTGCCGGTGATCAACCACCCCGAGCACAAGCTGGTCGGGATGATCAGCGAGGCGGACATCGCGCGCGGGATGCCGCAGGCGCGGGTGGCGGAGTTCGTGTCGGCGGTGTGCGCGGAGGAGGCGCCCGTCCGCCCCTCGGTGACCGCGCCGGGTCAGGCGAGCGCGTAGACCGTGGTGGCGTGCGCGGCCGGCTCCTCGTCGCCCTCGGCGGTGAGCGTGATGTCGAGGAAGGCGATCCGCCGGCCGAGCTTGGTCACCCGGGCGTGCACCAGGACGTCCCGCTCGGCGACGGCGCGCTGGAAGGTCGTCGACTGCTGGACGGTGGTCATCGGACCGAAGCCGCCGCGGGCCGCTGACACGGCGATCACGCTCGCGGTGTCGGCGGCGGCCATCAGGGCCTGCCCGGACAACCCGCCGCCCTCCCGGGCCAGTTGACCGGACCACGGCAGGCGCAGCACGGCGTGCCGCTCGCCGGTCTCGGTCACTGACAGGCCGAGCGCCTGCACCCAGGGGGCGAAGTTGTCGGCCAGGATCTTGTCCGCCTCGGCGGTGGTGAGGGTCATCCGGCCATTGTGGCGCCGCTGGTGGCCCCGTGTCAGCGGGGTGCGGTGAGGCTGTCGAGGTGACGGCGCAGCACCGTGCGCAGCTCGTCCGGGTTGATTAGGTCGGGGTGCTGGACGGCCTGGAGGGTGAGGCCGTCGAGGAGGGCGGAGAGGCGGCGGGTCTCGACGGCGAGGTCGAGGCCGGGGGCGAGGGCGCCGGAGCGGGCGGTCTCTTCGAGGACGCGGCGGACGAGGTCGTCCAGGCCCGCCTGCATCTCGGCGGCGCGGGGCCGGAGGTCGGGGCGGGTGCGGGCGGCGGTGACGAAGGCGAGCCAGAGCGCGGACTCCTCGCGCCGCAGGGCGTCCAGCGGGAGGACCTCGGCGAGCAGCGCCTCGGTGCGGGCGGGCCGGTCGCCGGCGGCCGTCGCCGGGTCGAGCAGGGCGCCGGCGTGGGCGCGGATCCGGGCGTCGATGCGGCGGGCCAACTCCTGCATCGCGAAGACCATCAGCTCCGGGCCGCCCGCGAAGTAGTGCCGGACCGACCCGACGGCGAGCCCGGCCTCCTCGGCGACGTTGCGCAGTGAGGCGTGCTCCAGCCCGTCCCGGGCGGCGACCCGCAGCACGGCGTCGGCGACGGCCTGGCGGCGTTCCGCGGGGTCCACGATCTTCGGCATGTTGTCGTTATAGCACGGGTGGGCTAAATTGCTGATTTAGCACAGTCGAGCTAAAAACGTGGGGGGAACCGACATGAACGTCTGGCTGCACGTGGGCCTTATCGCCGCCGTGGTGGCGGTGGTGGTCGTCCGGCGCCTGAACGGCGAACCGCTCAACGCCCGGGACCTGTTCGCACCGCCCGTGGTGCTGACCGGGATCGGCCTCTGGACGGTCTCCCGGCACGCGGGCCTGCACGCGGCGGACTACGCCTGGATCGCCGCGGGCGCCGTCCTCGGCACCGCACTCGGAGCGGCCCGCGGCGTGACCGTCCGCGTCTACGAGCGCGACGGCGTGCTGTGGCAGCGCTACACCTGGCGGACGTTCCTGGTGGCCGGGATCTCCCTCGCCGTCATGGCCGGATTCGCCGCGCTGGCCGCCCACTTCGGCCTCGCCGCGGACGCCCGACCGGTCCAGCTCTCCATCGGCACCGGCTTCCTGGGCGAGGCCCTGGCCGTCGGCCACCGCGCCCTGTCCAGCGGCACGCCGTTCGCCCCGGAGCGGCGGCCCTAGGGCGTGTCTTTCGGATCAGGCCGGGTGTCGCGACGCCAGGGCACGCGCCTCGCTGCGTTGTCGTCGGTCGCCGATGTCCCCCAGCCTCCGGCCGGGAGGTGCCCCCACCGCATGGACTCCCTCCTCCGCCTTGCGATCCATGCACCCTGACGCCGCGGCCCTCCGACCTGATCCGAAGGACACGCCCTAGTCCTCCTCCCGCAATCCCCCGGCGATCAGCTCGGCGAGGTGCAACGCCCGGCGGCCTTCGGCGAGTTGGGTGATCTGGGTGCGGCAGCTGAAGCCGTCGGCCAGGATCACCGTGCCGGGGGTGGTGGCGCGCAGTTCGGGGAGGAGGACGCGTTCGGCGATCGCCTCGGAGATCTCGAAGTGGCCCTGCTCGAAGCCGAAGTTGCCGGCCAGGCCGCAGCAGCCGGAGTCCAGGACCCGGTTGTGCAGGCCCAGTCGGGCTTCGACGCGGCGGTCGGCGGCGGTGCCGAGGACGGCGTGCTGGTGGCAGTGGGTCTGGGTGACGGCGTCGCGCGGGATGCGGGGGAGCGGGGCGTCGGGGGCGTGTTCGTCGAGGAACTCGGCGAAGGTGAGCGTGCGTCGGGCGAGCGGGCGGCCGTCCGGGCCGAGCAGGCGGGGGAGGTCCTCGCGCAGGCTCGCGGTGCAGCTCGGGTCGAGTCCCACCACGGGGGTGTCGGCGGGCAGGCCGGCCGCGTCGATCGCGCGCAGGCTGCGGCGCAACACCCGCCGGGCGGAGTTGAGTTGGCCGGTGGAGTACCACGTGAGGCCGCAGCAGACCGGGCCGGCGGGCAGGCGGACGTCGAAGCCCAGGTGCTCCAGCACCTCGACGGCCGCGCGCGCCACGTTCGGCTGGAGGTGCTCGGAGAACGTGTCCGGCCAGAGCAGGACGGGTGGTGCGCCCGGCGGTGCCGGGTGCGTGGCGCGGTGCCGGCGGTACCAGCGGGTGAAGGTCTCCGGCGGGAGGACGGGCAGGACGCGCCGCCGGTCGATCCCGCCGACCCGCTTCAGCAGGGCGCCGGCCGGGGAGCGCGCGAGGGTGTTGGCGGCCCCGGGGGCGAGGGCGGCGGCGCGCAGCCAGAGCGGCAGCCGGCCCATCGCGTAGTGGGAGCGCGGGCGGAGGCGGCGCCGGTAGTGCTGGTACAGGAACTCCGTCCGGTACGTCGCCATGTCGACGTGCACCGGGCAGTCGCTCGCGCAGCCCTTGCAGCCCAGGCAGAGGTCCAGCGCCTCCCGGACCTCCTCGGAGCGCCAGCCGTCGGTGATCGCGGCCTCGGACCGGTGGCCGGAGGGTGTCCCCGCGCCGCGCAGCATCTCGGCGAGCAGCCTGGCCCGGCCCCGGGTGGAGTGCCGCTCCTCGCTCGTGGCCATGTAGCTCGGGCACATCACCCCGGTGCTGGTGTCGACGCACTTGGCGACGCCGACGCAGCGGTGCACGGCCTTCGTGAGGCTGCCGCCGTCCTGCTCGTACGGGAGGGCGAGCGGCAGGGCGCGGCGCGGGGCGGTGACGAAGCGCAGGTCGGCGTCGAGCGGGCGCGGGTCGACGAGGGCGCCCGGGTTGAGCAGGTTCTCCGGATCCCAGATGTGCTTGAACTCGCGGAAGAGCGCCAGGACTTCGGGCCGGTACATGCGCGGCAGCAGCTCGGCGCGGGCCTGTCCGTCGCCGTGCTCGCCGGAGAGCGAACCGCCGTACGAGACGGCCAGATCGGCCGCCTGCTCCAGGAACTCCCGGAAGACCAGCACCCCTTGGGGCTCGCCGAGCGGGAAGTCGATCCGCAGGTGCACGCAACCCTCGCCGAAGTGCCCGTACGGCACGCCGCGCAGGCTGTGCCGGCGCAGCAGCGCGCGCAGGTCGCGCAGGTAGTCGCCGAGCCGCTCGGGCGGGACGGCGGAGTCCTCCCAGCCCGGCCAGGCCTCACCGCCTCCCGGCAGCCGGGTGACGGTCCCGGCGCCCGCCTCCCGGACGGCCCACAGCTGCCGCTGCTCGACCGGGTCGGTGACGAGCGCGACGGCGGCCGACGGCTCGCGCCGCACCGCGTCGGCGAGCCGGCGGGCGGCCTGGTAGGCCTCGGTGCGGGTGGCGCCGCCGACCTCCAGGAACAGCCAGCAGGCGCCGGCGGGCAGCCGGTCGAGCGCGGGCGGGCGTGGGCCGGCCGCGAGGAGGGCCTCGATCAGGTCGGCCGCCATGCCCTCGGCGGTCAGCGGGCCCAGCGGCAGCAGGGCGGGGACCGCGTCGGCGGCGGCGCCCTCGTCCGGGTAGCCGGCCACGACGAGGGCGCGGGCGGGCGGGTCCTCGACGAGCCGGACGGTGGCGCCGAGCAGCAGCGCGCAGGTGCCCTCGGTGCCGGTGAGGGCGCGGGCCAGGTCGTGGCCGTGCTCGGGGAGCAGTGCGTCCAGCGGGTAGCCGGAGCCGCGGCGCGGCAGGCGGGGCAGGCCCTGGCGGATGGTCGCGAGGTTGCGGTCGGTGAACTCCTGGAGCAGCGTGTGGAGTTGCCCGGCCCGCCCGGGCAGGGCGCGCAGCGCGTCGCGTTCGGCGGGGGTCAGCGGGCCGCCGACGGTCAGCTCGGTGCCGTCCGCGAGGAGCAGCTCCAGCCGCTCGACGCTGTCGGAGGTGCGCCCCCAGGCGAGGGAGTGCGAGCCGCACGCGTCGTTGCCGATCATGCCGCCGACCGTGCAGCGGCTGTGCGTGGACGGGTCCGGGCCGAAGCGCAGCCCGTGGGGGCGGGCGGCGCGCTGGAGGTCGTCCAGGACGACGCCGGGCTCGACCCGGGCCGTGCGGGCCTCGGGGTCGACGTCGAGCACCGCGCCCAGGTGGCGGCGGAAGTCCAGCACCACCGCGCCCGGCCCGATCGCCTGCCCGCCGATGCTCGTGCCCGCCCCGCGGGCCACCACCGGCACCGCGTACCGGCGGCACAGCGCGAGCGCGGTGCGCACGTCGTCCCGGTCGGCCGGCTTGACCACGCCGAGCGGCAGGTGGCGGTAGTTGGAGGCGTCGTGGCCGTAGACCGTCCGCTCGGCGGCGCCGAAGCGGACCTCGCCGCGCAGCTCGGCGGCCAGCTCACGGGCCAGCTCGGCTCCGGGGACGGCGGACGGACGGCTCACCGGGGACCTCCGGGGCGGTGCGGCGACGGCTCCGGCCGATCATGACAGCTCGACGTGCCGCGCGGCAGTGGGCCACCCCGCCCGTTCCTCCGACGGAGTGGCCGCCGTAGCCGCTGCCCCCTGATCCCGGGATCTCGGGATCAGGGCTTGCGCCGGTTGGCCCCCGTGATCGTGCCGCGCGCGATGTGGGACAGCTTCGCCACCTCGAACGCCGGGTACGCCCCGCCCGCCAGGAGCGTGAACTTGACGCCCTCGCGCCCGCCCGGCTTCTTGTGCCCGGGCGGCAGGAAACGGCGGTGGTGCTCGGCGGCCCGGTGGAAGAACTGCGGCCGCTCGGCGCGCGTCACGCACCCGGCGAGGTCGAACACGAACAGGTAGTGCCGGATCATCCGGACGAACACCGCGTCGCGGACGGCGTACAGGTGCGGCTGGTCCTCCAGCAGCGCGAAGGCGCGCTCGTACTGCTCGAAGAGGTCGAAGACGCTGCCGCCGGGCGAACCGGTCGGGTGGACGGTCTCCCGGCGCCGCAGCTGCACGCACTCGCGCGGCAGGACGGCCACCCGCTGCGCGCCGAGCATCGCCTCGTACACGACCGGGATCTCCTCGTACCGGCCGTCGGGGAAGGCCAGCTTGAGCTCGGCCCAGTGACCGCGGCGCACCAGGCGGTCCCAGATCAGCGGCGGCGCGCCCAGCAGCTCCGGGCGCTCGAACGGCCCGGCGACCTCGCCCCCGGCCGCGGCCAGCCGCTGCGCCGCGCCGCCGGCCCACTCGCGGCCGTTGTGCAGCCGGGTGTGCCCGAACTGCAGGACGTCCACCGGGCCGGTCTCCGCCAGCCGGTCCGCGAGCGCCTGGAGCCCGTCCGGCGGCAGCACGTGGTCGGCGTCCAGGAACAGCAGGTACTCGCCGGCCGCCCGCGCCGCTCCGGCGTTGCGCGCCACGCCCACCCCGACCGCGGCGTCCAGGTGCAGCACCGACACCTGCGGGTGCTTCGCCGCGAACGCGTCCACGAGGTCGCGCGGGGTCTCGGGGGAGCGGTCGGCGACCACGATCACCTCGACGTCCCGGAAGGACTGGCCGAGCAGCGAGTCCAAACAGTCCGCCAGCTGTTCGTGCTGGTCGTAAGCGGGGAGCACGACACTGATCAGGGGTGAGGGCATGACGCCGGAGCGTAAGAGGGCGCGCGAACCGTGGCAAAGCCCTGACGCCCCGTAATTCCGGGCAATCCCCGGCAAACCGCACGACCGTGCGCGATATCTTCACGCCGCCTTCCGGACGCGTCCACGCCAGAAACCTGGCCGTATCCGAACGGCACGGGCCCGCGACGCGCTGCGCGCCGCGGGCCCGTGGGGGTGCCGGAGGGGCCGGCTCGGTGCCGGCGGCCGGATCAGTACCAGTGGTGGGTCTGCCAGAAGGACCACGCGCCGCAGGGGCTGCCGTAGCGGGAGTTCATGTAGTCCAGGCCCCACTTGATCTGGGTCGCGGGGTTGGTGCGCCAGTCGGAGCCGGCGGAGGCCATCTTGGAGCCGGGGAGGGCCTGGACGAGGCCGTAGGCGCCGGAGGAGGCGTTGACGGCGAGGGGGTTCCAGGTGCTCTCGCGGGAGACGATGTTGCTGAAGCACTGGAGCTGGCCGGCGGGCACGAGCTGGGCGGCGATCTGCTGCGGGGTGCCGGTGGGGGCCGCGGGGGCGGCGCTGAGGGTCTGGCGCTGCTGGGAGCGGGACGCGGCGGCGTCGGCGTCGGCCTTCGCCTTGGCGTCCGCCTGGGCCTTCGCGTCGGCCTCGGCCTGCGCCTGGGCGGCGGCCTGGGCCTGCGCCTGGGCGGCCGCGGCGGCGTCGGCCTGGGCCTGCGCGGCGGCGTCGGCCTGCGGGGTCTGCGGCGCCTGGGCGGCCTGGTCGGCGACCGAGACGGCGGCGACCGGGGTGGCGGCCTCGGCCGTGTCGCCGGCCTGCGGGATCGCCAGCGCGGCGGTGGCGGCACTCGCCACGACGAGGGTGGCGACACCGGTGATCAGGGAATTGCGGCGGGCATGGCTGAGCGGCATGACTGCGGAAGGTCCTTTTCCGTCGGGTGGCATCACACGACCGTCCTCGGACGGCCGCGGCGCCCCGGCGGAACCGGCGGGGCGGGCCGGGCGGCGCGGCGGTGGGACCGTCGGCGCTGCCTGGCGACGAGCCATTCTTGGCAGGGCCGGGGACGGGTGGCAAAGGCGCTCGCTACTACGCCGGGTAGTGGGTGTGGCGGGGGATGGTCGCCCGTTTTGAGTGGATTGCCCGAGTTGCGCGGTTGGAGGTTGCGGCCCGGTTGCGGACGGTGATCCAGAGGGGGAACGGCGTGGTGGCCTGCGTTCTTCAGGTGGGGTGAGGCGGCGGACGGGCCTGGGATCGGGCGGGCCGGGCGCCCGGTGCGGGGCTTCTGCTACGGAGAGTCGTAGATGGGGAAACCCCTGTGGGCGGCCTCACATGTTTGGCGGGCGGAGTTCGGCGGAGAGTAGTCGAATCGTCACCGGAATGTGGTGGAATCCCGCCTTGCTGTGTTCCTGCCAAGCCGGGCTGGCAGGGCCCGACCCCTCCTGCCGCGCCGTCGCGGCGCGCCACGCTCGATCCTCCCGACCTGTCCAGGAGGTATCGATGAAGCGTCAATTCGGAAGGATCGTCGGTCTGTTGGCCGGATTCGTGTTCGCGGCGGGCATGACGGCCCTGCCCGCCGCGGCCGCCCCGACGCCGTCCCAGACGGTCGTCGGCGGCACGCAGGCCGCGCAGGGCGAGTTCCCGTTCATGGTGCGGCTCTCGATGGGCTGCGGCGGCGCGCTCTACAGCCCGCAGATCGTCCTCACCGCCGCGCACTGCGTGAACGGCACCGGCGCCGACACGACCATCACGGCCACACTCGGCGTCGTCGACCTCAACAGCCCCGACGCCATCACCGCGCAGTCCGCGTACGTGTACCAGTCGCCCGCCTTCAGCGGCGCGGAGAACGGCAACGACTGGGCGCTCATCAAGCTGAGCGCGCCGGTCGGCGGCGCACAGGTCGCCACGCTGCCGGTCACCGACTCCACCGCGTACGACGACGGCACCTTCACCATCGTGGGCTGGGGTGCGGCCACCGAGGGCGGCGACCAGCAGCAGTACCTCCTGAAGGCCACCGTGCCGCACGTGGACGACGCGGCCTGCACGACCGCCTACCCGAACCTCGTCACCTCGGCCTCGCTGTGCGCGGGCTACGTCGACCAGGGCGGCGTCGACACCTGCCAGGGCGACTCCGGCGGCCCGATGTTCCGGGCCGACTCGGCCGGGCGGCCCGTCCAGGTCGGCATCGTCAGCTGGGGCAACGGCTGCGCCCGACCGGGCTACCCCGGCGTCTACACCAAGGTGAGCACCTACGCCGCCGACATCGCGGCGGCTGCGGCCACCCTCTGACCGGGGATGCGGAGAGGCGCCCGGGAGCCGGTCCTCGGCCCCCGGGCGCCGGCGCGTGCGGAAGAAGGGGAGGGAGCGGGCCAAGAGGGCGTGTGGGCCCGGCGGTCTGCCGGGGTGGTGAGGGCGTGGGTCTGGTGTGGCGGGCTGGTTGGGGCGGGCGGGCCTCGATGGGTCGCGTGAGGTGGGTGGGCCCGCCGTGGTGCGACTGCTCGGGGCGTCGGGCTCCCGACTGTGGCACGGCCCGTTGGGGTGGGTGGTCCCCGAGTGGGGCGTGCGGGCGTGGTGGTCTGCCGGGGCGGTGAGGGCGTGGGTCTGGTGGGGCGCGGCCCGTTGGCGGGGGTGGTCCCCGAGCGGGGCGAGGGCGGGCACCCCGGTTCAGGGGGTCGGGACGCGCGACAGCAGGCTGCGGGCCTGTCGGGCCTCGTGGGCGGTGCGGCCCGTCGGGGTGGGCGGCAGGTGGGCGAGGAGGGCGGTCGCGGCCTCCGGCTCGCCCGCGTGGGCGTGGGCGGTGGCCAGGCGGGCCGTGACGAGGGCGTGGTCGTGGGGGTGGGTGGAGGGCGGCAGCTGGGTGAGCGCGGTGCTCAGGTGGGCCGCGGCGCTGCGGGCGTGGGACGGGCGGCCGAGGCTCGCGGCGAGGTCGCGGTGGCACGTGCCGTGGGCGACGGTCAGGACGAGGTGGGCGCGCGCGAGCCACGGGCTCGGTTCGCCCGCGCGCAGGGCCGCCGCGGTCAGCCGTTCGGCGTCGGCGAGGGCGCGCAGGGCGTCGGGGGCGGCACCGGCGCGGCCGTACGCGTGGGCCTCGGCGAGGGCGGCCCAGGCCTGGACGCCGGGCCGGGCGGGTAGGAGGAGTGCGGCGGAGCGGGCGGCGCCGGCGAGGGCCAGGGCGGTCGTGGGGTCGCCGTTCCACCAGTGCACCGAGCTCTGCCGGGCGAGCAGGTCGGCGACGGCGGCCCGGTCGTCGGCGGCGCGGGCCCACGCGAGCCCGCGCCCGTACCAGGCGAGGGCGCGGGTGGGGCGGTCGCCGTCGAAGTGGGCCCAGCCGGCGAGCTCGGCGTAGCGGGCGGCGAGGGAGAGGACGCGGGCGTCCGGCCGCCAGCCGGCCAGGATGCGGGCGTGGTGTTCGAGGACGGCGGTGAGGTCCTCGCCGCCGATGTGGCCGAGGGCGGCGCGGTAGACGGCCAGCAGGCCGCTCTGGACGTCGAGGGCGGCCGCGTCGGGCCGGACGGCGCCGGCGGCCCCGGGCGCGCCGAGCGGGCCGAGTGCGCCGAGGTGTTCGCGTTCCTGCCGCACGGGCTGCCAGAGCTCGGTGAGTTCGCCGCCGGTGCCGAGCAGTGCGTCGGCGCGGACGGCGAGTCCGGGCGGCGGCCAGCGGCGGGCGTTCTCGATCCGGCTGATGAGGGAGTCGTCGTAGCCGAGCCGGCGGCCGAGTTCGGCCTGGCTGAGGCCGTGGACCTCGCGCCAGTGCCGCAGCCGGTGGCCGAAGCGCAGCCGGGCGGAGATGGGGATGGGGGTAGGGATGGCGGCGGAGGAGGGAGCAGGCGAGGGAACGTGGGGGAGCGGCACGGGGCCTCCCGGTGACGGTGGGGGTGCGCTCCGAGGGGGAAGCGCCATGCCGGGGTATCCCCATTGACGTAGACCCGTCAAACGAGTCGCCGCTCAAGCCGCCGTTCAACGCCGCCGTTCAAGCCGCCGTTCAAGGCCGCCGCTCAAGCCGCCGTTCAACGCCGCCGTTCAAGCCGCCGTTCAAGGCCGCCGTTCAAGGCCGCCGCTCAAGCCGCCGTTCAACGCCGCCGTTCAAGCCGCCGTTCAAGGCCGCCGCTCAAGCGCGGGGCGGAGCCCCGGGAACGCGGACCGGGCCCGGGAGCCTCCGCAACGGCTCCCGGGCCCGGCGTTCCTCACGCGCGGGGCGGACGGCTCAGGAATCCGCCGCCACCGCGGCCCGCCGCCGACGGCCCACCACGGCCGAGGCCGCGAGCACGATCGCCGCGGCGACCAGCGACAGGTACATCTGCTTGCGCCCGTCGGAGTCGGTGAACATGTACGCCATCACGAACCCGATCATGCCGATCGCGGTCCAGGTCAGGTACGGGTACAGCCACATCCGCACGGTCAGCCGCTCGGGCATCTCGCGCTCGATGATCTTGCGCATCCGCAGCTGGGTGCCGCAGATCACCAGCCACACGAAGAGCGCGACCGCGCCGGAGGAGTTCAGCAGGAACGCGAACACCGTGTCGGGGGAGGTGTAGTTGAAGAAGACGGCGATGAAGCCGAACACCACCGAGGCCAGGATCGCGACCCGCGGCACGCCGCGCTTGGTGACGGTCGCGAACGCCTTGGGCGCGTCGCCGCGCCGGCCGAGCGAGAAGGCCATCCGGGAGGCCGTGTACATCCCGGAGTTGAGGCAGGACAGGACGGCCGTCAGCACGATCACGTCCATCACCTGGCCGGCGTGCGGGATGCCCACGTGGTTCAGCACCGCGACGTACGGGCTGGCCTTGACCTCGGCGGAGTCCCAGGGCAGCAGGGTGACGACGAGCAGGATCGAGCCCAGGTAGAAGACGCCGATGCGCCAGATCACGCTGTTGGTGGCCTTGGTGACGGCCTTCTCCGGGTCCTCGGACTCGCCGGCGGCGAGCGTGACGATCTCGCTGCCCATGAACGCGAACACGACGGTGAGCATGCCGGTGAACACCGCGCCGACGCCGTGCGGCAGGAAGCCGCCGTGGCCGGTGAGGTTGCTGGTGCCGACCGAGTGGGTGCCGGGCAGCAGGCCGAACACGGCGAGGATGCCGATCACCAGGAACGCGGCGATCGCGACGACCTTGATCCCGGCGAACCAGAACTCGAACTCGCCGTAGGACGACACCGAGGCGAGATTGGTGGCGGTGAGCACCGCCATCACGATCAGCGCGAACGCCCACTGCGGCACGCCGGGCATCCAGTGGTTGAGGATCTTCGCGCCGGCGGTCGCCTCGACCGCGAGCACCACGACCCAGAAGAACCAGTACAGCCAGCCGATGCTGAACCCGGCCCAGCGGCCGAGCGCGCGGTCCGCGTACGCCGAGAACGAGCCGCTCTGCGGGTCGGCCGCGGCCATCTCTCCGAGCATCCGCATCACCAGCACGACCAGCAGGCCGGCCAGCGCGTAGGAGAGCAGGATGCCGGGGCCGGTGGCCGCGATGCCCGCGCCGGAGCCGACGAACAGGCCGGCGCCGATCACGCCGCCGATGGCGATCATCGACAGGTGGCGGTTCTTGAGCCCGGCCTTCAGGTGGCCGTCGCCGCCGTGCCCGCCGTGCCCGTCCGGTCCCGCCTGGTGGGGGACCTTCGCCGTCGTCGCCGGCTTGGTGGTGTCCGCACTCATCAAGGGTGCCCTTTTGCCTTTCCCGCGCGGTGTGACCCTCGGCTCGTCTCGCCGGAGGGTTTGTGGGGACAGACCCGCGCATTGCGGTGCAACCTAACTTCTACGCCCGAGTATCGGAACAAGGCCTCGATAACTGTTCGGTAAGCGGACGAGAAAGCGCAGGTCAGAGGGGGTGCAAAGGTGACGTGGAAGCCTCAAATCTGACGCAGCGTCAGATCGCGTGAGAGCGTTCCGGGATGGGAGGTCTATGCCTCTCGCAGTTCCAGGACGACGATCCGGCGCGCGTCCGCCGGCCGTCCGGTGAGGCGGGCCGCGAGGATCCGGGGGATGTCGCTCTCCTGCGCGTGGCCGGGGAGCAGGGCCACCTCCGCCCGTCGCACCCCGGGCTCTCCGCGGACGGCGTACGCCACCCGGTACGTCGTCCGCTCCGGCGGTGGCGTGCAGTGCTCCCGCCCGTCGACAGTCATCGGCACCCGCCTCCTCCGGGCCATTGTCGACCCGGTGTGGCCGAACGGGGCAAATCCGGGCAGAGTGGGATTCTCCGGAAGGGGTGGCCCTCATGCCCATGCAGACCACCTGGAAGGGGACGATCAGCTTCGGGCTGGTCAGCATCCCCGTTCACCTGTACTCGGCGACGCAGGAGCACGACGTCGCACTGCACCAGGTGCACGCCAAGGACGGCGGACGGGTGCGGATGAAGCGGTACTGCGAGCGGGAGGAGAAGGAGGTCCCGTACGCGGAGATCGCCAAGGGCTACGAGTCGCCCGACGGCCGGACCGTCACCCTCACCGACGAGGACCTGGCCGACCTCCCGCTGCCCAGCAAGAAGATCATCGACGTGCTGGCCTTCGTCGATGCCACCGAGATCGACCCGCTGATGTTCTCCAAGGCCTACTACGTCGGCGTCGCCGATAAGGGCGCCGCCAAGCCGTACGCCCTGCTGCGCGACGCGCTCGTCGAGTCCGGCCAGATCGCCGTCACCAAGATCGCGCTGCGCACCCGGGAGTCGCCCGCGGTGCTGCGCGTGCACGACGGCACCCTCGTGCTGCAGACCTGCATCTGGCCCGACGAGGTGCGCCCGGCGGCCGGGATCGCGCCGGAGGAGGACGTCAAGGTGCGGCCGCAGGAGCTGAAGATGGCCCGGTCGCTGATGGAGACGCTCTCCGAGGACTTCGACCTCTCCCAGCTCCACGACGACTACCAACTGGCCCTGCAGCAGGTCGTCCAGGCCCGCCTGGAGGGCGTCGAGATCCCGCACGAGGAGGAGCCCGGCGAGGCGCCCGACAACGTGATCGACCTGATGGAGGCGCTGCGCAGCAGCCTCAAGCAGGCCAAGGTCGCGCACGGCGGCGACGGGCCCGCGGGGGAGGGGCCCGCGCCGCCGCGCAAGCGGGCCGCCCCGGCGAAGAAGACGGCGTCCGCGCAACCGGAGGCCGCCGCGACGAAGACCACCGCCCGCAAGACCACCGCCCGCAAGACGACGACCGGCGAGACGACGACCGGCAAGACGACCACCCGCAAGACCGCGGCCCCCCGCAAGGCCTCGTAGGCCGTGCGGGAAGGTCCGCGGACCAGGCAGTCCCCCTTTCCCGACTTCCCCCCTTTCCGAATTTCCCGACCGACGACGGGAGGCGATCCCCATGGACCTGCTGACCTACAAGGAACTCGACACCGGCCCCGACGCCCCGGCGGACCCGAGCTGGGGCCACCGGGCCTGGCACTGGCTGCTGAGCCTCAGCCCGACCGCCGTGACGATCATGGTCGCGCTCTCGATCGGCTTCTGCATGGTCGCGGTGCAGGTGTCCCAGGAGGTCGTGCTCGCCGTGCTGGCCGTCTTCTGGGGCCTGACCTTCATCGCGCTGGTGGGCGTGGTCGCCCGCTGGATGACGACGCCCGGCCGGGGCAGGCACCGGATGGCCGCCTGACCCCGGCCGCGCAGGCGCGGGATCCGGGCGGGCTCAGCCGATCCACACCGTGGTGACGTTGCAGAACTCCCGGATCCCGTGCCCGGACAGCTCCCGCCCGAACCCGGAGCGCTTGACGCCGCCGAACGGCAGCGCCGGGTGGGAGGCGGTCATGCCGTTGAAGAACACCCCGCCCGCCTGGATGTCGCGCACGAAGCGCTCCTGCTCCGCCGCGTCCGTCGTCCAGACGTTGGAACTCAGGCCGAACGGCGTGTCGTTGGCGAGGGCGACGGCCTCGTCGAGGTCGGCGACGCGGTAGACGGTGGCGACCGGCCCGAAGGTCTCCTCCAGGTGGATCCGCATGGCCGGGGTGATGCCGGTGAGCACCGTCGGCTCGTAGAAGTACCCGGTGTCCCAGCCTTCGGGGCGCCCGCCGCCGCACTCGACCCGGGCGCCGTGGGAGCGCGCGTCCTCGACGAGTTCCTCCAGGTCGTCCCGGCCCTGGCGGCTGGCGAGCGGGCCGACGTCGGTGGCCTCGTCCATCGGGTCGCCGACCCGCAGGGCGCGCATCGCCTCGCTGAAGCCGGCGGTGAAGGCGTCGTAGACGTCGGTGTGGACGATGAAGCGCTTCGCGGCGATGCAGGACTGGCCGTTGTTCTGCGCCCGGGCCCGGACGGCGGTGCGGACGGCCGCGTCGAGGTCGGCGGACGGCATCACCACGTACGGGTCGCTGCCGCCGAGTTCCAGCACGGCCTTCTTGACCTCGTCGGCCGCGGTGGCGGCGACCGCCCGCCCGGCCGGCTCGCTGCCGGTGAGGGTCACCGCGGCCACCCGGCGGTCCCGGATCACGCCCTCGACCGCGCCGGAGCCGATCAGCAGGGTCTGGAAGCAGCCCTCGGGGAAGCCGGCCCGGCGGAACAGCTCCTCCAGCGCGACGGCCGTGCGGGGCACGTTGGAGGCATGCTTGAGCAGGCCGACGTTGCCGGCCATCAGCGCGGGCGCGGCGAACCGGATCACCTGCCAGAACGGGAAGTTCCACGGCATGACGGCCAGCACGGCGCCGATCGGGCGGTAGCGGACGTAGGCGCGGGCGGCGCCCGAGTCGGCGACGTCGGCCGGGGCCGGGTGCTCGTCGGCGAGCAGCGCCTCGGCGTTGTCGGCGTACCAGCGCATCGCCTTCGCGCACTTGGCGGCCTCGGCCCTGGCCGCGGTGAGCGGCTTGCCCATCTCCTCGGTCATCGTGCGGGCGATCGCCTCCTGGTCCTGGTCGAGCAGGTCGGCGGCCCGGCGCAGCAGCGCGGCGCGGGAGGCGAAACCGGTGGTCCGGTAGCTGTGGAAGGCGGCCTCGGCGAGGGCCAGGCGCCGGTCGAGGCCGGCCGCGTCGAGGGGTTCGAAGGTCTGCAGGATCTCGCCGGTCGCGGGGTTGACGCTTGCGATGGGCATGCGGGGGGCTCCCAGGGTGTCGGGGAAGGGCCTGTGCCCAAACCTGCCCGACCGACCGTCCCCGGACACGCCACCGCCGCCCGGCGTGTCCTGCCGGGCGGTGGGCGGGGACGGCCGGGCGGTGCGTGGGGACGGCCGGCGCGGGCTACTCGGGCAGCGACTCGACCCGGGCGGCGGCCTCGCGCGCACGGGCCCCGGCCCGGGTGCGGCCGGCCGTCACCAGGCGGTTCGGGAAGCGGTGCAGGTACTCGGCCTCCAGCTGGCCGGTGCGCAGGGTGTGGCGCTTGAGCGCCTCCTCGGAGCCGTACAGGAACGTCTCGTGGCGTGTGCGGTGCAGCTGTTCCAGCTCGTGCAGCAGGATGTCGTTGCCCAGCGCGTGCGGGGAGACGCCCTCGGGCCTGAGCTGCGGGGCGGTGGCGTGCCGCATGTCCGTACCTCCTCGGCGAATGCCCCCCTTGTACCCGGTGCCCGGCTACCCGCTCCAGTACACGCGTTCGGGTGACGGGCGGCATCTCGGGGTGGGCGCCGCGCTGCGGGTCCGGGCAGGCTGTGATCATCGAGCCTCGACATGAGACGTAGGATGAATCCTTCGTTTCCACAGAAACCGCGCGGACGGATCGCTCATGCCCCTTCCCAAGGCCGAACTCCACCTGCACATCGAAGGCACGCTGGAGCCCGAGCTCGCGTTCGCCCTCGCGGACCGCAACGGCGTCGCGCTGCCGTACGCCGACACCGAGGAGCTCCGCGAGGCGTACTCGTTCAGCGATCTGCAGTCCTTCCTGGACCTGTACTACGCGCTGATGGCCGTGCTGCGCACGGAGGAGGACTTCGCGGACCTCGCCGATGCCTACCTCGCCCGCGCCGCGGAGCAGGGGGTCCGGCACGCGGAGATCTTCTTCGACCCGCAGGCGCACACCGCGCGCGGCGTGCCGATCGGCGTCGTCGTGGACGGGCTCACCCGGGCGCTCGGACGCAGTGTGGAGCGGTACGGCATCAGCACCCGGCTGATCATGTGCTTCCTGCGGGACGAGTCCGCCGACTCGGCGCTGGAGACCTTCGAGGCCGCGCGCCCGTACTTCGACCGGATCGCGGGGATCGGCCTCGACTCGGCCGAGGTCGGCAACCCGCCGGCCAAGTTCCGCGAGGTGTACCGGCGCGCGGCCGAGGCCGGGCTGCGCCGCGTCGCCCACGCCGGGGAGGAGGGGCCGGCCGGGTACGTCACGGAGGCGCTGGACGTGCTGGGCGTCGAGCGGATCGACCACGGGCTGCGCTGCCTGGAGGACGGCGAGCTGGTGGCCCGCCTGGTCCGCGAGCAGGTGCCGCTGACCCTGTGCCCGCTGTCCAACGTCCGCCTGCGGTGCGTCGACACACTCGCCGACCACCCGCTGCGGGAGATGCTGGACGCCGGGCTGCTGGTCACCGTCAACTCCGACGACCCGGCCTACTTCGGCGGCTACGTCGACGACAACTTCCGGGCCGTCCAGCAGGCCCTGGCGCTGGAGCCGGAGACCCTGCGGCTGCTCGCCGCGAACTCCTTCCGCGCGTCCTTCATCGACGACGACCGGAAGGCCGAACTCCTGGCCGAGGTGGCCGCGTTCACCTTCCCGCCGGTCGAGTTCTGACGGCCGGTCGCGCCTGCGCCACCTCGGGATAGTGGGGTCGAGGGGGCGCAGGCGCGGCAGGTCAGAGCAGGGTGCTCCAGTAGTACCAGAACCGGTTGAGCACCAGCAGCGCGATCACCGCGTACCAGAGCACCGGCACCACCCAGTGGTAGCGCGCCGCCTCCCGCACCACCGGCCGCAGCCCGCGCCCGACCGGGATGACGCCCGAGCGCAGGTTGTGCAGCGTCGTGTACCAGAACAGGGGGATCATGGCCGCCCACACCACCATGCAGTACGGGCAGAGCGCGCCGATCCGGTAGAGCGCCTGGTACATCAGCCAGGTCGCGAAGCCGATCCCGAACAGCGTCCCGGCCTGGAGGCCGAGCCAGAACCAGCGCCGGTACGCCGCCCCCGCGAGCAGGCCCGCGCCGATCGCCGCCACGACGGCGAAACCGGCCAGGCCGAGCAGCGAGTTGGGGAAGCCGAAGGCCTCGGCCTGCGCGCTGCGCATGATCGAGCCGCAGCTGATGATCGGGTTGATGTTGCAACTGGGGACGTACGACGGGTCCTTCAGCAGCCGGAGCTTGTCCAGCGTGAGGACCGCCGAGGCGAACAGGCCGACCGCGCCGCCGATCAGCAGCAGCCAGGCGAACGGCCGGCCCGCGCCGTACGTCCGCCCGGCGGGGGCGGCCGTCACCCGGTCACCTGCTTGACCATCGCGGTGAACTGCTCGGGGCTGACGGCCTTCCCGCCGGTGAGGACGTCCAGCTTCTTGCCGTCCAGCTTGACGGTCGGGGTGCCGGTGACGTCGCTCTTGTTGAACTCCTCGTTCACCTTGGCCGCCCACGGCGCGTAGGTGCCGTCCTGGACGGCCTTGACGAAGGCGTCGGTCTTCAGGCCCGGCACCTGGCCGGCCAGGTCGAGGATCTTGTTGGTGTCGCCGAAGCCGTCGGTGCGCTCGTCGGGCTGGTTCTTGTAGAGCACGTCGTGGAAGGCCTTGAACTTGTCCACGCCCTCGTTGAGCGCGGCGCCGGCGGCGGCCAGCGCGGTGCGCGAGCCCTTGCCGCCGAGGTTGTCGTCCAGGAACGTCGCCAGGTGGTACTCGATCTTGTACGTGCCGGCGTCGGCGAGCTGCTGGATCGCCGTTCCGGTGGTGGTCTCCAGCTGCTCGCAGAACGGGCAGCGGAAGTCCTCGTAGATCTCCAGGGTGTGCGGGGCGTCGGCCTTGCCGTAGGTGATCACGGTGCCGTTGGTGCCGCCGGCGTTGGCCGGGACGACCAGCGGGCCGCTCGCGGATCCGCCGGAGGAGCCGGAGGAGCCGTTCACGGCGAAGGCCACGCCGCCCACGATCGCGAGCAGGGCGACGGAGGCGGCGCCGACCACGACGCGGCGGCGGACCCGGTCCGCGCGCTCGGCCTGCTCGCGGGCGGCGCGCATGCGGTCGGTGGCGGAGGTCCTGGTGCTGCTCTTGCGGGAGTTGCTCATGGGGTGTCGTCCTGTGCTCTCGGGTGCTCGCGGGCCTGCGGAAGAGGGCGCGCGGGCGTGCGGAAGGGCGGGCGCGCGGGGATCCGGCGCGCGGTGAGAGGACCGGCCGCGACCGTGGGAGGGGTCGCTCAGCCGGCCGGGGCGAACACCGGCGGACCGCGCCGCACGGCGGGGCCGAGCACGACGTCCTCGGCCGGGACGCGGACCCGGCTGGCCCGCGGGAAGGGCACCCGGACCACCGGACGGGCCGGGACGGGCGCCGAGAGCAGCGGCACAAGACGGGCGGCGGCCGGCAGGTGGCGGTGCAGGAACTCGGCCGTCATCCGCGCCGAGCGCGCCAGGCCGGCCAGCGCGGCGTCCGCGCGGCGCAGCCAGAACGCGCCGGCCAGCGCGATCGCCGTGTGCAGCAGCAGGAGCAGCGCCAGCCCGGTGTGCGGGGAGACTCCGTGCCCGAGCAGGAGGCCGCCCAGGGACCCGCCGCCGCACAGCAGCGGCTCGAAGCCGCGGGTGGCGCCGGGCGGCAGCGACGGACAGCTCGCCTGGGCGTAGCCGAACAGCGCGCTCACGCCCAGCTCCAGCGGCAGGAACACTGCGGCGACCGCCGGGTAGCCGCGCTCGCGGCCGGCGAGCGCGAAGGCCACCGCGAAGACGGCGGCGGAGGCGACGGCCAGCGTGCCGGCGGGCAGCGGGCGACCGGTGACGAGCACCTGGCCGAGCCCGGCGAGCAGCACGACCAGCGCGGCGAAGACCGCTGCGCGGAGTGTCCTGGTGACAAGGCCGGAGTAGTGCATCGCACCCGAGTCTGCCACAGGTTGAAACCCGAACGGTCCGGCCGACGGCCCCCTGTGGGGAGCCTCACCATGGCCGCTGAGCTGGGCTTATACCGTCCTTACGCGATCGCGGGGGCGCGGCGCGGCGATCACCGGGCGGCGGCGACCCGCGCCTCGACCAGGTCCCGGAAGTGTTCGAGGTCGCCCCGCACGGCCCGCTCGATCGCCCCGGCCTGGGCGAAGCCGCGCGGCCCGCCGAAGGCCTCGTGGACGGCGTCCGGGTCGTACTCCACCCGGATCTGCAGGCGGGTGTGCCCCGCGTCGATGGGCAGCAGGGCGAACGCGCCGCGCAGCCGGACCCCGTCGAGCGTCCGCCACGCCATCACCCGGCCCCGGCCGCGGTCGGTGATCTCGGTCTCGACGTCCCGCTCGGAGCCCCCGATCGCCACCCCGAGGTGGGCGAGGTTCCGCCCGTGCGGGTAGGCGCTGCGCACGCCGTCGACGAACTGCGGGTAGTCGTGCACCCGGTGCAGCTGCTCCCAGGCGGCGAGGACGGGGGCGGCTATGTCGATCTGCTCCTCCAACATGGTCATGACTGGACCGGACCTCCTGCGGTTGGTCGCTCCGCCGGTTGATCGTGGAGTGTTTCCAGCCTGCGCTCCGGAGCGGCCGCGGGCAAAGGGCGCACGGGGGCGCACCCGCCGGGGCGCGGGGTGCGGGGCCGTGCGGGAGACTGGGCGCATGCCGGAGCTGCCCGAGGTCGAGGCGCTGTGCGCCTTCCTGCGCGAACGGCTGACCGGGCGGGTCGTCGCCCGGGTGCAGCCGGTGGCGATCAGCGCGCTGAAGACGTACGACCCGCCGGTCACCGCCCTGGAGGGGCTGGCGGTCGGGTCGGTCGCGCGGCACGGGAAGTTCCTGGACATCGAGGCCGGCGGCCTGCACCTCGTCATCCACCTGGCCCGCGCCGGGTGGCTGCGCTGGAAGGACGGCCTGCCCGCCGAACCGCTGCACCCGAGCCCGAAGAACCCGCTCGCGCTGCGGGTGCGCCTGGCCGGCGAGGCCGGGGACGGCTTCGACCTCACCGAGGCCGGGACGAAGAAGGGGCTCGCCGTCCACGTCGTCCGCGACCCGGCCGAGGTGCCCGGGGTGGCCCGGCTCGGCCCGGACCCGCTGGACCCGGGCTTCACCCCGGGGTCCTTCGCCGCGCTGCTGAGCGGCGAGCGGCGGCAGCTCAAGGGCGTCCTGCGGGACCAGACCGTGCTGGCGGGCGTGGGCAACGCCTATTCGGACGAGGTGCTGCACGCGGCCCGGATGTCGCCGTTCAAGCTGGCGTCGAGCCTGACCGACGAGGAGACGGCGCGGCTGTACGCGGCGCTCGGCGACACGCTGCGCGACGCGGTGGAGCGCTCGCGCGGGCTCGCGGCGGGGGAGCTGAAGGCGGAGAAGAAGCTGGGGATGCGGGTGCACGGCCGCACCGGGCAGCCGTGCCCGGTGTGCGGGGACACCGTGCGCGAGGTGTCGTTCGCGGACTCCTCGCTGCAGTATTGCCCGACCTGCCAGACCGGCGGGAAGCCGCTGGCGGACCGGCGGCTGTCCCGGCTGCTGAAGTGAGCTGACGTGAGTGGTGCGGCAGCCGGGACGCGGGTCGGCGCGGATGCGGATGCGGGTGCGGTGGCGGGTGCGCTCGCTCAGCGCTTGATCGCGACGCCGCCCCAGTAGTACGCGGCCCACGGGTTGGCCGGCGGCGGGCCGTCCGGGCGCCAGGCGAGGACGGGGGTGACGCCCGGCTCGACGAGGTCCCAGCCGTCGAAGAAGCGCACGACGTCGTCGCGGGTGCGCGGCACGAGGGTCATCCCGCCGGCCCGGGCGGCCTCGGTGACCTGGCCGACGGCCACCGGGTCGAAGTCCTGGGTGGGGGTGGTGAGCGCGAGGCAGCTGCCGGAGGGCAGGGCGTCGCGCAGCGCGGCGACCCGGCCCCACGGGTCGTCCTCGTCGGCGATCAGCATCAGCACGGCGATCATCAGCAGGCCGACCGGCCGGTCCAGGTCGAGGGTCGCGGTGAGCGCCGGGTCGGAGAGCAGTTCCTCGGGCTTGCGCAGGTCGGCGTGGATGTAGGTGGTGCGGCTGGCCGGGGTGGAGACCATCAGGGCGCGGGCGTGGGCGAGCACGATCGGGTCGTTGTCGACGTACACCACGCGGGTGCCGGGGCTGACCTCCTCGGCGATCTCGTGGGTGTTGGGCGAGGTCGGGATGCCGGTGCCGAGGTCGAGGAACTGGCGGATGCCGTGCTCGCGGGCGAGGTGGCGCACGGCCCGGCCCTGGAAGGCGCGGTTGGCCCTGGCCATCTCCTTGATGCTGGGCACGGCCTGCTCGATGGCCTCGGCCATGGCGCGGTCGGGCGGGAAGTTGGTCTTGCCGCCCAGCCAGTGGTCGTAGACGCGGGCCGAGTGGGGAGTGGTGGTGTCGACGCCGAAACGTTCCCACTGGCTCAGCTCGGCGGGCTCGTCCTCGTGCTGCTCCCGGTCCGGGAAGTCCTGACTTGTCGTCATGGCCACGTCCTCTGATGGCAGATCATCACACTGGAGGGGGCCAGCGTAGCGGGCCTGTGTGGAACCTGTGCGTCCGGTGGGGGAAGGCCGGTGCCCTTGGGCCGTCGGAGTGGTGATCAGGTCCGTCGGGGGTGCCGACCGGGAGCCGGGGTTCCGGGCGGGGGAAGCATCCACCATGCTGTCAGATCGTCTGATTACCTCTCGGATTACTACGAACCCTGGCCCCGGGTCCGGATCGGGCCGCCCGTCCCGCCGGCTGCTGCTCGTCGCGGCCGGAATGTCGCTGCTCGGGGCGGCGGGCTGTCAGAACCCCTTCGACGGTGCGGATCCGCCCCCGGCGCCACCCGTGCCGGACGCCGCCGAGGCGGGCGCGGTCGGGGCGGCGCCGATCGGGTCCCCCTCGCAGTGGGCCTCGCCCACGGCCTCGCCCACCGCGCCGCCGTCCGCGACCCCGTCGAGGGCTCCCTCGCCCACTGCGACGGGCTCGCCGAATGCACAGGCCACGCAGGCCGCGCAGCCCGTCCAGCCCGTCCAGCCCGTGCACAAGGTGCTCACCCAGGCGGAGAGCAAGCCGGTGTACGAGCTGGACCCGTCACGGAAGGTCGTGGCGCTCACCATCGACGACGGCCCGGACCCGCGGTACACGCCGGCCGTCCTCGACCTGCTCCAGAAGTACGGGATCCGGGCGACGTTCTTCCTGATCGGGGAGAACGCCGTCGAGCACCCGGCGCTGGTGCGGGAGATCGCGGACCGCGGCCACCACATCGCCAACCACACCTGGACCCACCCGGACCTGCGGCACATGTCCGATTCGAAGGTCAAGGACGAGCTGGAGCGCACCTCGGACCTGCTCCTGCGGACCACCGGCCGGCAGCCGACCTGGTTCCGCGCGCCCGGCGGGGACTGGTCGGACGCCTCGCTGCGGATCGCCGCCGACCTGGGGCTGCGGAACATGGCCTGGTCGGTGGACCCGCGGGACTGGGCCAGGCCGGGGACCTCGGCGATCATCGACACCATCCTCAAGGACGTCCGGCCCGGCTCGATCGTGCTCAACCACGACGGCGGCGGCGACCGGTCGCAGACGGTGGCGGCGATCAAGGCGTACCTGCCGGTGCTGGTCGACTCGGGGTACTTCTTCACGGCCCCGCCGAACTGAGCGCGAACGTTGGCGGCGGCCGGTGCGGCGGGTAGCGGTTTGCTTGCTTAAACCACTCGAAAAGGTGGATTGGAAGAACCGTTTCTGCGCTTTTTGGGCCCATAGGGTGATCTCGCACCAATTCACCAGGTACCGCCGGGTACCACCTGAAAGGCCCTCAATCATGCGTCTCCGCAACGCCGTACTGGCCTCCGCCAGTGCCCTCGCCCTCGTTCTCGCCGTTCCGACCTCCGCCGGCGCCGCCACCGGCGATTTCCTCTACAAGGTCGGCCCCGGGGTGCTGACCGGCCTGGCCGACCCGGAGAGCCGGGTGTGCATCGACCTTCCGGAACTCGGGAACGGCCCGGCCTTCGCGCCGGAGAACCTCACGAGCTCGACGGCCACGGTGTTCCTCGACGCCCACTGCGACGGGGACGTCTTCTACGTCATGAACCCGGGCAAGAAGCTCGGCGACAAGCTGAAGCTGCGCTCGGTCATCTTCTCCTGACCGGCGGCGACGGGTGAGGTGGCCGGGGCCGGGCGGTCGGCGTAGCGTCGAACTGTCCGGCCCGGTCGCCGGCGCCTCGTCGTGCCCCGTGGTCGGGCGCCGCAGCCTGGGCAGAACGAAGGAGGCCTGGGATGACCGGCAACGGCTACGCCCACCCCGAGGCGCTGGTCCGCACCGACTGGCTGGCCCACCACCTGGACGACGGTACGGTCCGGGTCGTCGAGGTGGACGAGGACACCAGCGCGTACGAGCGGGACCACATCCCCGGCGCGGTCGGCTGGAACTGGGCCACCGACCTGCACAGCAGCGTCGGCCGCGACTACGTCGACCGGGCGGGCGTCCAGTACCTGCTGCGTGCGGCCGGGGTGGAGGACGACACGACCGTCGTGCTGTACGGCGGCAACAACAACTGGTTCGCCGCGTACGCGTACTGGCTGCTGCGGCTGCGCGGGTTCGGGCCGGTGCGGCTGCTGGACGGCGGGCGGAAGAAGTGGGAGCTGGAGGGGCGCGAGCTCACCCACGAGGTCATGGACTACCAGCACACCTCGTACCGGCTGACCGGGCCCGAGCGGCCGGAGCTGCGCGCGCTGCGGGACGAAGTGCTGGGCAAGGCCGAGGTGTTCGCGAAGCCGGGCACGGACGCGGTGCTGGTGGACGTCCGCTCGCCGGCCGAGTTCCGGGGCGAGCTGATCGCGCCGCCGCACCTGCCGCAGGAGCAGGCGCAGGTGCCCGGTCACATCCCCGGCGCGCTGAACATCCCCTGGTCGCAGGCGGCCAACGACGACGGGTCGTTCCGCTCGGCGGAGGAGCTGCGGGCGCTGTACGGGGGCCGGGGCGTGGGGCCGGAGCGCGAGGTGATCGCCTACTGCCGGATCGGGGAGCGGTCCGCGCACACGTGGTTCGCCCTGACCGAACTGCTGGGGTACCCGCACGTCAAGAACTACGACGGCTCCTGGACGGAGTACGGCTCGCTGGTGCGGGCGCCGGTGGCACTCGGGGCGTGAGGGCGCCGAAATCCGGCGTTCGGCCGACTGCATCATTTCGGCTTGTTTCTTTGCATGAACATCTCATAATCCGGGAGTGGATCCGGGGCTGCCGGGACAAGGATCGATCCGACCCTTCGTCCCAGCGATCCTGGAGGACCCGTTGCGCAAGAGGCTGATCGTCTCCGCCGCGAGTGCCATGGCCCTGTTCCTCGCCGTCCCGGCGTCGGCCGCCGACTTCCAGCCGGGCGCCCCCGGCATCGGCGACCCCTACTACCCGACTTACGGCAACGGCGGCTATCACGTCTCCCACTACGACATCCGGCTGAAGTACCAGCCCGCCACCGACGAGCTGGAGGGCACCACCACCATCCTCGCCACCACCACCCAGGACCTCTCGCGGTTCAACCTGGACTTCGCGCTGAACGTCCAGGAGGTCCGGGTCAACGGGCGGGCGGCCACCTTCGCCACCAGCGGGGAGCAGGAGCTGGAGATCACGCCCGCCCGGCCGCTCGCCAAGGACAGCCAGGTCACCGTGGTCGTGCGCTACAAGGGCGTGCCGTCCACCGTGAAGCGCTACGGCTTCACCGCGTGGCAGCGCACCCCGGACGGCGGGGTCGCGGCCGGCGAGCCCGAGGCGGCGTGGTGGTGGTTCCCGAGCAACGACCACCCCAGCGACAAGGCCACCTTCGACGTCTCCGTCCAGGTGCCCGACGGCAACGAGGTGATCAGCAACGGCGTCCTCGTGAGCAAGAGGTCCCAGGCGGGCTGGACCCGCTTCTCCTGGCGCGAGAACAAGCCCCAGGCGACATATCTGGCCACCCTGGCGGTCGGCAAGTTCGATGTCACCCAGGACACCACGGCGAGCGGCATCCCCGTCTACAACGCGTACAGCAAGGACCTCGGCGAGAACGGCGACGCCGCGCGCGCCAGCGTCGAGCGCACCGGCGAGCTCGTCGACTGGCTCAGCGGCTACTTCGGCGAGTACCCGTTCAGCTCCGTCGGCGGCTACGTGCCCAACTCCAAGGCCGGCTACGCGCTGGAGAACCAGACCCGGGTGTTCTACGGCGCCAAGCAGTTCGCCCGCGGCTCCAACACCTCGGTGGTCGTGCACGAGCTGGCCCACCAGTGGTACGGCGACAGCGTCTCCGTCGCGCACTGGAGCGACATCTGGCTCAACGAGGGCTTCGCGTCGTACGCGCAGTACCTGTGGTCCGAGCACGAGGGCGAGGGCACCGCGCAGGAGCTCGCCGACTACGTCTACGCCTCGCACCCGGCCGGAGACAAGTTCTGGACCATCAAGCCGGGCGACCCGGGCGCGGACAACCAGTTCGACTCCGCCGTCTACGACCGCGGCGCGGTGGCGATCCAGGCGCTGCGCAACACCGTCGGCGACGACGCCTTCTTCCGGATCCTGAAGGGCTGGCCCACCGAGCACCGCTACGGCAACGCGAGCGTCAAGGACTTCCAGGCGTACGCGGAGACGATCTCCGGGCAGGACCTCGGGGAGCTCTTCACCACCTGGCTGTTCACCCCGTCGAAGCCGGCCGTCGGCCCGGCGCCGAAGGCCGGCGTGGACTCGCAGGCCTCGCTCGCCGCACGCTCGGACGCGGTGGGCACCGCCGACGAGCCGCAGGCCGTCGTCGAGCCGAAGTCCTGGCAGAAGATCCAGGACAGCCACGCACGCGGCGGCGAGCGCTGACCTCACTGCCGAACCGACCCCGCGCCGTCCGCCGCCAGCAGTTCACCGAGGCGGCGGACGGCGAAGGGTATGAGGCGCCGGACCGGGAGCAGGCGGCAGGGCGCGGTGCCGACCAGGGCCGGGCGGATGCCCGCCCGCTCCTCGAACTCCCGGCCCACGACCGGGAAGTGGGTGTCGTTGTCGTTGCCCACGTCGATCGTCTCGATCCAGACGCGCTCGCCCGCGACGGCCATCGGGAAGCGGCGCAGCTTGCGGCGCGGGGCAGGAGCCAGCGACTCGGCGTAGTGCAGGAAGGTGTTCCGGTTGTGGCCGACGCCGAGCAGCAGCACGTGCGCGTCCAGCTCGTGCAGCGCACCGAACGGGGACTCGCGGCCGACCGCGTCGCCGAGTGACTGCCGGGCGGTGATCCGCTCGGCCTGGGCTCCGACGGCGGCGACCGACGCCTGCGGGTGCGGGCTGCGCAGGCTCCCCGGGAGCGCGCGCAGCGCCTCCGCTATGGCGCCCATCGGCGACGGCATGGCGGGGTGGAACAGCGGGACCGCGGCCCGGCGTTCGGCGATCTCGGGCGTCGGGACGCCGGTGTGCTCCGGGTGCGGATCGAGGACGACGGACCCGGTGAAGGCCGGCACCACGACCGTTCCGGTGGGCCCGACGGCCGCGCGCAGGCTCGCGACGACGGCGTCGGCGCCGCCCTCGACCCGGCCGAGGCTGGAGAGCGACGAGTGCACCATGAGTGCCATGCCCTCGCGCACGCCCATCGAGCGCCAGGCCTCGGTGAGCCCGGCGGCGGTGAGCGGTGTGGCCGGCGGTGCGGTGCGCGGCGTGGAGTCGTGTGCGGTCATGGTGCCCCCGTTCGTCTGGTGGTTCGGGGCCGACCATAGCCCGGGGGTCTGACAATCGATCAGTTCACGGCGGGACTCCGGCGTTCGACGAGGACGACGTCGCGCCAGCGGCCGTTCAGGCGGCCGACGCGTTCGCGGGTGCCGACGGTGCGGAAGCCGGCGCGGTGGTGGAGGGCGAGGCTCGCGCCGTTCTCCGGGAAGATCCCGGCCTGGACGGTCCAGATGCCGGCGGCGTCGGTGGAGGCGAGCAGGGCCGTCAGCAGGGTGCGCCCGACGCCGCGCCCGTGGGCGGCGGGGGCGACGTAGACGGAGTGCTCGACGACGCCCGCGTAGGCGCTGCGGGCGGAGACGCGGGAGACGGCGGCCCAGCCGAGGAGGGTGCCGTCGTCGTCGAGGGCGACCAGGCGGTGCTCGGGCAGGCGGGAGGCGTCGAAGGCGGGCCAGCCGGGGGCGGCGGTCTCGAAGGTCGCGTCGCCGGTGTCGATGCTTGCCCGGTAGACGGCGAGGACGGCCTCGGCGTGCTCGGGGGTCATCGCGGTGATGTTCACCGGGCGTCCTCGTCGAGCGCTGCGAGGACGCGGGCCTCGTCCTCGGCGGTGAAGCCGTGGCCCAGCGGCGGTGCGCCGCGGTCGCGGTCCCAGGCGAGGACGTCGGCCACGGTGACCGCGAGCGGGGTGGTGGGCAGGCCGGCCGCGCGGGCGCGGGAGGCGTCGCGCTGCTGGCCGGGCCAGAGCCCCTCCTCGCGGACCAGCGGGAAGAACGGCGGCGGCGCCGTCTCCGGCGGCACCGGGACGACCTCGACCTCGGTGCCGGCGACCGCGGCGCAGGTGGCGATCACCCCGCCCAGCGTGACCGGTTCGGCCGGGCCGACGGCGTGGAACGCGCCGGGCCGCTCGTCCTGGACGAGCCGCAGCACGAAGCGGGCGAGGTCGCGCGAGTCGACCAGCTGGACGGGCTGCTCAGGCCGCCCGGGGAGCGCGATCCGGCCGCCGCGCGCCGCCCGACGCGCCCAGTAGGTGAGCCCGCGCTGGTCGTCGTGGGGGGGGGGGCGCGACCGCGGGGGGCCCGCGCGGGGCGGCGACCGCCGGCGCGGGGGGGCCGACCACGCACCCGACGGCCCCGGGCGCGGCGCCGGAGG
>NZ_JBHYWI010000045.1:64516-73501 GCF_042751525.1 Kitasatospora sp. NPDC059408
CTCCCCCGGCCCCCCGGGGCGCCCGCTCCGCCCGCCCCGCCCCCCCCGCCCCCCCCAGTCGGGCCGCCGGCGCTGGCCGCGGGCCGCCCCGCCCACCTGCCCGGCCCCCACGATCGTGGCCCGCTCGCCGTAGCGGGTGACGACCTCGTCCTCGCAGGCGACCTTGAGCCGGCCGTACGTCTCCTCGTCCAGCTGCTCGGCCTCCCGCAGCGGTGCCCGGCGCGGGGTGGACTCGTCCGAGCCGGGGGCGAGCCCGGCGCGCTCGTAGACCGCGTGGCTGGAGATGAACAGGTAGCGGCCGACGGAGTCGCCGAGCACGTCCATCGCCCCGGTGACCTGGCGGGGGAAGAAGCCGCTCAGGTCCACCACCGCGTCCCAACCGCCGTGCCGGAGGGCCGAGTAGTCGCCGGTGTCGCGGTCGCCGGTGAGGCGGGTCGCGGTGGGGAACAGGCCGGGGTTCGTCCGGCCGCGGTTGAAGAGGGTGACGTCGGCCCCGCTGCGCAGGGCTTCGTCGGCGATGGTGCGGCCGATGAAGGAGGTGCCGCCGAGGAGGAGAATTCGCATGCGGCCGAGCCTACTTCGGCGGTTCAAGCGGTTTTCAGCGCGCGCCGGGCAGGCGCGGGTAGTCGGTGAAGCCGGCGGCGCCGTGGGTGTAGAGGCGGGCCGGGTCGAAGGCGGTGAGCGGGGCGTCGACGGCGAGGCGGGCGGGCAGGTCGGGGTTGGCGATGAAGGCGCGGCCGTAGGAGACCAGTTCGGCGAGGCCGGAGTCGAGGACGGCCTCGCCGCGGGCGCGGTCGGTGGCGGCGCGGTTCTCGCCGACGTTGGCGATCAGCGGGCCGTGCCAGCGGGGGCGGAGGTCGGCGAGGGCGGGGTAGTCGTCGTTGTCGGTGAGGTGGAGGTAGGCCAGGCCGAGGCCGTCGAGTTCGTCGAGCAGCGCCCGGTAGACGGGTGCGGGGTCGGCCTCGGCCATGCCGAACTGCGGGTTGCCGGGGGACAGCCGCAGGCCGAGCCGGTCCGGGCCGATCGCCGCGGCGACGGCGGTGACCAGCTCGACCGGGAGGCGGAGGCGGTCGGCGAGGGTGCGCGGGCCGTACTCGTCGGTGCGGAGGTTGGTGTTGTCGGCGAGGAACTGGTGGATCAGGTAGGAGTTGGCGCCGTGCAGCTCGACGAGGTCGAAGCCGGCCGCGAGGGCGTTGCGGGCGGCGTCGACGTGGTCGGTGACCGCCCGGCGGATCTCGTCGCGGGTCATCGCGCGCGGGGTGACGGCGTCGGCCTTGGCGCCGTCGCGGACGTGCACCGGGCCCGGGGCCGGGACGGCGGACGGGCCGGCCGGGACGTCGCCGAGCAGGCGGTTGAGCGGGTGGCCCTGGCGGCCGCCGTGCATCAGCTGGGCGACGATCCGGCCGCCGGCCGCGTGCACGGCCTCGGTGACGGCCCGCCAGCCGGCGGTGTGCTCCGGCGTCTCCAGGCCGGGCAGGCGCCAGCCGGACTGGCCGGCCCGGCTGGGCCAGATGCCCTCGGTGATGATCAGGCCGGCGCTCGCGCGCTGGGCGTAGTACTCGGCGACGACCGGTAGCGGTGTGCCGTCTTCGGCCGCCCGGTAGCGCGTCATGGGGGCCATGACGACGCGGTTCGGCAGGTCGAGCGCGCCGAGGCGGTAGGGGGTGAGGAGCGGGCCGGTGAGGGCGGTGGTGGTCATGCCCGCACGGTAGAACCTGACACCAGTGTCAAGTTCAAGCGGTGTCAGGTTCAAGTGGTGTCAGGTTCAAGCGGTGGCCGGCGCCGCGGCCTCGCCCAGGACCAACTCCTCGATCCCGTAGAGGAATTCCTCCATGGCCGAGCGTGGCAGCACGGCGGGATCGGCGGTCATGACGAGGCTCAGCGCGTCGGCCGTCCGGACGGCGTCCAGGGCGTAGGTCAGGCCGGGGCGCGGCTCGAAGTCGACGGGCCAGGTGAGAGTGGTGCGGTCGTCGCCGCCCACCGTCTCGGCGGGGACGGGCGGGGCCAGCTCGCGGGTGTCGTTGAAGACGCAGGACCGGTCGGCGAGCGGGACGCCTCCGGCGGCGAGGGCGGCGATCTCCTCGTCCAGGCGCAGCTTGTCGTAGTAGGCGTGGCGGTAGGTGCCGATCGCGGCGGCGTGCGTGCGGCGCACGATCCCGCCGAACTCGCCGGTGGCGTCCGGGAGGTGGAACAGGCCCTCGCCGGCGACGGTGCTGACGGCGTTCGCCAGTTCGGGCAGGAAGCGGTTGTTGACGACGACGTGCAGGACGGCCTCGGAGGAGCCGGAGAGCTTGGCGGTCATCGCGGCCGTGGCGGCGAGGAGGACGGAGGAGGAGCTCACCCGGTGTGCGGCGGCGACGAGTTCGACGGCGGCGGGCAGGGCGGGGGAGCGCAGCACGGCGTTGGGGAAGCGGGTCGCGGCGGGTCCGTTCGGCTGCGGGAAGAGGCGGGCCGGGCCGAGTCGCAGCTTGCGCAGGAACTGCTTGCGGGCGCCCGCGTCCCGCCGCCTGCCGCGTTCGGAGGCCTGGAACTCGGCCTCCTCCAGGGGCTGTTGGGCGGGCTCGCGGAGCGCGGCCAGCTCGGCGGGCGCGGTGCCGAGGCAGAGTGCGGTGAGGTCCGCGACGAGGCGGGTCATGCCGTTGCCGTCGACGGCGGTGTGGGCGAGCGCCAGGCTGACGTGGCGGGCCAGGCCGCCGTGCTCGACCACGCCGACGCGGATCGGCCACTCGTCGGCGCAGTCGAACGGGCGGGCCGCCAGCTCGTCGTGCAACCTGGCACCGGTGGCGGCGAGTCTGCCCGGGTCGGGGCAGTGTTCGGTGTGCACGGCGAGTCGGCCGTCGGGGTCGACGAGTTGGCGCAGCCGCCCCTCCTCGTCCGGGACGAGCCTGGTGTGCAGCGCGTCGTGCAGGTGGAGCAGCCGGTCGAGGGCGGTGAGCAGGACGGGCAGCGGCAGGCCGGGGTCGAGCGGGGCGGCGGTGGTGATGGTGTAGCGCGGCGCGTCGCCGGGGGCGAGGCGCCGGACGGCGTCCCAGATGGCCTGCTGGCCCCAGGTGGCCGGCCCGGAACCGGACCGGCCGGACGAGAAGGCGATCTCCGGCAGTTGACGAGTGGTCACCGTGTGGCTCTCCGTAAGGGCGTGGATCGGTACGTCCTGGCTGGTGCGGTGGGAGCGCGTGGGCCGTTCGGGGAGAGTGTGGCGCACCGGCCGCCGGGCCGTCGAGAGAGCGGGTGACGAGGGGACCTAATGGATGTCCGCGGTGACCGCGTAGACGTCGGCGAGGCGGGCGTCGAACGCGGGCCGGGTGAACAGGTAGTCCTGGCTGCCCGCGGACTCCAGGGCGTACGCGGCCAGCACACAGCCGGTCCGGGCGGCCTGTTCGTCGTCGAGGCCGTCGGCCTTCGCGGCGAGGAAGCCGGCCCGGAACGCCCCGCCGCCGCCCGCGCCGTCGGGCAGCCGGGAGATCGGCGCGGCGGGGACGGCGATGGAGGGGCTGGTGGCGTAGTCGATCCAGACGCCCTCCGCGCCGAGGGTGGTGATCCAGGCGCCGACCCGGTTCAGCACGTCGGCCGCCGCCCAGCCGGCATGCTCCAGGAGGGCGGCGCGCTCGCGGCGGTTGGTGACCAGGTAGGTGGCGCCGGCGAGGACGGCGTCGGCGCCGGCCCGGCCGAGCCGCTCGGTGCGGCCGGCGACGTCGACGAGGTACGGCAGGCCGCGGCGGCGGCACTCGGCGGCCCGCTCGGCGAGCACCTCGGGCTCGGCGGGGCCGAGGAAGACCAGGCCGACGTCCTGCGGCCAGCCCTCGGGGCCGGGCGCGTCGTCCTCGGCGAGGGCGCCGGGGTGGTAGGAGACGATGCGGTTGTCGTCGGCGTCGGTGGTGCGGGTGTAGCGGGCGGTGGCCAGGCCGGTGGAGATCCGGACCCGCGAGGTGTCGACGCCGACCTCCTCCAGCCGGGCCCGGTACTCGCCGAAGTCCTTGCCGGCCGCGCCGAGCAGCAGTGGCGCGCGGCCGAGCCGACCGAGGCCGAAGGCGACGTTGGCGGCCACGCCGCCGTAGCGGACCTCCAGGTCGTCGACGAGGAACGACAGGGACAGGTGCTGGAGCTGGGCCGGCAGCAGCTGGCTGGCGAAACGGCCGGGGAAGGTCATCAGGTTGTCGATGACGATCGGGCCGGTGACGGCGATTCTCATGGGGTGCCTCACCTGGGGTGACTGGGTGCGAGCGGGACTGTGCCGGGGGAGGCGGGGGAAGGTGAACTCGGGGAAGGGGATCTCAGAGGGCCCAGAGGACCCAGGCCAGCAGGAGCAGGTTGGCGGTGCCCTGGGCGACGGCGCTCGCGAGCGCGGAGCCCGTCCAGGCGCGGCAGACGCCCAGGGCGACGCCCATCGCGAAGACGGACGGCAGGACGCCGCAGATCACCCGGGCGTTGAGCGGGTTGAGCCCGTAGTCGCCGAGGTGGACGAGGGCCCAGCCGGCCGAGGTGACGGCGATCGCGACGAGCGGGCCGCGGGTGCGGGCGACGGCGTCGTACAGCACGCCGCGGTAGCAGACCTCCTCGACCAGCGGCACCAGGAGGCCCATGCAGAGCACCATGGCGACTCCGGCGACGACCGGCTGCCCGGGGGCCATCTGCCGGAAGAGCTCGGGGACGAGGGAGGTCCAGTTGTCGGCGCCCCGGCCGAACGCGGCCCGGGTGGCGAACACGGTGTTGGCGTAGGCGAGCACCACGAGGCCCGTCCCGGCGAGGGCCGGGAGGAAGCGGAAGCGGCGCAGGCCGGCCGCCGCCCACTCGGCCCGGTCCAGGACGGTGACGACGGCCGCGCTCAGGCCGACCGAGAGCACCATCAGCGGCATCGACACCGCGCCGGCGATCCGGACGACGGCGAGCACGGCGAACACCTTGGCGGCGGAGGAGGCCGGGGCCTCGCGGTGGTGCCGCCTGAGCCGGTGCAGGGTGCGCCGGCGCAGGGGAGTGCGAGCCCGCCCGGCGGTGGCGGGCGCGGGGGTGGCGGGCGCCACCGCCGGACGGTCCGCGGTCACGGGCGGCTCACCCCGCCTTCGCGGGGGCCGGGGCGGAGGAGCGGCGCAGGCTGGGCAGCCACCAGTTGTAGCGGCGGAACAGCAGCAGCGTCGCCGGGACGAACAACATCCGGATGAGCGTGGCGTCCAGCAGGACGGCGAGGCCGAGGCCGGCGCCGTACTCCTGGAGCATGATCGTCGAGGAGAGCGCCATGGTGCCGAGGCTGCCGGCCATGACCAGGCCGGCCGCGTTGATCACCCGGCCGGTGTCGACCACCGCCCCGACGGTCGCGCTCTCCTGGTCGGCCCCGCCGCGCACCAGGTCGCGGACGCGGGTGACCAGGAAGATCTCGTAGTCCATGCCGAGGCCCATCATCAGCACGGTGAGGAAGATCGGCAGGTCGTCGATGATCGCCTTGTCGAGCCAGAAGTGGAAGACCAGCACGGTGATGCCGATCGCCCACACGTTGCTCATCATGATCGTGAGGATCAGCCGGATCGGGATGAGCAGCGAGCGCAGCGCGAACACCAGCATCACGAAGACGCCGACCGAGACGAGCCCGATCATCTGCCAGAAGCTGGAGTCGAGCGCGTCGCCGTACTGCCGGTCGACCTGGGTCGCGCCGCCGACCGCGAGCGGGCCGACGTCGCGGGCCGCGGCGGTGACGTCCTGGATCCGGTCGACGGTGTGCACCGCGGCCTCGGTGTAGGGCTTGTCGGCGAGTTCGACGACGATCCGCAGCGCGCCGTCGTCGGACAGGTAGTCGCGGCGGACGTCGGGGCCGAGCGCGTCGAGGTCGGCGGCGCTCACCGGCGTGCCGAAGGGCCTGGTCACGGCGGAGACCCGGGCGACGCCCGGTACCGCGGCCAGCTTGTCGGTGAGGTCGGTGACGGCCTTGCGCCCGCTGTCGGTGAGGTGGTGCTGCCCGTCCACCACACCGGGGTCCGGCCGGCCGACGACGAGCGTGGGCAGCACGGAGGCGTCGCCCCACTCGCGGGCCACGAGCTCGAAGCCCGTGCGCGAGTCGGTGGCCGGGCTGAGCGCGACCGGATCCGCCGTGGAGCGGTGCTGGGCGGTGATCACCGCGAACGGGACCGTGACGGCCGCGAAGAGCAGCACGATCGCCACCTTGCGGCGGCGGGCGAGGTCGGCGGCCCGCTTCAGGTGGCGGCCGAGCGCGCTGCCGTGCTCCAGGTCGGCCAGCGGGTCGCGGCCGAGCCAGAAGAAGCGGTCGCCGAGCAGGACCAGCAGGGCCGGGGTGAGCGTCAGCGCGGCGAGCAGCACGATCGGGATGCCGATCAGGCCGCCGTAGCCGAGTGGCGGGATCCAGTCGACGGGCGAGAACAGCGTGGCGCCGAAGGCCAGCACCACGGCGACCGCGGCGAGCAGCATCGACTCGCCCGCGTGCGCGGTGGCGTGCACGGCGGCGTCCTTGGGCGAGCGTCCGGCCAGCCGTTCCTGCCGGTAGCGGGAGGACAGCAGCATGCTGTAGTCGACGCCGGCGCCCAGCATCACGAAGTTCATGATGGTGATGGTGAACTGGGTGAGCGTCACGCCGTGGCCGAGCGCGAACAGCGCGGCCTGGCTGACGGTCATCGCGAGGCCGATCGCCGCCACCGTGAGCACGGCCGGCACGACGGCCCGGAAGAACAGCAGCAGGACGAGGAAGATGATCGCGTAGGCGACCGTCTCCATCAGCGCGTTGTCGTCCTCGGCCTTCTTGTACGTGTCCTTGATCAGCGCCAGCTCGCCGGTGACGTGGGCCTCGACGTCCGGTCCGGCCCCGGCGGCACGCTGGGCGCCGGCGATCGCCGAGCGGAGCCAGTCCACGTCCGGGTCGTGCCCGGCGCGCTTGGCGAAGCTGACCGAGACCAGGGTGGCCCTGCCGTCCTTGGCGACCAGCCGGTCGACGGCCTCGGCGGGTACCGGCACCGGGAAGGTGCGCCAGTCCGTCGCCTTGGTGAACGCGGCCGAGATCGGCAGGAGCTGGGCGTCGTCGGTGACGGCGACCGCCTGGCGGGCCGGATCGGCGAGGGCCGCCGGGACCTGGCCGGCCGCGACGGCGGCGTCCACCGCCTGCCGGCGGGTGTCCGGGGTCGCCGGCGTCTGCGCGGCGGCGAGCTGCTGGTCGACCTGGGTGCGCAGGCGCTTGAGGTACTCGGTGGTCGAGTCCCGGTACAGCGTGTACGCCGAGGTGGACTGCTGCACCTCGCCGGTGCGTACGCGGGTGGCGATCTGTTCGTCCAAGTCGGCCAGCATGGCGCGCAGTTGGGAGCTCCGGACGTCCGGCGCGCCGATCGCGACGATGGACTCGCGCTGCGAGCGGGCCGGGAACGACTCCTCGACGAGCCGGTCGGCCCGGGCACTGCTGGTGCCCGGCACGACCTTGGACGCCCCCTGTTTGGTGAGGACGTCGTTCAGCTGCGAGGCGAACGGGAAGCACGCCGCGATGACCAGCACCCAGATCACGAGCACGGTCTTCGGGCGGGCGGTGAGCCCCTCGGCGAGGCGCAGCAGCCGGTGCTGCACCGCGCCGTGGGTGGTCTCCGCCGGCGGTGCGGGTGTGGCGGTGGTGGTCATGCGCTGCGGACTCCCTCGCGGTGCCGGCCGCCCGGCCCGGTTCCGGTGGTGGTGCCCGGGTTGGTCCCGGTGACGACGACGAAGGTGTGGCGCAGCTCCAGTGCGCCGTGGCGGGCGACGTGTTCGGCGAGGCCCTTGCGGATCAGCTCCAGGGCGTGCTCCTCGCGGCTCTGGTCGACGGCGTCCTTGAAGCCGGCCGCCGCGCCGGAGCGCTGGACCCACTCCAGGGCCTCCTCCGGGGTGGTGGCGGGCAGCACCTGGTGGCCGTCGCGCTGGACGTCCACGGTGAGGCCGGCCTTGGTGAACCAGCGGGCCACGGTGGCCGCGTCCTTGGGCAGGTTGACCCGGATCATGCCGGTGAGCAGCGACGGGTCGGCGGTGAACACCTTCTCCAACTGCTCGATCAGCGTCTTGAGGGCGTCGCCGCGGGTCTCGATGACGACGATCCGGCCGCCGGGGCGCAGGACCCGCTTGATCTGTTCCAGCAGTCTGACCGGCTTGCTGTAGCAGATCGCCCAGCCCACGACGACGAGGTCGGCGCTGTCGTTCGGACGGGCGCGCAGGAACTCCTCCATGTCCCCCTCCTCCAGGGAGACTTCGAGGTCCGGGGAGCGCATCGCCTCGGGCAGGACCTTGGCCTTGGCGACGGACAGCATGCCGGGGGACTTGTCGACCGCGCGGACGGAGCCGCGGCCCTCCAGCTTCCGGACGATGTCGTGGGTCAGGTGGCCGGTGCCGCAGGCGAGTTCGAGGACGTCGTCGCCGGGGCTGACGGTGACCTCGCGCAGGGCGGCGAGCGAGTGGACGCCCATGACGGGGCTGAAGTAGGTGTCGTAGCTGGAGCTCGCGGCGTCGTAGTCGGGCGTGGTGTCGGCGTTGGTCCGGCTCAGGGTCAGTCGCAGGGCGCGGGCGGCGAGTCCGAGGCGGCTCATGGCTGGCTCCTTGGGGTCGGGACGGGTGCGGGCATCGTGGTAGGGGTGGTGCTCGGCTCGGTTCCTCTACGGGGCGGGGCTGGTCGCGCTGGGGCTATTCGTGGTGGGGCTGGTCGCGGTGGGGCGTGGTCGCCGGGGTGCTGCTGTGGGCGAATTGTGTGGTGGAACCGGGACGTTGGACCGGGCGGGACAGGTCGGCGACGAGCAGGAGCCCGCCGGTCCCCGCGAGGGTGCCGAGCACGGCCGCCGTCGCCGCCGGGGCCGAGGCCGCCGCGACGGCCCCGGCGGCCAGTGCCGCGAGGGCACCCGCCGCGACCGCCGCGCGGGACGCGGTCACGGCGGCGGTGAGGAGCGCGGCCGAGGCGGCCAGGGCCGCGCACCACGGGCTGTCGGAGGTCGCGGCGGCCGGCAGCGCGCCGCCGACCAGCAGCAGCCCGGCGGCCGGCGCCCAGGC
>NZ_JBHYWI010000046.1:0-71088 GCF_042751525.1 Kitasatospora sp. NPDC059408
GACCTCCTCGGCCCCCACACCACCCCCGTCATCTTACACCACCCGCGCCCACCCCCCCCCCCACCCCCCCGCCCCCGGCCCCCCCCCCCCCGTCCGCCGGCCCGGGCGGCGGCGGACCCGCCGCCCGGGTGTGCCCGCCCGGTTGCGCCCCGCCGCCCCGGGCCGGGCGGGGCCGGTGTCGTAGGCTCACTCGACGTCGCCGCGTTCGCCGGCGCGCCGACCACGAGCCGGGCGGGGAGAGCCACAGCAGATGAGCACGGCATCGAGCACCGAGTCGTCCAGCGCCGAACCCGGCGCCCCGACGCCTCCGGTGACGACGGACGAACGGCCGGAGCCGGAGCGCACCGCCCCGGGCCGCTTCGGCGCCCTGATGGACCGCTTCGCGCCCGCGCTCGGCGCGTACGCCGTGGTCAAGGCCACCGGCCTGACCGTCTTCATGATGCTGCTGGCCCACACCGGGGACTACCTCAAGAAGGACCCGGGCCGCGGCGGCGGCGCCCAGCCGTGGGACGTGCTCGGCACCTGGGACGGCATCTGGTACCAGCGGATCGCCGAGAACGGCTACGACCCGCAGCTGATCCCACTGCACGGCTTCCCGCTGGCCAGCTACTACGAGAACTCGGCGGCCTTCTTCCCGCTCTACCCGTGGCTGATGCGGCTGGTCGGCGCGGTCACCGGGCTCGGCCCGTACGGCTCCGGAATCGTCGTGTCGGTGCTCGCCTCGTTCGTCGCGGCGGCCGGCATCTTCGCGGTGGCCGAGCGGCTCGGCGGCTGGCGGGCGGGCGTGATCGCCGCGGTGCTCTGGGGCCTGTTCCCGGGCTCCGGCGTCGAGTGGGCGGTCTACTCGGACTCGCTGTTCGTCGCGCTGTCCGCCTGGGCCTGCTACTGCGTGATGACCCACCGCTGGGTCGCCGCCGGGCTGCTGACCCTGGCCGCCGGCCTCAACCGCCCGACCGCCGCCGCCCTGATCGCCGCCGTCTCGGTCGCCGCCCTGGTGGCGCTCGTCCGGCGCACCGACGGCGTCCGCCGCCCGCTCTTCGCGATGCTGATCACGCCGTGGGGCCTGCTCTGGTACGTCGCCTGGGTCGGCTACCGGATGGGGGACTGGGGCGGCTACTTCAAGCTCCAGCGCGGCGCCTGGAACCGCTACTTCGACTGGGGCGCCTCCACCTCCCGCACGGCCCTGGACGTGGTCACCGGGCACTGGAACTTCTGGCAGTCCAACCCGGCCCCCGACCTGATCGCGATCGCGCTGCTGATCGCCCTGCCCGGCCTGCTGGTGCTGCTGCTGCGGCTGCGCCCGCCGCTGGTCCTGGTGATCTACACGCTGCTGACCATCTTCACCGCGCTGAGCAGCAACCAGATCTTCGACAACATCTCGCGCTACCTGCTGCCGGCCTTCCCGCTCTGCATCGGCCTCGCGGTCGCGCTGCGCCGGGTGCGGACGCCCTCGCTGATCGGGCTGTTCGCGATGCCCGCGATCGCGGCGGGCTGGTACGCCGGGTACGCGCTGTTCGAGATGGGCATCCCGTAGGCCGTCCCGCGCCGGGGCGGTTCGTGTGCGACGGCACGCCGGTTGGTTGGCTACGGGATCATCTGCCGACGGACGGCACGTTGCTAACCTCGGACGCATGACGACGACCCCGCCCGTGCGGCAGATCCGCGACATCTCCGGCCTGCTGGACCACGCGAGCCACGTGCTGGCGACCCGGATGGCGTCGGCCTTCACCGAGCTCGGGATCACCCCCCGCGCGTACTGCGTGCTGTTCCACGCGCAGGAGGCGGAGCGCACCCAGATCCAGCTCGCCGAGCTGGCCGACCTGGACAAGACGACGATGGTGGTCACCGTCGACGAGCTGGAGAAGGCGGGCCTGGCCGAGCGCCGCCCGTCCGCCATCGACCGCCGGGCCCGGATCATCTCGGTCACCGAGGCGGGCGAGCGCGCCGTCGAGCGGGGCACCGAGATCGCCGACCGGGTGCACCGCGAGCTGCTGGACGCCCTGCCGGAGCCCGAGCGCGGGGTCTTCGTGTCGGCGCTGACGCGCCTGGTGGACGGCCACCTGGCGGAGCCCGTGGAGAGCGAGCGGACGGTCCGCCGGGCCCGCCGCGCCCGGAGCTGAGCGGATCGCCGCGAGCTGCTCCCGAGATAGATAGTCCCGAACAAAACAATCTGCTAGCGTCTTACCCGGTACTCGACGAACCGGGAGACCTGCCATGCCCACGCACGCCCCGACCGCGCCCGCCCCGGCGCCCGCCGCCCCCGTCCGTTCCCGCGCACTCGCCCTCGCCGTGCTCTGCGCGGGGATGCTGATGATCGTCCTGGACGGCTCGATCGTCACCGTGGCGCTGCCCGCCATCCGGGACGACCTGCACTTCTCGCCCGCCGGCCTGACCTGGACGGTCAACGCCTACCTGATCGCCTTCGGCGGCCTGCTCCTGCTCGCCGGCCGCCTCGGCGACCTCGTCGGCCGCAAGCGCGTCTTCGTCGCCGGGCTCGGCGTCTTCACCGCCGCGTCGCTGCTCTGCGCCCTCGCCCCCGGCCAGGGCGTGCTGATCGCCGCCCGCTTCCTCCAGGGGGTCGGCGGTGCGACGGCCTCGGCCGTCAGCCTCGGCATGATCGTCACGCTCTTCCCCGAGCCCCGCGAACGCGGCCGGGCCATCGGCGCGTTCAGCTTCGTCGGCGCGGCCGGCGCCTCCGTCGGCCAGGTGCTCGGCGGGGTGCTCACCCAGGCGCTCGGCTGGCACTGGATCTTCCTGATCAACCTGCCGCTCGGCCTCGCCGCCGCCCTGCTCGCCGTCCGCGTGCTGGCGGCCGACAGCGGCCCCGGCCTGCGGGCCGGCGCCGACGGGCTCGGCGCCGCGCTGATCACCGCCGCCCTGATGCTCGGCATCTACGCCATCGTCGGCACCGGCGAGCACGGCTGGGCCTCGGCCCGCACCCTCGGCCTCGGCGCGCTCTCGCTCGCCCTGCTGGCCGGCTTCCTGCTCCGCCAGGCCCGCGCCGCCCACCCCCTGCTGCCGCTGCGGACGTTCCGTTCACGGAACGTCTCCGGCGCCAACGCCGTCCAACTGCTCATGGTCTCCGGGCTGTTCGGCTTCCAGATCCTGATCGCGCTCTACCTGCAGAACGTCCGCGGCTACGGCGCCGCCGCCACCGGCCTCGCGATGCTCCCCGCCGCACTCGCCATCGGCACGGTCTCGCTGGCGCTCTCCGCCCGCCTCAACGCCCGCTTCGGCGAACGCCCGGTGCTGCTGGCCGGTCTCGTCCTGCTGGTCGCCGCCCTCGCGCTGCTCATCCGGCTGCCCGCCGATGCGGACTACGTCCTCGACCTGCTCCCGACGATGCTGCTCGCGGCCGGATTCGGCCTCGCGATCCCGGCCCTCACCGCGCTGGGCATGTCCGGTGCCGGGCCGGCCGACGCTGGCACCGCCTCCGGGCTCTTCAACACCACCCAGCAGGTCGGCGGCGCACTCGGCGTCGCCGTCCTCACCACCCTCGCCGACCGCTCCTCGGATTCACCCGTGGGGGGCTTCCGCGTCGCCTTCGCGGTGGCCGCCGGCCTGCTGGTGCTCGCCACGCTGCTCGCCGCAGTGGTGCTCCGCCCCGCCGGGGCCGACCGGTGACGACACGTCAGACACCTTCGCCCCGAGGCCGGTTCGGCCGTCGGGGCGTTCGGTTTCGTCGGATCTGCCGGTCCGTCCGGCCGCGTTACGGCCAGACCAGGCAGTACAGCTGGTGGCCGGCCTCGTGCAGGCGGTTGGCGAAGTCCTGCCACTCGTGCAGCATGCTGTAGATCACGAAGGCGTCGCGCGGGCCCCGGCGGTCGGGCACGGTGGACCAGATGAAGGCCGCCGCGCCGAGCTCGGTCTCGTCGGCCTTGCGCAGCGGTTCGACGACGTTCTGCGGGAGCTGGACGACGGCGTAGTCGGGGTGCAGCACGACGAGTTCCAGCGGCGGGACCTGGTGCAGCGGGACGCCCTGGATGCCGGTGAGGACCATGGCGCTCATGGTCTCCGGCTTGATCTTGGTGGAGAGGTGCCCGTTGGGGGACCCGCTGGTCTCCATCAGGTCGCCGAGGCGCCCCAGCGAGCCCAGCTCACCCGCGTCCAGGCCGAGTCCGCCCGGGCCGAGCGCGGTGGGGACTCTGGCGGCCGTCGCGCGGTCGGGTGCGCCGAAGTACTTGTACGTCACCCCCACGCGTCCCTCACCCCGCCTCTCGCCGCCGCGGCGACCGCGTCCCGTCCCCGCTCCCGTACCCCCGCGTGCGGCCTCGGCAGGCCTGCGGGAGCCCCCCGCGGCCTCGTCGTAGCCGTCCTGCGCCTCGGACACTCGGACCATCCTCACCGGAATTCGCCGGAATCGACAGACCCCCGCACGCCCGGCGTCCCTCCGGACGTGCTCCTTACCCGTCATGCGCCGCCGTACCCACTCGCGGGCCCTACCCACTCGCGGAAGGCGGCAGTCCTCTCCACACCCCTGCACACAACCGGAGCGCCTGCGCACTCTGAGTGCACAGTCTGACTGGTCCGCGCCGCGGGGCAGTCAGCGCCCCCGTCTCTACGGACAACCGTACAGACAACGGTGCCCGGATCATCGTTCCAGATGATCGGGTCCGACATGCAGAGGTCAAGGACACGATTTGAGACCATGTCTCCCGTGAGCTACCCCTACGAAGCCCCCCAGTCCCAGTCGCTGTTCGACCGCGCGTCGGTCGTCACGCCCGGCGGCGTCAACTCCCCGGTGCGCGCCTTCCGCGCGGTCGGCGGCACGCCGCGCTTCATGGTGTCCGGAACCGGCCCCTACCTCACCGACGCCGACGGCCGCGAGTACGTCGACCTGGTGTGCTCGTGGGGTCCGATGATCCTCGGCCACGCGCACCCCGCGGTGATCGACGCCGTGCAGGCGGCGGTCGTCCGCGGCACGTCCTTCGGCACGCCCGGCCAGGGCGAGGTCGAGCTCGCCGAGGAGATCGTCGCGCGGATCGCCCCGGTCGAGCAGGTCCGGCTGGTCTCCTCGGGCACCGAGGCCACCATGTCCGCGATCCGGCTGGCCCGAGGCTTCACCGGCCGGGCGAAGGTCGTGAAGTTCGCGGGCTGCTACCACGGTCACGTGGACGCGCTGCTGGCCGCCGCCGGTTCCGGCGTCGCCACCTTCGGTCTGCCCGACACCCCGGGCGTCACCGGCGCCCAGGCCGGCGACACCATCGTGCTGCCCTACAACGACCTCGCCGCGGTCGAACAGGCCTTCGCCGCGCACCCGGGCGAGATCGCCTGCGTGATCACCGAGGCCTCGCCCGGCAACATGGGCGTCGTCCCGCCGCTGCCCGGCTTCAACGCCGGCCTGGCCCGCCTCTGCCGGGACAACGGCGCGCTGTTCATCTCCGACGAGGTGATGACCGGCTTCCGCGTCTCCAAGGCCGGCTGGTACGGCCTGGAGGCCGCGCACGAGGGCTGGGCGCCGGACCTGCTCACCTTCGGCAAGGTCATGGGCGGCGGCTTCCCGGCCGCGGCCTTCGGCGGCCGCGCCGACGTGATGGCGCACCTGGCCCCGGCCGGCCCGGTCTACCAGGCCGGCACCCTCTCCGGTAACCCGGTCGCCACCGCCGCCGGCCTCGCCCAGCTGCGCGGCTGCACCGACGAGGTCTACGCGACGGTGGACCGGGTCGCCGCCGAGGTCTCCGGCCTGGTCACCGAGGCGCTCGCCAAGGAGGGCGTGGCGCACCGGCTGCAGACCGCCGGGAACATGTTCTCGGTGTTCTTCACCGAGGCCGCGGTCACCAACTACGACGAGGCCAGGACCCAGGAGGCGTACCGTTTCACCGCCTTCTTCCACGCGATGCTCGCCGAGGGCGTCTACCTGCCGCCGTCCGCCTTCGAGTCCTGGTTCGTCTCGGCGTCCCACGACGAGCGGGCGATCGAGCGGATCGCCGCCGCCCTGCCGGCCGCCGCCCGCGCGGCCGCCACGGCCACGGCCTAGTCCACCCCGAGCCCCAGGAGTCTTGAGAAGTGAGTGCCGAAGAGATCACCGTCGTCCACCTGATGCGGCACGGTGAGGTGCACAACCCGGAGGGCGTCCTGTACGGCCGCCTGCCGGACTACCACCTGTCCGAGCTGGGCTGGCGGATGGCCGACCGGGTCGCCGAGGACCTGGCCGGACGGGACATCACCCACGTGGTGGCGTCCCCGCTGGAGCGGGCGCAGGAGACCGCCGAGCCGATCGCCAAGGCGCACGGCCTGGAGGTCGCGGCGGACGCGCGGCTGATCGAGGCGGAGAACATCTTCGAGGGCAAGACCTTCGGCGTCGGTGACGGCTCGCTGCGCAACCCGGGCTACTGGAAGTACCTCACCAACCCGTTCAAGCCCTCCTGGGGCGAGCCCTACCTCGACCAGGTCGTGCGGATGATGGGCGCGCTCGGCGCCGCCCGGGACGCCGCCCGCGGGCACGAGGCGGTCTGCGTCAGCCACCAGCTGCCGATCTGGATCGTCCGCTCCTTCGTCGAGCGCCGCCGGCTGTGGCACGACCCGCGCAACCGGCAGTGCTCGCTGGCCTCGCTGACCAGCTTCACCTTCGAGGGCGACAAGATCGTCTCGGTCGGCTACCGCGAGCCGGCCCGCGACCTGCTGCCCGCGCACCTGGTGGGCAAGGGCCGCAAGGGCGACAAGCCGGTGGGCAAGAGCTTCGGCGCCTGAGGCTCCGAGGCCCGCGGACGACGCGCCCGAGGGCCCGTTCGAGACTCGCCCGAACGGCCCGTAAGCGGGGTGTAAGTATGGGGCCCGGCCGTCCGAAGATCACCGGACGGCCGGGCCTCGCCGCAGGTCAGAGGGGGTGCCACGCGCAAGGCAGGACCCCCCCGAACCTGCCTGGAACTCCATGCGAAACTTTTCACATGTCTGCCATGGCGCGCCCCCGCCCCCGTGTCGCCGCAGCCGCCGCCGCTACCGCCGCCGCCGCTGCGCTCGTCCTCACCGGATGCTCCTCGTCGGGTTCGTCGAGCAGTGGTGACGGGCAGCTCGGGTTCGTGACGGTCAAGGGCACCAACGTCTCCAAGGCGGAGGCCGGCCACCGCGAGGACGCGCCGGACATCGCCGGGGAGACCCTGGAGGGCAACCAGGTCAAGCTCTCGGACTACCGCGGCAAGGTCGTCGTGCTGAACGTCTGGGGCTCCTGGTGCGGGCCGTGCCGGGGCGAGGCGGACGACCTGGAGCGGGTCTGGCAGAAGTACAAGGACCAAGGGGTCCAGTTCCTCGGCGTCAACACGCGCGACACCGAGAAGGCCAACGCCCTCCGCTTCGAGCAGGAGAAGGGCGTCACCTACCCGAGCATCTTCGACCCGGCCGGCACCCAGCTGCTCAAGTTCCCCAAGGGCAGCCTCAACCCGCAGTCGATCCCGACCACGCTGATCATCGACCGGGACGGCAAGCTCGCCGCCCGCGCCGTCGGCGGCACGGTCGACGACGCCCTCGAGTCGGTGCTCCAGCCGGTGGTCGCGGAGCCGAAGCAGTGAGCGCGGAGGCCGCCGGCACCGTCCTGCGGCTCGCCGACACCACCGCGACCGTGCAGAGCGGGGCGCTGCTGGTCGCGGCGCCGGTCGCGCTCGCGGCCGGGCTCGTGTCGTTCTTCTCGCCGTGCGTGCTCCCGCTGGTGCCGGGCTACCTGTCGTACGTGACCGGCTTCTCCGCCGCCGACCTGGCCGACGCGCGCGGCACCCGGCGCGGCCGGATGCTGCTCGGCGTGCTGCTGTTCATCCTCGGCTTCACCGCCGTCTTCGTCTCCACCGGCGCCCTGTTCGGCTACTTCGGCCAGGAGCTGCAGGGCTACAAGCGGACGATCGACATCGTGCTGGGCGGGCTCACCGTCGTGATGGGCCTGGCCTTCATGGGCCTGGTCCCCGGGCTGAGCATGCGCGAGGTGCGCTCGCACCGCCGCCCGGCGGTCGGCCTGCTGGGCGCCCCGGTGCTGGGCGTGGTGTTCGGCGTCGGCTGGACGCCCTGCATGGGCCCGACCCTGACCGCGGTGCAGAACCTGGCGCTCAACCAGGCCGACGCCCAGCGTGGCGCGCTGCTGACCACCTTCTACTGCCTGGGTCTCGGCGTACCGTTCATCCTGGCCGCCGTCGCCTTCCGCCGAGCGCTCGGCGCCTTCGGGTGGGTCAAGCGGCACTACCCGCTCGTCATGAGGATCGGCGGCGGCATGCTCGTCGCGGTCGGTCTGCTGCTCGTCACCGGTGTCTGGGACGCGATGATGTACCAGCTGCAGTCCTGGACCGCCGACTTCCGGATCGGAATCTGACCGTGAGCAACACCACGACCGACACCGAGCAGCCGCCCCCGGCGCCGGCCGACGCGGCGGCCGAGCGGCTCAGCACCGCCCCGGTCGAGTCCGACGGCCCCACCGGCATGGGGGTGCTCGGCTGGCTGCGCTGGATGTGGCGCCAGCTGACCTCGATGCGGGTCGCGCTGATCCTGCTCTTCCTGCTGTCGCTGGCCGCCATCCCGGGCTCGCTGATCCCGCAGAACGGCCAGAACCAGTTCAAGGTCGAGACGTGGAAGGCGCAGCACACCACGGTCGCGCCGATCTACGAGAAGCTCCAACTGTTCGACGTCTACAGCTCGGTCTGGTTCTCGGCGATCTACATCCTGCTGTTCCTCTCGCTGGCCGGCTGCATCGTCCCGCGCACCTGGCAGTTCGTCGGCGTGCTGCGGGCCCAGCCGCCGGCGGCGCCGCGCAACCTGACCCGGATGCCGGTCTACGCGGCCTGGCGCACCGGGGCCGACGCCGAGGTCGTCAACGCCGCCGCGCACCGGCTGCTGCGCCGGCGCCGGTTCCGGGCGCACCTCGCCGACGGCGCGGTGGCCGCCGAGAAGGGCTACCTGCGCGAGGTCGGCAACCTGCTGTTCCACCTGTCGCTGTTCGCGCTGCTCGGCGGCTTCGCCTGGGCGAGCCTGGCGGCCGGCACCGGCGGCAAGCTGATGGTGGAGGGCGACGGTTACTCCAACACCATCACCCAGCTCGACGACTTCACCGGCTCGGCCTTCTACACCAGTGACGACCTGGACCCCTTCTTCCTCAAGCTGAAGGGCTTCACGGCCAAGTTCCAGGACCAGGGCGACCAGATCGGCGCCGCGCGGCAGTTCACCGCGAACGTCGAGTACTACGCGGGTGACGACGCCGCGAAGCTCAAGCAGGGCACGATCGAGGTCAACCACCCGCTGGAGATCGGCGGTTCGAAGGTCTTCCTGATCGGCCACGGCTACGCCCCGGTCATCACCGTGCGCAACGGCAAGGGCGAGGTCGTCTACACCGGCGCGACGCCGTTCCTGCCGCAGGACGCCAACATGACGTCGACCGGCGTCGTGAAGGTGTCCGACTACGGCATCGGGCCGAAGGGCACGAAGACCCAGATGGGCTTCTCCGGCTTCTTCCTGCCGACCGCCCCGCTGAGCTTCGCGGGCACCGGCCCGATCTCGCTCTTCCCGGGCGACGCCGCCCCGGAGCTGGTGCTGAACGCCTACGAGGGCGACCTCGGCACCGACTCGGGCCTGCCGCAGAACGTGTACCAGCTGAACACCAGGAACATGACCCAGCTGCAGCTGGACGAGCAGCCGGCCAAGGCCCTGCTGAAGCCCGGCCAGGGCTGGACCCTCCCGGACGGCTACGGCAGCGTCACGTTCGAGGGCTACAAGCAGTGGGCCAGCTTCAACGTCTCGCACCGTCCGGGCAACGCGATCGCCCTGACCGGCGCGGTGCTGGCGATCCTCGGCCTGATCGGCTCGCTGTTCGTGCAGCGCCGCCGGATCTGGGTGCGGGCGGTCGCCCTGCCGGAGGGCGGCACCCTGGTCGAGCTGGCCGGGCTGGCCCGCAGCGAGTCGGCGAAGATCGCCGAGGAGCTGGCCGAACTCGCGGTGGACCTCCAGGACGACGCCCCGGCGTCCGAGGAGGACGAGGACGACGAACCCGACCGGGCACCGGAAGCACCCGCGGACCCCACAGCCCCTGCCGACCAGAACTCCAAGGAGTAGACGGTGCATCTCGCCTCGGGGGTCGACCCACAGCTGGCCGACCTCTCCAACAAGCTGATCTATTCGGCGATGGCGGTCTACACGATCGCCATGTTCGCCCACATGTTCGAGTGGACGTTCGGCAGCAAGGGCGCCGTCGCCGTCCGCTCGAAGGAGCAGTCGGGCAGCCTGGCCGAGACCGTCGCCGCGGCGGGGAACCAGCCGGCCAGGGCCGCGAAGAAGGTCACCGTCACCGTGGCCGGCGCGGGCGGCGGCACCACCACGCTCACCCGCACCGCCCTGGCGGGCGAGGGTGCCACGGTGGTCACCAGCGGCCGCGGCGACGACGAGGTGGACGGCCCCGGCGCGGCCGGCAGCAGCGAGAAGGCCGACCTGGCCGGCCGCATCGCGGTCTCGCTGACCGTCCTGGCGGCACTGCTGCACGTGGGCGGCGTGGTCACCCGCGGCCTGTCGGTGTCCCGCTGGCCGTGGGGCAACATGTACGAGTTCTCCTGCGCGTTCGCGCTGGCCATGACGGCCGCGTACCTGGTGCTGCTGGCGGCGAGGAAGAACGTCCGCTGGCTCGGCCTGCCGGTCACCGTCGCGGTGCTGCTCACGCTCGGCATCGCCACCACCGTGCTCTACACCGACTCCGAGCAGCTCGTCCCCGCGCTGCACTCGTACTGGCTGGCGATCCACGTCTCCACCGCGATCTTCTGCGGCGGCGCCTTCTACGCGGCCTTCATCGCCACGCTGCTGTACCTGTTCCAGGACTCCTACCACCGCCGGGTCGAGGCCGGGCTGTACGAGTACCTGAAGCCGGGCGCCGCCCGCACGGCCGGCCAGCAGCAGAGCGACCTGCGCACCGGCCTGGCCCGCGTCCGGGTCTCGGTCTGCAACCGCCTGCCCGCCGCGTCGACGCTCGACAAGCTGTCGTACCGGATCAACGCCCTGGTCTTCCCGCTGTGGACCTTCACCATCATCGCGGGCGCGATCTGGGCCGAGGCGGCCTGGGGCAAGTACTGGGAGTGGGACCCGAAGGAGACCTGGTCGTTCATCACGTGGGTGGCCTACGCCTGCTACCTGCACGCCCGCGCGACGGCCGGCTGGAAGGGCCGCAAGGCGGCCTACCTGGCGCTGGCGGCCTTCGCCTGCTGGCTCTTCAACTACTACGGCGTGAACATCTTCGTCACCGGCAAGCACTCGTACGCGGGTATCTGACCGGAGCGGAACACACCCACCGGCCCGGCGCTCCACGGTTGGAAGCCGGGCCGAGGTGCGACAGGGGTAGTTCGTGCCGGCCGCCCCGCGCCGGTACGGGGAGGAACCGAGGAGGAAATCGCGCAATGGAGTGCGACGAGGTCATGCTGACCGTCCGAATCACCGCCGCAGAGCGCACGCTGCTCCGCCGGCTCGCCCAGGGGCACCGCAGCGACGTGTCCGAAGTGGTGGCCGACGGGCTGCTGGACATCATCCCCACGATCAGCTCGCCGTCCGACGCCTACCGGCTGCTGGGCGCCCTCACGGCGCCCGCGCCGTGCGCGCTGACGGTCTGGCTGCCGACCGCGCTGGCCGACCTGCTGGTGCCGGGCGCGGCGAGGCTGGCCCAGGTGACGGGCATCCGGGTCGGGTCGGCCAGTGCCATGCTGGGCGCCGCACTGCGGCTCTGGCTGGCCCAGGACCCGGTCCGGCTGGCCGCCAACCTGAGCGTGATGCACGCCGGCCGCCCGTCCGCGCTCGTCGCGGCGTAGGGCGGCGTAGGGCGGCGTAGGCGGCGTAGGGCGGCGGGCTCAGCAGGCCAGCGGCAGCCCGGTGCCGCCGAGGTCCGGCGCGGTGGGGCGGCCGTCGAAGCCGTCCCGCCGGGCCGAGGGGACGCACGGGCCGTCCAGCGGCTCGGTGAGCAGCCGGCAGTCGGCCGCCGTCCGGCCGTCCTGGATCAGCAGCACCCGGACGGGCACCCGGCGGCCGTCCGGGGCCCCCTCGCGGACGGCGCGCACGAGGCAGGGCCGGTCCAGCTCGATGTAGCGGTCGAACGAGGAGACCAGTTCGACCGGGGCGACCGGTTCGGGGTGCCGCAGCCGCTGGGCGGCCTGCCGGGCGGCCTCCAGCACCAGCATCCCGGGCACGTGGTCGAGCGTGTGGTCGAACAGCACCGGGTGCGCGGCGTCCGTCCGCAGCACCCAGCTGTCGGGCAGCAGGGTCGGGCTGAGCACGACGTCGGAGGGGTGCGCGCGGCCGACCAGCTCGGGAGTCGTGGGCGGGCCGGGGCGGACGGGCGTGACGCCGCGCCGCGCCGGGCCGCGCAGCCGCGCGTAGGAGGCGGGGGAGATGACCCGCAGCTGCCCCGAACCGCGTCCGACCGTCCGGCCGCCCCTGGTGATCTCGGCGTGCATCCGCAGGGAGGCGAGCCGGCCGCCGCGCATCCGGACGTCCTCGCAGACGGCGTCGAGCATCAGCGAGGCGGGTTCGGTGGTGACGGCGAGGCCGGCCAGTCCGGCCGGGCCGAGCGAGTAGTCGAGGTCGTCCATCGCGAAGTGGTGGCCCTTGGGCACGCCGAAGCCCACGTGCCCGATCAGCAGACCGGCCTGCCGGACGGTCTCGGCCATCAGCACCGGGTCGTGGTGGCGGTCGCCGGGCAGCCGGTAGAAACCGTGCATCCGGGGCCACTGGGCGCCGATCCGGAACTCGTACGGGCCGGCCGCCTGCCAGCCGGTGAGGAGCACCTCGGACACCGAGGTGCGGTGGACGAGGTGGCGGGAGACGGTCCGTTCGTGGAAGTCGTAGCCGGTGACGGGGTGGGCGTAGGGGTCGCGGGCATCCGGCTCTACGATCAGTGGCATGACGGGCCCCACTCCAGGGTGTCGGTCGAGCGGCCGGTGCGGACGCTTGGCAAGCAAAACATACAGACCACCCGGTTTGTGAGTCGCGTTCGGGGTCGCCCCCGTCGGGCGGCCCGACGGGACCACGCTACCGGGCCTCTGGGCTGCGGGAATGCCTGGCGTCCGGCACCCAGGACCTTGGGCGGGGGTGCCTCCCCGCTGGACGGCGGGGTTGGCCGAGGCGGTAGATTAGATACCAACCATGCGGTTTAGGTGGCGTCCGTCCGCATGCGAGGCGTCGTACCCCACCTCGTCGGCGCCCTGACACCAGCCGGGCGGCGGGGCCGCGGCCGGTCGAGTCCGGAGGGGCCTCAGTGGTCAAGCAGGAACGCGCGGGGCGGACCAGGCAGGCCGTGCTGCTCGCCGCGGCGAGCACGTTCGCGGACGTGGGCTTCGAGTCGGCGAGCCTGGTCGACATCAGCCGCCGGGCCGGCGTCAGCAAGGGCGCCCTGTACTTCCACTTCGTCTCCAAGCAGGCCCTCGCCGACGGCGTGCGCGCCGCGGCGGGCCGGGAGATCGGCTCGGCCGCGCTGCGGGCCCTGCGCGCCGGCGGGCCCGCCGTCCAGGACCTCGTCGACCTCTCGCACGAACTCGCCCGGCTGCTGCGCGAGGACGTGGTGGTCCGGGCCGGCGTCCAGCTCGGCCGGGCCGGCCACGGCCCCCGCCGGGACGCCGCCGACCCGTCCGGCTCCGGCGCGGCCTGGCGCAGCTTCACCGCCGTCGTCCACCGCCTGCTCGGCCGCGCCGCCGAGGCCGGCGAACTGCGCCCCGGCATCGACCGCTGGGCCGCCGCCGAACTGCTCACGACGCTCGCGGCCGGCCTGGTCCTGCTCGCCGCCGAGGACGCCGCCCGGCTCGGCCCGGAGGCCGTCCGCGGGACCTGGGCGGCCGCGCTGCCCGCCCTGGTGGACACCGGCCGCTGCGCCGCCTACCGGCTCTGACGCCGGCCGGCCTCGGGGCCCGGTGGGCCTCAGGAAGCCTCAGGACGTGTCAGGAAGCCGCCGGGACGCGCTCGACGACGCTCAGCCTGGTCAGCGCGTGCGGCTGGACGAGACCGGGCAGCAACAGGGTCCAGAGGTCGGCGATCCGCTCGATGAGGTCCTGCCGGTCGGTCAGCACCTGGGAGCTCAGCTGGATGCCGGTGACGGCCCCCTGCAGCACCAGGGCCGCGCCGCGCAGGTCGATCCCCGGGTGCAGCTCCCCGGCCTCCTGCGCGCGCTCCAGCAGCTCCCGCGTCGCGTCCGACCAGCCCTGGTAGGCCGCGACCTGGGGCTGGGTGAAACTGCCGTGCTCGATCGTCAGACGGATGCTGCCGCGCACCAGGACGTCGTCCTGGAGGGCTCGGGCGAACGCGTACGACAGGTCGATCAGGGTCTGCATCGGGCTGTCGGAGGACGGCTCCCAGGTGGCCAGCCACGCGCTCTGGCCCTCCAGGATGACGGCCAGTGCCAGCTCCTCCTTGGAGCGGAAGTGGAAGTACAGCGCGCCCTTGGTGACGCCGGCCCGCTCCAGGATGTCCGACATCGTGGCGGCGGCGTAGCCGCGCTCGTCGAACACCTCGGCCGCCGCGAGGAGTACCGCCTGGCGGGTCGCCAGTGCGCGGGCCTGCCTGGCCATCGCAGCCTCCCTGGATAGTTCTGGTACCTCGGCAGCGGCCGATCCTATGGGGGCCGACGGGCGGGCGGGCCGCATACCGTCCAGTAGGTATCCTACCGAGCCGCTCGCGGCCCGGTCCGGGGCTTCCTCCGGGCCGGCCCGGCCGGGCGGGTACGAACGGCGGAACCGCGACGGCCGGCCACCCGGTGGGGCGGCCGGCCGTCGGCGGCGAATCGTCAGGAGGGGCGGGCCGTCAGGCGGCCTGCTGCCAGCTGACCGGCGAGTAGTAGGCCGGGCGGCGCTCCAGGCGCTGCCAGTTGGCGATCGGCTCGACCGGCGCGACGGCGGCGGCCTGCTGCGTGGCGGCGGCGCGCGCCATCAGGACGGCCGTGAGGGCGGCCAGCTCCTCGTCGGAGAGGGAGCCGCGGACGATGCGGACGAGGGGTTCGGCGGAAGCGGTCATGGTGTGTGGTTTCTCCCCCGGGCTGTGGTGTGTGGTCTCGCTCGGTGACGTGCGCCGTGGGGCGCGCGGTCTTCCGGGTGCTGCTGCGACGCGGTGGCCCGCGACCGCTACATCGGCGGGTTGCCGTGCTTGCGGCTGGGCAGGTCGGCGTGCTTGGTGCGGAGCATGGCGAGCGCCGAGGCGAGCACCTCACGGGTCTCGGCGGGGTCGATGACGTCGTCCACGAGGCCGCGCTCGGCCGCGTAGTACGGGTGCATCAGCTCGTTCTTGTATTCCTTGATCTTCTGGGCGCGCATGGCGTCCGGGTCCTCGGCGCCGTTGATGTCGCGGCGGAAGATCACGTTGGCGGCGCCCTCGGCGCCCATGACGGCGATCTCGTTGGTCGGCCAGGCGTAGGTGAGGTCGGCGCCGATGGACTGGGAGTCCATGACGATGTAAGCGCCGCCGTACGCCTTGCGCAGGATCAGCGAGATCCGCGGGACGGTGGCGTTGCAGTACGCGTACAGCAGCTTGGCGCCGTGGCGGATGATGCCGCCGTGCTCCTGGTCGACGCCGGGCAGGAAGCCCGGGACGTCCAGCAGGGTGACCAGCGGGATGTTGAACGCGTCGCACATCTGGACGAAGCGCGCGGCCTTCTCGCTGGCGTTGATGTCGAGGACGCCGGCCAGCGACTGCGGCTGGTTGGCGATGATGCCGACCACGTGGCCGTCGACCCGGGCCAGGACGCACAGGACGTTGGTCGCCCAGCGCTCGTGGACCTCCAGGTACTCGCCGTGGTCGACGATCTCCTCGATGACCTTGCGCATGTCGTACGGGCGGTTGCCGTCCGCCGGCACCAGGTCGAGCAGGCTGTCGTTGCGGCGCGCGACCGGGTCCTCGCTGAGGACGGACGGCGGCATCTCGCGGTTGTTCTGCGGCAGCAGCGACAGGAGGTAGCGGACCTCCTCGATGCACGACTGCTCGTCGTCGTAGATGAAGTGCGCCACGCCGGACACGCCCGCGTGGACGTCGGCGCCGCCGAGGCCGTTCTGGCTGATCTTCTCGCCGGTCACGGCCTGGACGACGTCCGGGCCGGTGATGAACATCTGCGAGGTCTCGCGGACCATGAAGACGAAGTCGGTCAGCGCGGGGGAGTACGCGGCGCCGCCGGCGCACGGGCCGAGCATGACGGAGATCTGCGGGATGACGCCCGAGGCCTTGGTGTTGCGCTGGAAGATGCCGCCGTAGCCGGCGAGCGCGGTGACGCCCTCCTGGATGCGGGCGCCGGCGCCGTCGTTCAGGGAGACCAGGGGCGCGCCGGCCGCGATGGCCATGTCCATGATCTTGTGGATCTTCTGCGCGTGGGCCTCGCCCAGGGCGCCGCCGAAGATCCGGAAGTCGTGCGCGTAGGTGAAGACGGTCCGGCCGTGGACGGTGCCCCAGCCGACGACGACGCCGTCGGTGTGCGGCTTCTTGGCCTCCAGGCCGAAGCCGGTGGCGCGGTGCCGGCGCAGCGGCTCGACCTCGTGGAAGGAGCCCTCGTCCAGGAGCAGGTCGATGCGCTCGCGGGCGGTCAGCTTGCCCTTCGCGTGCTGGGCCTCGGTGGCCTTCTCGCTCGGGCCGCGCCGGACCTTCTCGCGCAGTTCGTGCAGCTCGGCGACCCGACCTCGGGCGTCGGCCGGGATCTCCGGGATCTCGCCGCCGACCGGCGCCTCATGCACAACCGTCATCTCGAACCACTCCAAGGGTGAGGGAACTGTCCGACAGCCAACGTCTGCTGTGCCCCCGGCTGCGAATCACTTTCTTCACTTATGACTGTACGAGGGGCCGTGCGCTGGTTTCGGCGTCGATTCCGTACAAGGTCGGGAGCGTTTGGCTGTCAGGCCTGCACAGAAGCGACCGGGCCTCACCCGATGCGCTCGGTGTCCGTTCGAATACCGGGGGTTGTCGGACAGATGATGGTCCGATGATCTGAGCATGAAGGAAAGCGCAGGTCAGGGCCGTCACCCAGGAGCGTAGGCGAGCCGACTGGGGCCCCGCTCAAGCGTCGCTAAAGTCTGGTGGGACGACCGGGGGAAGTCGTGGTAGTGGGGCCGGAGTCGTAGGGAAGCGCCAAAAACGCCACAGCCCACCCGACGCCTGCCGGGTGGGCTGTCCGAGCGATCCCCCGAACGGGCCGGGTCAGCCCTTGGAACCGTCCTCCGGCTCGTCCTTGCCGCGCAGCTCCCGCTCGCGGCGGCGCAGGTCCGCCTCCCACTGCTTGAGCATGTCCTCGTGCCCCTTGTCGTCCTTCTTCAAGGAGGCGAGGAACTCCGGGTCGTCGTCCGGTGCGAGCGGACGGCCGCCGCGCGGGCCCGCGTGCTCCGGACGGCCGGAGGCCGGCCCGCCGCCGGCGACCCGCGCGCCGCCGCGCTGCTTGCCCGCCACGAGCCAGGCGATCGAGCCGACCAGCGGGAACAGCAGCACGATGATCACCCACACCACCTTGGGCAGGTGCTTCACCTCGTCCTCGGGCGTGGTCAGGCAGTCGATGAAGGCCCACACCCACAGGGCGAGCGGAACGACGAAGGTCAGGATCCTGAGCACGGCGGCGATCTCCCCCGGCGACGGCGAGTGTGGCGGGCTGCGTCCTGGGGCCCTCCCCGGGGGCCCTTGACGAAGCCAGGCTATCGGGTGGCGGATACTGACTGGCATGGCATACGACGATCTCCGCTCGTTTCTCCGGGCCCTCGACCGCGAGGGTGACCTCAAGCGCATCAAGGCGGAGGTGGACCCGCACCTGGAGATCGGCGAGATCGTCGACCGGGTGCAGAAGGCCAAGGGCCCGGCGCTGTTGTTCGAGAACGTCAAGGGCTCGTCGATGCCGCTCGCGATGAACGTCTTCGGCACCGAGCGGCGCCTGGCCAAGGCGCTCGGCCTCAAGGGACCGGACGACATCTCCGAGAAGATCGCCGGCCTGCTCAAGCCCGAGCTGCCGCAGGGCTTCACCGGCTTCCGGGACGCCTTCGGCAAGCTCGCCTCGATGGCGCACGTCCCGCCGCGGCACGTGAAGGACGCCCCGGTGCAGGAGGTCGTGCTCACCGGCGACGACGTCGACCTGGACGAGCTGCCCGCGCTCTTCACCTGGCCGATGGACGGCGGCTCCTTCTTCAACCTGGGCCTCACCCACACCAAGGACCCGGACACCGGCATCCGCAACCTCGGCCTCTACCGGCTCCAGCGGCACGACCGCCGGACGATCGGCATGCACTGGCAGATCCACAAGGACAGCCGCAACCACTACGCGGTGGCCGCCAAGCGCGGCGAGCGCCTGCCGGTCGCGATCGCCTTCGGCTGCCCGCCGGCCGTCACGTACGCGGCCACCGCGCCGCTGCCGGGGGACATCGACGAGTACCTGTTCGCCGGGTTCGTCGCCGGTGAGCGCGTGCGGATGGTCGACTGCAAGACCGTCCCGCTCCAGGTGCCGGCCGACGCCGAGGTCGTGCTGGAGGGCTGGCTGGAGCCCGGCGAGATGCTCCCCGAGGGGCCGTTCGGCGACCACACCGGCTTCTACACGCCGCAGGAGCCGTTCCCGGCGCTGAAGATCGACTGCGTGACGATGCGCCGCCGCCCGGTCCTGCAGTCCATCGTGGTCGGCCGCCCGCCGACCGAGGACGGCCCGCTGGGCAAGTTCACCGAGCGGTTCTTCCTGCCGCTGCTGAAGATCATCATCCCGGACATCGTCGACTACGACCTGCCCGAGGCCGGCGGCTTCCACAACTGCGTGATCGTCTCGATCGACAAGAAGTACCCGAAGCACGCCCAGAAGACGATGCACGCGATCTGGGGCGCGCACATGATGTCGCTGACCAAGCTGATCATCGTGGTGGACGCGGACTGCGACGTGCACGACTACCAGGAGGTCGCCTGGCGGGCCTTCGGGAACGTCGACTACAGCCGCGACCTGACGGTCGTCGAGGGCCCGGTCGACCACCTCGACCACGCCTCCTACCAGCAGTTCTGGGGCGGCAAGGCGGGCATCGACGCGACCCGCAAGCTCCCCGAGGAGGGCTACACCCGCGACGGCGGCTGGCCCGAGATGGTCTCCTCGGACCCGGCCACGGCCGCTCTCGTGTCGCGTCGCTGGAAGGAGTACGGGCTGTGAGCACGGGAGTCGGTACGCTCGGCAACGGAGGACAGGGCGAATCTCCCCGCACCCGCGGGGGTGTGTCGGCCTTCCTGCGGCTCGTGATGATCGAGCACTCGGTCTTCGCCCTGCCCTTCGCCTACATCGCCGCGCTGACGGCCATGTTCCTCGCCGACAAGCGGGTGCACTGGGGCCAGCTGTTCGTCGTCACGGTCTGCATGGTCGGCCTGCGGACCTTCGCGATGGCCGCCAACCGGATCATCGACCGCGAGATCGACGCCCGGAACCCGCGCACCGCCGGGCGCGAACTCGTCACCGGCGCCGTCTCCCTGAAGACGGCGTACACCGGCTCGGCGGTCGCCCTGGTGGTGTTCCTGGGCGCCGCGGCCATGCTGAACCCGCTGTGCCTCGCGCTCGCGCCGGTGGCCGTCGTGCCGATGGTCGTCTACCCGTACGGCAAGCGGTTCACCGACTTCCCGCAGGCGATCCTCGGACTGGCGCAGGCGATGGGTCCGGTGGGCGCCTGGCTCGCGGTGACCGGCACCTGGTCCTGGGAGGCCGTCGTGCTCGGCGCGGCGGTCGGGATCTGGATCGGCGGGTTCGACCTCATCTACGCCTGCCAGGACGTGCAGTCCGACCGGCACGGCGGCGTGCGCTCGGTGCCGGCCCGCTTCGGCATCCCGGCGGCCATCCGGGGCGCCCGCGCCTGCCACCTCGTCACCACGGCCCTGCTGGCCTGGTTCGGCGTCCTCACCGGCGCCGGCGTCGCGTTCTGGATCGGCCTGGTCGTCGTGGCCGGCGCGTTCGTCTACGAGCACACCATCGTGCGGCCGAACGACCTGTCCAAGCTCAACCGCGCGTTCTTCCAGACCAACGGCTTCGTCGGCATCTCGCTGTTCTTCTTCGCCCTGGTGGACCTGGTCATCCGGGGGCTCGGGGTCTGACCGGCGGCCCCCGGGCGCGCTCAGCGGAACAGGGCCGCGTGGTCGGCGGCCCAGTTGCGCAGGCTGCGCGGCGGGCGGCCGGTGATGTCCTCGACCGTGCTGGTGACCGGCTCGGGGTCGCCGATGCGGGCGTGGACGAAGTCGAGGGCGCTGTCGACGATGGCCGGGGGCCAGCCGGCGGTGAGCATCCGCAGGCGGGCGGCGTCGCGGGGGAGCTCCTCCCAGCGGGCCGGGAGGCCGACCGCCTCGCCGATGATCCGGACCTGCTCCTCCTGGCTGGGGGACTCCGGGCCGGTGAGCACGTACCTGGCGCCCTCGTGGCCGTCCTCGGTGAGGGCCCGCACGGCGACGGCGGCGATGTCCCGTTCGTCGACCAGGTTGAGCCCGGCCCCGCCGCCGAAGCCGCGGACGGCGGCGTCGGTGCGGATCTCCTCGGCCCAGCGCAGGGTGTTGGCGGTGAAGCCGTGCGGGCGCAGGAAGGTGTACCGGACTCCGCTGCCGGCGATCAGGGCCTCGATCGCGGCGTCCGGCCGGCCCGGCGACTCGGAGCCCCGGCCGGGCACGTCCCGGACGGCGGCGGAGGAGAGGAAGACCACCTTGCGGACGTGCCGTGCCATCGCCGCGACGGCGGCCGCGGCGCCGTCGGCCGTCGGGTAGGGCCAGATCAGGAAGGCGGCGTCGGCGCCGGTGGCGGCGGCTTCCAGGCTGTCCGGGTCGAGCAGGTCGCCCTGGACGTACCTGGGCTGCCGGGCCAGGTCCGGGTGGCGGGTCAGCGCCCGGACGCGCACTCCGGAGGCGAGCAGCTGCAGGGTGACGTGCCGGCCGACGGTTCCGGTGGCGCCGACCACGAGTATGTCCGACGAGCCGTCAATTCGCTTCTGTGTCATGTCTCGACGGTATGCGGCGAAGATGAGACCCCCCATGCGCGCGGATCTCCGGTTCATGCGCGATCGTCTACCGTCGTGCGCCCTCCGGACCGGCGCCCCCGGCACGGCCGCGGCCGGTCCCGCGCCTCTCGCGTATGGACGCGTGGTGGCGCACGGCGTCCGCCGCGCGCCTCCCGTGCGACTTCGAGCCCCTCGGCGCCGCCGCCGTCGGCCGACCGGTCAGGCCGACGCCCGGCGGGCGAAGGCCGGCGCGTGCTCCGGGCGCGGGCCGAGGGCGATCAGGCGGGACGGGATCTGCCGGAAGCCCGGCACGAAGCGGGCGAGCAGGACGAGCCGGGTGGGCGGGCCGACCCGGCGGCCGGCCAGGACCGGGGCGAACATCACCTCGTGCAGGAGCCGCTGCATGCGCTGGATCACCGCCATCGGCAGCCACCGGCGCCGCTGCACCCGCGCGAGGTCGGCTTCGGTGACGCGCCCGCGCCGCAGCGGTTCGGCGAGCAGCGCGGCGGTGGCCACCGCGTCCTGGATGGCGAGGTTGATGCCCACCCCGCCGGCGGGGGACATCGCGTGGGCGGCGTCGCCGATCAGCAGGAGGCCGTCGGCGTACCAGCGGTGCAGCCGGTTGAGCCGGACGTCGAGCAGGTGGACGTCGTCCATGCCCGCCAGCTGGTCGACCCGGTCCGCGTACCGCGGCATCAGCCGGGCGATCCGGGCGCGGAAACGCTCGATCCCTTCGGCCCGCAGGCGGGCGTCGGAGCCCTTGGCGGTGAAGTAGGCGATCTGGAAGTAGTCCTCGCGGGTGAGGCTGATCGCCAGCTCGCCGCGCCCGAACGCGGGCGCGAGGTTCGGCGGGACACCCTGCTCGTCGGCGTGCCGGGGCAGCCGGAACCACCAGGTGTCGAACGGGACGGGGAACTCCTCGGGCACCAGCCCGGCCTCCCGGCGGAGCACCGAGTGCCGGCCGTCGGCGGCGACGGTGAGCGCGGCGCGGATCTCGCCCTCCTCGCCGTCCCGGGTGCGGTAGCGCACCCCGGCGACCCGGCCGCCGTCCCGGATCAGGCCGGTGGCCTCGGTGTTCATCCGGACGGTGAACGAGGGCTCCTTCCTCGCCTGCCGGAGGAGGAAGTCGAGCAGGTCCCACTGCGGGATCATCGCGATGTAGTTGTACGGCGCGGGCAGCTTCTCGAAGGCGCTCAGCGCGACGTCGCCCACTCCGGGCACCGGCACCACCATGTTGCCGAGCCGGCTCTGCGGCAGCTCCGCGAACTCGCGGCCGAGCCCGAGCTCGTCCATCAGCCGCACGGTGGACGCGTGGACGGTGTCGCCGCGGAAGTCGCGCAGGAAGTCACCGTGCTTCTCCAGCACGGTCACCTCGACGCCGGCCCGGGCCAGCATCAGGCCCAGCATCATGCCGGCCGGTCCGCCCCCGGAGATGACAACGCTCATGGCAGTTCTCCCCTCAGTGCCTGGCTGGTCACTCTCTGCGTGGAACTCGCATAAACAGATTCTCTGGAACCGTCTCAGGTGTCAAGTAGTACGATGCTCCACATGAAGGATCTGGTGGCCGCGGCGCTGGCGGCGGCGAAGGAGCGCGGCCAGGACGTCGCGGACGTCCCCCTGACGGCGATCGCGACGGCCGCCGGTGTCTCCCGCAGCACGCTGCTGCGCCGCCTCGGCGGCTCCCGGGGCGCCCTGGACGAGGCCGTCCGGCGGGCGGGCGTCGACCCGGGCGGGCGGCGCCCGGTGCGCGAGCGCGCGGTCGACGCGGCGGCCCGGCTGGTGGCCGAGCGCGGCCTGGGCGGGATCACCCTGGACGCCGTCGCGGACCACGCGGGGTGTTCGCTGCCGAGCCTGCACGCCGTCTTCGAGGGGCGGGACGGCCTGCTCTCCGCCGTGTTCGAGGCGCACGGCCCGCTGCCCGACCTGGAGGCCCTCGCGGCCGATCCGCCCGAGCAGCTCGCGGACACCGTGCGGGCGCTCTACCGGCTGTACGCGGCGGCCCTGGAACACGAGCCGCGGATCGTCCCCGCGGTCTTCGCGGACCTGTTCAGCCGTCCGGACGGCCCGGCCGCGCGGATGATGACCGCCCACCTGCCCCGGATGGTCGACGGCCTGGGCCGGCTGCTGCTGCCGCACGTCGAGGCCGGGCGGCTGCGGCCGCTCCCGATGCCGGTGCTGGTCCAGCTGCTGCTCGGCCCGGTGATCAACCACGTGCTGCTGCGGCCGGTCCTCGAACCCGCGCTCGGCGCCGGGCTGCCCTCGCGGGACGAGGCCATCGAGCTGTTCACCGAGGCCTACCTGCGGGCGGTCGCGCTGCCCTGAGCTCCGGACCGCCCGTCCGGCGGCGAGAATCGGCCCCGGACGCAACCACCGGAGGACGGAGAAGGCCGTGATCGGCAAACTGCAGTGCCTGGTGCTCGACTGCCCGGAACCGGCCGCGCTGGCCCGCTTCTACGCGGGCCTGCTGGGCGGCGAGGTCGACCGGCCGGATCCGCGCTGGGCGCTCGGCGACGGCTGGTCCACGCTGCACCTGGACGGCGGCGCGGTGCTCTGCTTCCAGCGCGTCGCCGACCACCGCCCGCCCCGCTGGCCGGATCCGGAGCACCCCCAGCAGGCGCACCTGGACGTCGACGTCGAGGACCTGGACGCCGCCGAGCGCGCGGTGCTCGCGCTCGGCGCCGTCCGTCTGCACGACGCCGGCGGCTGGCGGGTCTTCGCGGATCCGGCGGGGCATCCGGTGTGCCTGATCCGTGGCTGACGCATCGTCAATTCATTGACCTGCTTGCTCCATTGCGATGGATCGGGCGAGCGTCAGCCGGTCGCCCACGCGCAGCCGGCCCGGCGCGGCGACCTCCGCGAGGGCGTCGAGCCGGCCGTCGTGGGCGGCCACGACGGCCTTGAGCAGCTCCGGCGCGTGCGGGAGCCCCGGCTGGGCGGCGGAGGTCATGGCGCAGCGCTCGCTGGAGCGGACGAAGGCGAGCCGGGCGCCGTCCGGGGCTTCGGTGCGGCCCTCGCGGCCGAACCAGGTGTCCTCGACGAACGGCGGGGTGCCGGGCGGGGTGCGCAGCACGATGTTGGGCCGGAACCGGCGTTCGTCGACGACGGTGAGCGGGGCGGCCTCGCGGGCCCAGTCGAGGGTGGCGGTGGTGATCACGCTCACCGGCAGCTGGTCGAAGTGCGAGACGGCGTCCTCGCGGGCGAGTTCGACGTCCTCGCGCTGGAGGTAGGCGCGCAGGAAGGCGGTCGGGTCGGCGACCGGGCGCCCGAGCGGGTCGAACAGCTCGGGGCCGTCGAGCCGGTGGCCGAGTCTGGAGGAGAGCCGCAGCAGGCCGTCCATCCGCCGGAAGCGGCGGGTGTTCTTGCCCGAGCCGAACCTGCCGGCCGCGTCGCGGACGGCGTAGAGGCGGTCGCCGGCCAGGCCGCGCCGCTCCACCTCGACGGAGTCGAGCCGCTCGCCGCCGGTGGACTTCACGGGGTAGCGCCAGAGTCGCTCGATCACTCCGATGATCTCTGCCATGGGCGGACAGCGTACCGGCGGGTCCGGGGGATGGTCTAGACCAAGTCTGGCTGGGCAGTTGGCCGGAACCGGACGCTCCCGGACCGGCCCGGAAAAGGGCGCGGGCGCGGCCGTTCCCGCGCCCACCGGGGTCACCCCAGCCGGGCCACCGCCCGGACCGGTGCGCCGTCCGCCGCGACCAGCCGCAGCGGGAACAGCGAGACCTCCACCGGCAGTCCGGCCTCCTGGGCGTCCAGCAGGGCCCGCAGGTCGGTCAGGTTCTCCGCGATCACCCCACCGCCGGGCGCTCCCAGCAGCACCCGGTGCGCGGCCAGGGTCGGCTCGTCGGCGGCCGGGTGGTCGTGCTCGTCGGTGAGGTCGGCGAGCAGCGCGGCCACCGCCGGGTCGCCCGGCCCCGGGTCGGGGGTGGGGTCGACGCTCAGCGCGTCCACGCCGACCGTGCGGACCCCGGCCGCGACGATCGCCTCGGCCGCGTCGGGGGTCAGGCTCGGGTGCGCGAAGTACGCGTCGGTGGCCCAGTGTCGCGCCCAGCCGGTGGCCAGCAGCAGGACGGTCCCCTCGCCCGCCCGCTCCAGCGCGGGCGCGAGCAGCTCGGGTGTGACGGCCGCCCGGGGCTCCAGCCCGCGCAGGTCGGCGACCACCGCGGGGCCCGTGAAGAGCTCCAGCGGGAGCCCGTCGAGCGTCGGCCAGGTCACGTCCACGTGGTACGGGGCGTCCACGTGCGTCCCGGACTGCGAACCGAGGTGCAGGGCCAGCACGTTCACCCCGGCGGTCGCGGTGGTGAGCGCGGGCTCCAGCACGACCGCCGGATCGCCGGGGTAGACCGGCATCGCGGTGGTCACCTGGTGGGTGAGGTCGACGAGGGTCGCTGCCATGGCCTCATCCTCGCAGGGGGACGCGCGGATGCGGCCACGCCGGGTGGGGCCGGATAGAAATGGCCCATGGGAACAGTGAAGCGTCAACCGTGGGTGGTCGGGGTCTCGGGTGCGTCCGGGACGCCGTACGCCGCGTCCGTGATCCGTGCGCTGCTCGCGGCCGGGGAGTCCGTCGACCTGGTCGTCAGCCGGGCCGCCCGGCTCACCATCCTGGACGAGACCGGCATCTCCTTCCGGGACGCCCACTGGCGCACCGACCTCGCCGAGTGGCTGGGCGGTGACGAGGGCCTGGACGACGTCCGCTACTGGTCCGCGGGGGACTTCGCGGCCGGCCCGTCCAGCGGCTCGTACCCGGCCAAGGGCATGCTCGTCGTCCCCGCGACCACCGGCGCGGTGGCCGGGATCGCGCTCGGCCTGAGCAAGGACCTGCTCCAGCGGGTGGCCAGCGTCACCCTCAAGGAGCGCCGCCCGCTGGTCGTGTGCGTCCGCGAGACGCCACTCAACGGGGTGACGTTGAAGCACTTGGTGGAACTGGACGCGCAGGGCGCGGTCGTGCTCCCCGCGTCGCCCGGTTTCTACGCGGGCGGCTCCACCGTGCGCGAACTCGTCGATTTCGTCGCCGGCCGGGTGCTGGACGCCGTCGGCGTGCCGCACTCCCTGTACCTGCGCTGGGAAGGGGAGTTGGGCGCGGCGGCGCGCCGGAGCGGCGGCGGCGCACCGGCGACGGCTGAGGGGGAGTGAGGAAGCCGGGGCCGGGAGAGTATGTTCTCTGCGATATCCGGGTTGGTCCCTGCACGGCGCCTTTGAATCCGGATAATGATCTGTGGGTCTGGTGAGGTTCGGAAGGACGCGGACGGTATATGGACACGGTGGACAGACAGCTCATCCAGGCGCTCCGGGAGAACGGCCGTGCGTCCTACGCCGAGCTGGGCCGGCTGGTCGGACTCTCCGGCCCGAGCGTCACGGACCGCATCAACCGCCTGGAGCAGGCCGGTGTCATCACCGGCTACCGCGCGACGGTCAACCCGGCCTCGCTCGGCTTCGGCGTCACGGCCCTGATCGGTCTCCAGCTGACCGACGCGGCCGACCACGAGGACGTCGCGTTCCGGCTGAAGGACCTCAACGAGGTCGAGGACTGCTGGTTCATCGCGGGTGACGACTCCTACATGCTCAAGGTCCGGGTGGCCGACGTGGCCGGCCTGGAGTCGGTGGTGAAGCGGATCTCGGGCACGAAGGGCGTGGCCCGCACCCGCACCACCGTCGTACTCTCCACCAAGTGGGAGAACCGGGTGAGCGATCTCCCTCCCGAAGGAGAGTGACGTCATGGCACTGGTCGGTCTGGAGGAGCTGCACGCGGCCCGGGAGCGGATCGCGGGGGTCGCGGTGCGCACCCCGCTGGTCCCCGCCCCGTGGGCGGCCGAGGGCGAGCGCCGCCTCTGGCTGAAGCCGGAGAACCTCCAGCCGACCGGTGCCTTCAAGACCCGCGGCGCCTACAACCGGCTGGCCGTGCTCACCGACGACGAGCGGGCCCGCGGGGTGGTCGCGCAGTCGAGCGGCAACCACGCGCAGGCGGTCGCGTACGCGGCGGGGCTGCTGGGGATCAAGGCCGTCATCGTCATGCCGGACACCTCGCCCGCCGTCAAGGTGGAGGCCACCCGCGGGTTCGGCGCCGAGGTGATCCTCGTGCCGCCGGGGGAGCGGGACACCCTGCCCGGCGAACTGGCCGAGCGGCACGGCTACGTGTGGGTGCCGCCGTACGACGACCCGTACATCATCGCGGGCCAGGGCACGGTCGGCCTGGAGATCGCCGAGGACGCCCCGGCCGGACTGGACACCGTCCTGGTGCCGGTCAGCGGCGGCGGCCTGATCGGCGGGACGGCGGCCGCGCTCAAGCTCACCCGCCCGGAGATCCGGGTGGTCGGCGTCGAGCCGGAGCTCGCGGCGGACGCGCGGGAGAGCCTGCGCACCGGCCGCCGGGTCGAGTGGCCGGTCGCCGACACCTACCGCACCATCGCGGACGGCCTGCGCACCCCGTCCGTCGGGGTGCTCCCGTACGAGCACCTGACCGCCTACGTGGACGACATCGTCACCGTCACGGAGGACGAGATCCGGGCCACCGTCGCCCTGCTCGCCCGCCGCGGCCGCCTCGTCGCCGAACCCTCCGGCGCGGTCGCCCCGGCCGCCTACTTCCACCGCGCGGAGCAGACCGGCGGCCGGTCGGTCGCGGCCGTCGTGAGCGGCGGGAACATCGAACCGGCACTGCTCGCGGAGCTGCTCTCGGCATAGGCGTACGCTCGTTCCGGCAAGGAATCGAAGTCGGAGGAGGCGGGTCACCGCATGGACGCAGGGCTCAAGCGCGAGCTGGAGGCGAAGGTCTACGCGGGTGAGCGGCTGACCCGCGAGGACGGGATCGCGCTCTACGAGAGCGACGACCTGGCCTGGCTGGGCGGCCTGGCGCACCACGTGCGGACGCGGAAGAACGGCGACGTCGTCCACTTCAACGTCAACCGCCACCTCAACATGACCAACGTGTGCAGCGCGTCCTGCGCCTACTGCTCGTTCCAGCGCAAGCCGGGCGAGAAGGACGCGTACACGATGCGCATCGAGGAGGCCGTCCGCCTCGCCAAGGCGATGGAGGTCGAGTCCCTCACCGAGCTGCACATCGTCAACGGCCTGCACCCGACCCTGCCCTGGCGCTACTACCCGCGCTCGCTGCGGGAGCTGAAGGCGGCCCTGCCGAACGTCTCGCTGAAGGCCTTCACCGCCACCGAGATCCACTGGTTCGAGAAGATCAGCGGCCTGTCCGCGGACGAGATCCTCGACGAGCTGATCGACGCCGGCCTGGAGTCGCTGACCGGTGGCGGCGCGGAGATCTTCGACTGGGAGGTCCGCCGGCACATCGTCGACCACGACACCCACTGGGAGGACTGGTCGCGGATCCACCGGCTGGCGCACTCCAAGGGCCTCAAGACGCCCTGCACCATGCTGTACGGGCACATCGAGGAGCCCCGCCACCGCGTCGACCACGTGCTGCGGCTGCGCGAGCTGCAGGACGAGACCGGCGGCTTCCAGGTCTTCATCCCGCTGCGCTACCAGCACGACTTCCACGACTCCAAGGACGGCGTCGTGCGCAACCGCCTGATGGCGCGCACCGAGATGGCCACCGGCGCCGAGGCGCTGAAGACCTTCGCCGTGTCCCGGCTGCTCTTCGACAACGTCCCGCACGTCAAGGTCTTCTGGGTGATGCACGGCGTCACCACCGCCCAGCTGGCGCTCAGCCACGGCGCGGACGACATGGACGGCTCGGTGGTCGAGTACAAGATCACCCACGACGCGGACAACTTCGGCACCCCGAACAAGCTCGGCCGCGACGACCTGCTCGGCCTGATCCGCGACGCCGGCTTCCGCCCGGTCGAGCGCAACACCCGCTACGAGGTCATCCGCGAGTACGAGGGCCCCGACCTGACGCTCCGCGAGACCCCGCAGGCGATGCGCCTCTGAGCTGCGCCCGTCGCGCTCCCACCTGCACGTTCCCGTCCCCCGGGCCGCACCGCCGGCCCGGGGGACGGGCGTCTTCACAGCTCCCGTACAACGCCCCGGGTTTACCAACGGGTACGCCGTTTGGCAGGATCGGCCCCATGTCCGGTTCACATCGCGCCACCGCGTACCCGCCGTACGAGCCGATGCAGGAGCCGGCGCACGGCGTGCCGCAGCAGCCGCACGAGCCGTCGTACGGCTCCTACGAGCCGTACCAGGAGCCCGTCCACGAGGCCCCGTACGGCCAGTACCAGCCGTACGCGCAGTCGGCTGACGGGTACTTCGCCGCGTACGACGAGTCGTTCCAGCCGTACGTGCAGGCACCGGAGGCCTACGCGGCTCCGGAGCCGCTGTACGAGCCCGAGCCGCCGTACGAGGCGGCGTCGCTGTACGAGCCCGAGCCGCTGTACACGCCCGAGTCCCTGTACGCGCCGGAGCCGCCGTACGAGCCCGAGCCGGTCTACCTGTCCGAGCCCGCGCCGCAGGCCGCCGCCACCCCCGCCGTGGGCGCCAGGACGGCCGCCCGGGGCCGCCGCCGCAAGGCGAAGAAGAAGAGTCACGGCAAGGCCGTGATGGCCGGCACCGCGCTGCTGGTCGCGGCCGCCGCGGGCTGGTACACCGTCGGCCAGGACACCGCCAAGCCCGGCGTCACCACCGCCGACGGCCCCGGCCCGGAGGGCGTCAGCACGCCCGACCGGCCCGCCCCGGCCGCCGCCGCCCAGGCCGCCGCGGACCGGCAGAACCAGGCCGCCGTGGCCGGCCGGAGCGAGACCCGAGACGACGGCTCGGTGGCCGCGATACCCGGCCTCGGCGCGTCCTTCACGGCCCGGATACCCGCGCAGACCAACCAGGTCGTGGTGGCCACCGGCCAGGGCAAGGACACCGACAAGAACAGCGTCACGCTGTGGACCCGGACCCCGGAGGGCCGCTGGCTGCCCGGCGAGACCTGGCAGGGCCACAACGGCAAGAACGGCTGGACCACCGGCCACAACGAGGGCGACCTGCGCAGCCCGATCGGCGTCTTCTCGCTGACCGACGCCGGCGGCCGCAACGCCGACCCCGGCAGCAAGCTCCCGTACGACAAGGACCCGAGCTTCGTGGTCTCCGGGACGGGCTTCTTCGGCGACCAGCTGGCCGGCTCCTTCGACTACGTCGTGGCGATCAACTACAACCGGGTCCCCGGCTCCTCCCCGCTCGACCCGCGCCGCCCCGACGGCAAGTCCAAGGGCGGCGGCATCTGGCTCCACGTCGACCACGACGGCCCCACCCACGGCTGCGTCTCCATCCCCGAGGACAAGATGGCGCAGCTCATCCGCACCCTGGATCCGGCCGCCCACCCGGTCATCGTGATGGGCGACGCGACCTCGCTGGCGGCCTGACCCCGGACCGGACGATCCGGCCGCGGGCCAAGCGGAACCCCAAGTGCCGCAACGCCCCTTGTCGGCTACCTACAGTTCACGGGGGCGGATCCTGTAGCCGATGGTGCCCGGCTGACCAGCGGGTAACCCGGTTGCATGGCAGCATGAGCGGTTCGCGCATCGTGGCACTCGGTCACTACCAGCCCCCCAAGGTCCTCTCCAACGACGACCTGGCCACGCTCGTCGACACGACCGACGAGTGGATCCGCGCCCGGGTGGGGATCAGGACCCGGCACATCGCCGAGGGCGAGACCCTGGTCGACATGGCCACCGAGGCGGCCCAGAAGGCGCTGGCCCGCAGCGGCCGCACCGCCGACGAGATCGACCTCGTCGTGGTCGCCACCTGCACCGCCGTCGAGCGCAGCCCCAACACGGCCGCCGCCGTGGCCGCCCGGCTCGGCGTCCGGGCGCCCGCCGCCTACGACATCAACACGGTCTGCTCCGGCTTCTCGTACGCGCTGGCCACCGCCGACCACGCGATCCGGGCCGGTGCGGCCCGCCGGGCGCTGGTGATCGGCGCCGAGCGGATGTCCGACACCCTCGACTGGACCGACCGCTCGACCTGCGTGATCTTCGGCGACGGCGCCGGCGCCGCGGTCGTCGAGGCGCAGGAGGACGGCGCCGAGCCGGGCATCGGCCCGGTGGTCTGGGGCTCGGAGCCGGAGAAGGGCGACGCCGTGGTGATCACCGGCTGGGACCCGGTGATCAGCCAGCAGGGCCAGTCGGTCTTCCGCTGGGCCACCACCCAGCTCGCCCCGCTCGCCCGGCAGGCCTGCGAGCGGGCCGGGATCGACCCGTCCGAGCTGAAGGGCTTCGTGCCGCACCAGGCGAACCTGCGGATCATCGACGCGATCGCCAACAAGCTGGGCGTCACCGACGCCGTGGTGGCCAGGGACGTCGTGGAGTCCGGCAACACCTCGGCCGCGTCGATCCCGCTGGCCTTCTCCAAGCTGGTCGAGCGCGGCGAGCTGTCGCCCGGCGACCCGGTCCTGCTGTTCGGCTTCGGCGGCGGCCTGGCCTACGCCGGCCAGGTGGTCCGCTGCCCCTGAGGCGGCCCCGGCGCCGTCCCGGCCCCTGACGCGGAACATGCCGGTGGGCGGGCACCCTGTGTGAGGGGTGCCCGCCCACCGGCATGTCTGGCCCTGGCGCGCTGCGGTACGTCGGCGGACCTCCCCCGAGGACACGGCCGCCGTCCGTCGTTCCCCGGACAGGAGGCCGGGGCTGCGCGCGGGCGGATGGTCGGATGAGCGGATGGTCTACTTTGGCGCCTTCTTGCCGGTGACGCCCAGGTACACCAGGGGAGCGAGGTTGGGCTTGAGGTCCTTGACCTTGACGCCCCAGGAGGTGAAGGCCTTCTGGTGCTCGGCCGCCGAGGCGAGCAGCGAGACCAGGGCCCCGGAGACGGCGTTGGGATCGAGTGACTTGTCGGCCTGTCCCTTCGCCTGGAGTTCCCGGACGGCATCCGCGAGCGGCTTGGCGACCGCGTTGAGGACGGTCATGCGGATCTTGAAGAACCGCTTGTCCCCTTCGGCGGCACCGAGCGTGACCACTCGGAGAATGGCGTCGTTCTTGCGCCAGAAGGCGAGGAATCCGTCGACCAGTTCTTCCGAAGTGGTCGGTCCGGACTTCCCTGCCCAGGACTTTCCGGCCACCAGCTCTTTGAGGGTGTCGGCGTCCTTGGCCATTTCCTCGGCGATTTCGAGGACAGCGCCCTCGACATCCGGGAAGTACTGGTAGAAGGTCGCGGGGGAGGTACCCGCCATACGGGCGACGTCGATGACCTTGACGTCCCGATAGGGCGACGTGCTGAGCATCTCGCGGAGGCAGTCGAGCAGCTTCTGCCGCGTCTCCTGTCCGCGTCGCCCGGCGACGCGACCGTCGACGGTGCGAACTTGTCCTGTCATGCCGTCAGCTTACCGTGGCACGATCTTGGCGCGATTCGGTGATGCGACTATTACTCCGCTCGGGGGTTCCTATAGGGGCATGAACCACTTCGGACGGATATTCACCGCGTCCCGATGTAGCCCCCCCGTGTGCTTTCGATCTCACAGCGTGACGGCGAGTCCGCTGAGGGGTGGTCGGGTGACAGAGCGTGACGGAAACCCGGCGTGGACGATGTGCGGCCGGTGAGCCCGTCGGACGGCCCGGGCGCAAGCCCCCGCCGGAGCGGGCGTCAGAATCCGGCCGTTCCGCGACCACTGACCTGGCGGTGCCGTCCGTGCGGCCCCCGGCGCTCCTGGGCGGGGGAGGTTGGAGATGGGCCGGGCGGCCATGGAGAATCGGGTCCGGCACCACGCGGCGGGTGCCTGGACGGGGAGGTGGCAGCGGAGTGGACCAGCTGACGGCGCACGATCCGAGGCGGATCGGGCCCTTCGAGGTGCTGGGGCGGCTCGGCGCGGGCGGGATGGGCCTGGTCTACCTGGCACGTTCCGCCTCCGGCCGGCGCGTGGCCATCAAGACCGTCCGGGGGGAGCTGGCCGAGGACGAGCTGTTCCGGGTCCGCTTCGCGCGGGAGATCGCCGCGGCCAAGACGGTCGGCGGCTTCTACACGGCGGCCGTCGTGGACGCCGACGCCGACGCGCGCGTGCCCTGGCTGGCGACCGCCTACATCCCGGCGCCCTCCCTGGAGGACCTGGTCGAGGAGTGCGGCCCGCTGCCGGTGGACGCCACCCGCTGGCTGGTCGCCGGCATCGCCGAGGCGCTGCAGTCCATCCACGCCGCCGGGCTGATCCACCGCGACCTGAAGCCCTCGAACGTCCTGGTGGTCGAGGACGGCCCGAAGGTGATCGACTTCGGCATCGCCGCCGGGGTGTCCAGCACCCGGCTCACCATGACCAACGTCGCGGTCGGCACCCCCGCCTACATGTCGCCCGAGCAGGCCCGCGACAGCCGGACCGTCCAGGGCGCCAGCGACATCTTCTCGCTCGGCTCGCTGATGGTCTTCTGCGCCACCGGGCACCCGCCCTTCCGCGGCTCGAACCCGGTCGAGACGGTGTTCCAGCTCCTGCGCGAGCAGCCCGACTACTCGGGGATGCCGGTCGAGCTGATGGACCTGGTCCGCGCCTGCATGCGGCCCTCGCCCGAGCACCGGCCCACCCCGGCGCAGATCCAGACCGAACTGGCCCCGCACCTGTTCTCCCGGGACGACGCCTCCGGCGAGGCCGGGGACTGGCTCCCGGCCAACGCGCTGGAGCTGATCGAGCGCAAGCGCGGCCGGCGCCAGCCCGCCACGCCGCCCGCACCCCCGGCACCTCCCGCGCCGCCCGTGACCCCGCAGGGCGCCGGGCCGCTGCACCCGGCCGAGGCGCCGGCCCCCGTCCCGCCGGGGCCCGTCCCGCACCAGAGCGTGCCGCACCAGAACGTGCCGACGCAGCGTCCCGGCGTCGAGGACCCGCGCACCCAGCACCCGGGCGGCCACGCCCCGCCGCCGCTCGGTCCGGTGCACGTCCGGCCGGGCCAGGCGTCCGAGGCCGAGATCGCCACCGAGAAGATCCGCTCGCCCAACAAGCACCGGGCGCCCACCGACGGCGGCGGCGCCGAGGTGCGGCTGCCCGGCGCGTCCGTGCGGATAGGCCCCGGCCCGCGGGCCGAGCACGAGCAGACCGGCCCCGGTGCCACGCCGGCCGAGACCGAGTGGGTGCGCCGGGCGACCCCGCCGCCGGCCCGGACGCCCCTCCCGGCGCCCGTCCAGCCCCCGGCTCCGGCGCCGCGCTGGCGGCCCTGGCGGTTCCGGATGTCCAACGACGTCTGGGGCACCCCGGTGGTCGCCGACGGCACCCTGTTCGTCTCCAGCTTCGAGGTGCACGCGCTGGACATCGCCTCCGGCCAGCGCCGCTACAAGACCCGGGACGTGGCCTGGGCGCTCGCCGTGGACGCCGGCCGGGTGCACGCGGCCGACGGACCGCACCTGTACACCGTGGACGTCGCGGACGGCACCGAGCGCTGGCGCACCTCGCTGGACGGCTGGGTCTACTCGCTGTCCGCCGCCGACGGCGTGCTGTGCTGCGGCGTGCGCGGCGGCGGCGTCCAGCTGCGTTCGGCCGCCACCGGCGCGGAGCTGTGGCGCGCCGACGACGCCCAGCAGGACTACGAGAACCCGCAGTCCGGGCCCGTCCTGGTGGCCGGCGCCGCGTACTACTACGGCGCCGGGCGGCTGCGCTGCGTCGACCCGCGCGGCGCGGGCCTGCGCTGGTCCTTCCCGGTCGGCGAGGACGTCCCGTCGCACCCCGTCGAGCGCGGCGGCGTGCTGTACGTGACGGCCGGCACCCGGGTGTACGCCCTGGACGCGGCGAGCGGCGCCGAGCGGTGGCGCTTCGAGGCGCCGGTGGTGCTCTTCACCCCGCCCGCGCTGGACGCGGACGCCGTCTACGTCGCCGACTACCTGGGCACCGTGTACGCGCTCGACGCGGCCACCGGCCGGGACCGCTGGCGCGGTGCCACGGGCGGCCGCCAGGGCGCCGAGCCGGTCGTGGTCGGCGAGGGCATGGTGCTGGTCGGCAGCGGCGAGGTGCTGTACGCCTTCGAGGCGGCCACCGGCCGGGAGCGCTGGCGCTACACCGCGCGCGGCGAGATCGTCGGCTCCCCGGCGGTCGCGGACGGCCTGGTCCACCTCGGCAGCCGGGACCACTCGCTGCACACGGTGGACCTGGCGAGCGGTCAGCTGCGCTGGGAGCTCGGCACCAAGGGCGAGCTGACCGGCTCCCCGGTGGCGGTCGGCGGCCGGGTGTTCGTCGGCTCCAAGGACCGCTGCGTGTACGCGCTGGACGCCTTCTACGGCACGGCGGTGCCCGCCCGCTAACGCTTGTCGCGGGCCTCCGGGTGGTGGTGGCACCAGCCCTCCCACGCGGAGGCGACCATCTCGGCGACGTCGTACCGGGCGTGCCAGCCCAGCTCGCGGCCGATCAGGTCGGCGGAGGCCACCACCCGGGCCGGGTCGCCGGGGCGGCGCGGGGTCACCTCCGGGGTGGTGTCCCGCCCGGTGACCTCGCCGATCAGGGCGAGCATCTCGCGGACGCTGACGCCCTCGCCGCGGCCGATGTTGAGCACCAGCGCGGTGCCGCCCGGCGGGTCGGCGGCGAGCCGGCGGGCGGCCGCGACGTGGGCCGACGCGACGTCGGCCACGTGGATGTAGTCGCGCACGCAGGTGCCGTCCGGGGTGGGGTAGTCCGCGCCGAAGACGCGCGGCGCCCGGCCGGTGGTGAGGCGCTCGAAGACCATCGGGACGAGATTGAAGACCCCGGTGTCGGCCAGCTCCGGCGCGCCGGAGCCGGCCACGTTGAAGTACCGCAGCGAGATCGTCGACATGCCGTGCGCCCGCCCGGCGGCGGCGACCAGCCACTCGCCGGCCAGCTTGGTCTCGCCGTACGGGTTCATCGGCGCGCAGGGGGTGGCCTCGGTGACCAGGTCGACGTCCGGCATGCCGTAGACGGCGGCCGAGGAGGAGAACAGGAAGCGCCGCACGCCCTCGTCGGCGGCGGCCTCCAGGACGGTCTGCAGGCCGAGCATGTTCTCGCGGTAGTAGAGGAACGGGCGCTCGACCGACTCGCCCACCTGCTTCTTCGCGGCGAAGTGCAGGATCCCCGTCACCGCGTGCTCGCGGATGGCGGCGGACACGACGGCGCGGTCCAGCGTGGAGCCCTTGACGAGCGCGACGTCGGCCGGCAGCCGGCTCGGGTCGCCGGTGCTGAGGTCGTCCAGGACGGCCACGCTCTCGCCCGCGTCGAGCAGCTGACGGACCACGTGCCCGCCGATGTATCCGGCACCGCCAGTGATCAACCAGGTCATGCCTCCGATCCTAGGTCCCGTTTTCGACCGGTGTGGCCGGGCGAGTCCAGCCAGCAATTCGGACAAATCGGTGAAATGCTGACAAAGATTTCTGTGCTCTCGGCCTGGTGACGAATCGGAGGCAGCCAAGGTGAGCCGAAAGAAGGAACACAACCGTCCCCTCCCTGCCGGTCCGCGGCCTACCGGCCCCAAGGCGTTCCGCGGGTGGCTGCGCGCCCCCGGTGCGGTCGCCGTCCTGACGGCCGCCGCGCTGGCGCTGACCGGGTGCAGCAGCGGTTCGTCGTCGTCGGCCAAGTCCTCGGCCCCGGGCCAGGCCTCGTCCTCCGCGGCCCCGTCACCGGCCGCTTCGGGCTCCTCGGCCCCGCCCATGACCGGCAACCAGCTCCAGGACGCCTACCAGAAGGTCATCGCCGACGTCCTGCCGTCCGTGGTGCAGATCACCACCGGCGACAGCCTCGGCTCGGGGATCGTCTACGACGACAAGGGCGACATCGTCACCAACGCCCACGTGGTCGGGTCCGCCACCACCTTCACCGTCACCCTGGCCAACAGCACCAAGTCCCTGGACGCCGCTCTGGTCGGCAGCTACCCCGACTCCGACCTCGCGGTGATCAAGCTGAGCAGCCCGCCGAGCGGCCTCAAGCCCGCCACCTTCGGGGACTCGGGCAAGGTCCAGCTGGGCCAGATCACGCTCGCCATGGGCAGCCCGCTCGGGCTCTCCAGCAGCGTCACCCAGGGCATCGTCTCGGCCACCGGGCGGACCGTCTCCGAGCCCAGGGGCGGCGGATCGCCGGGCGCGACGATCGGCAACATGGTGCAGACCTCGGCCGCGATCAACCCGGGCAACAGCGGCGGCGCGCTGGTCAACCTGGACAGCCAGGTGATCGGCATCAACACCCTCGCGGCCACCGAGCCGCAGGCCAACGGCGCCGCCGCGCCCGGCATCGGCTTCGCGATCCCGGCGTCCACCATCACCAACATCACCGACCAGCTGATCAAGCAGGGCAAGGTGACCAACTCCGGCCGGGCCGCGCTCGGCGTCACCGCCCGGACCAGCTTCAACCAGCAGTTCCAGCCGGCCGGCGCGGTGATCGTCTCGGTCACCGCGGGCGGCCCGGCCGCCTCGGCGGGGCTCCAGCCCGGGGACGTCATCACCAAGATCGGCGACGCCGCGGTCGACTCGCTGAACGCCCTGACCACGGCCCTCGCCTCGCTCACGCCGGGCAGCAAGGCCACCGTGACGTACACCCGGGACGGCAAGGCGCAGACCGCCGACGTCACCCTCGGCACGCTGGAGACGACCTCCTAGGGCCGCACCGGCCCCCCCGGACCCCGGTACGGCCACCGGCCGGGCCGCACGACCGCGCAAGGGTTCCGCGGTCCGGCCGCGCCGCACCGGAGCGGCGCCGGCGCCCCGTCACTGCCTCGGCGGGGCGCCGGCGCCTTCGTGTGCCCGGGTGTTCAGTGGCGGGCGGCCCGGGTGTGCCAGGGCAGCTCGACGGTGACGGTGGTCGGGCCGCCCTCCGGGCTCTCCACCAGGAACACCCCGTCCACCGCCTGGACCCGCTCGGCCAGCCCGGCCAGGCCGCCGCCCGGGTAGGCGGTCGCGCCGCCCCGGCCGTCGTCCTGGACCAGCAGCATCAGCTGGTCGTCGGAGCGCCAGACCTCCACCGAGGCGCTCCGCGCGCCGGAGTGCTTGGAGACGTTCGTCAGCAGCTCGCTGACCGTGAAGTAGGCGATGCCCTCGACCGCCGAATCCGGGCGCTCGGCCACGCCGTCGGGGCCGCGCAGCTCGACGTTCACCCGGACCCCGCCGGGGACGGTGCAGCGGGCGGCCACCGAGGACAGCGCCGCGTCCAGGCCGCGGTCGGTGAGCACCGCCGGGTGGATGCCGCGGGCCAGGTCGCGCAGCTCCTTCAGGGCCAGCTTCACCTCGCCGTGCGCGTTGTCGACCATCGACGCCGCGGCGGCCATGTCCGCCGGGGTCTCCACCTCGCGCAGCCGCTCCTTGGCCATGCCGAGGTCCATCGCCAGCGCGACCAGGCGGGCCTGGGCACCGTCGTGCAGGTCGCGCTCGATCCGGCGCAGGTCGGCGGCAGCGGTGTCGACCACCGTGCCGCGGTCCTCCTCCAGCTCGCGCACCCGCTCGGACAGGGCGCCGGGGAACAGCAGTGCCTCGACCAGGATCCGGTCCACCGCCGCCTCGGCGCGGATCACCCACGGCAGCACCGGCCACAGCACGACGACGCTGACCAGGGTGACGGTGAAGCTCAGGATGCCCCACGGCAGCAGCAGCACGTTGTACAGCGCCGAGCGCCAGTTCAGCAGGTCGGTCAGGTTGGCGATGGCGAAGCCGGTGACGCCCGGGCGGCGCCGGACCACCGGCTCCGGCTCGCTGATCTCCGAACCGTGCGCCGACCGCGCCCGGCGCCGGGCCAGCGCGCCCAGACCGCGGCAGCCGGCCAGCCCGGCGGCCAGCACCGGCAGGCCGATCACCGTCACGGACAGCCCGAGGCCGACCGACAGCATCACCGCCGCGAAGACGAATCCGCCGATGCCCAGTGGCAGGTTCAGCATCAACTGCCCGGCCTGTCGCCACATCCGGGCGCCGTACAGCGGGCCGCGCTCCATCCGCGCGTCCTGCTCCTTGACGGCCGCCACGGCGCGCCGGGTCAGGGGCTTCATCAGGATCCACCCTCCCTCTCGCTCTAGTGGTCCAAGCTTCCCGAACACGGGGCGGGTGGTGCCATGGGGGTGATACATCTCCTGGGCCGGGGGTTATCCCCACCCCTGCCGGCCCCTTCCCGTCCCTCTCCGGACGGCTCCGGGCGGTACGGGGTTGTCCACCGGTTGTCCACGTGATGTCTTGCGGAGCGGGCTGGGTTCGGGTGGAGCGGAGCCGTCCCCTTAGACTCACGCATTGGCCATGGTTATGACCGTGTAAAGAAGCGACGTAGAACTGCCTTGAGGGGCGGTTCACGGCCGAGTGGAGGGCGAAGGCATGGAGTGGCGGCAAGCGGCTGCCGTCGCGGCCGACCCGGCGGTCGGCAGCGGCTACTTCGACGCGTACGCCGCGATGGGACTGCTCGCCGTCATCGGCGTGCTGTTCGTGACCGTCGCGTTCACCGCCAACCGGCTGCTGCGTCCGGTGGTGTACTCGCCGGAGAAGCTCCTGGCCTACGAGTGCGGCGTGGACCCGGTGGGCGAGGACTGGGCGCACACCCAGATCCGCTACTACGTGTACGCCTTCCTGTACGTGATCTTCGCGGTCGACGCGATCTACCTGTTCCCGTGGGCGACCGTGTTCGCCACCGCCGGGTACGGGGCCGGGACGCTGATCGAGATGTTCCTCTTCATCGGCTTCCTCGCGGTCGGGCTGCTCTACGCCTGGAAGAAGGGCGTTCTGGAATGGACATGACGCACAACCACTCGCACGCCGCGCCGGGCGGACCGGTCGCGCTCGGCCTCCCGGACCCGTCGCGCCCCGGCGCCGTCGAGCGCCGGAGCATCGGCCCGCTGGCCCGGCTCGCGCCGGACCCGGTCAAGGTCGTGCTCAACTGGGGCCGCCGCTACAGCCTCTGGTGCTTCAACTTCGGGCTGGCCTGCTGCGCGATCGAGTTCATCGCGGCGTCCATGGCCAAGCACGACTTCATCCGGATGGGTGTCATCCCGTTCGCGCCCGGCCCCCGACAGGCCGATCTGATGATCGTCTCGGGGACGGTGACGGACAAGATGGCGCCCGCCGTCAAGCGCCTCTACGAGCAGATGCCCGAGCCGAAGTACGTCATCTCCTTCGGCGCCTGCTCCAACTCCGGCGGTCCGTACTGGGACTCGTACTCGGTGACCAAGGGCGTCGACCAGATCATCCCGGTCGACGTCTACGTGCCCGGCTGCCCGCCGCGGCCCGAGGCGCTGCTCCAGGGCATCCTCAAGCTGCAGGAGAAGATCGCCGCCGAGTCGCTGCCCGCCCGCTACGCCGCGCCCGCGTCGGCGCTGCGGCGTCCGCTGGTGGCGGGGCCCGCGGGCTCTGCGGGGTCTTCGGGCTCTGTGGAGCCTTCGGGGTCTTCGGGCTCTTCGGCAGAGGGAGGGGTCTCGTGACCACGGCAGAGCAGTACGCGGCGTCGGTCGGGGAGTGGGCGACCGGCGCCGAGGCGTACGGGCTGATCACCGTCGACGTGCCCGCCGAGCACTGGATCGAGGCGCTCACCGCCGCCCGTGACGGGCTCGGCCTGGGCTTCTTCGACTGGCTGAGCGCCGTCGACGAGCTCGCCGACGGCTTCTCCGTGGTCGCCCACCTGGCCTCGGCCGAGGGACACGCGGTGCGCCACCTCGCGCTGCGCACCCGGGTGCCGCGGGACAAGGCCGCCCTGCCGACGGCCGTGTCGGTGTACGCCGGTGCCGCGTGGCACGAGCGCGAGACCCACGAGATGTTCGGCATCGACTTCCCCGGGCACCCGCACCTCGTCACCCTGCTGCTGCCGGACGGCTTCGAGGGACACCCGCTGCGCAAGGAGTTCGTGCTCGCGGCCCGCGTCGCCAAGGCCTGGCCGGGCGCCAAGGAGCCGGGCGAGTCCGACCACGGCGACGGGCCGGCGCGGCGCAAGATGCAGCCGGCCGGCGTGCCGGACCCGAACGAGTGGGGCCCGCTCAAGGGCACCCTGCCGCCGGTCGCCGAGCGGCCCGCGCGTGGTGCGCGGGCGGCGGGCGCGGCGGCGCGCACTCCGCGGGCCGCCGCGGGGGCTGCCGGTGCTGCCGGTGCCGCCGGTGAGGCTCCGGCGGTGCGGGCGGACCGGCCGCGGCGGACCCGGTCGGTGTCGGACGGTTCGGCGAGCCAGGCGGGAGCCGAGGCTGCCGAGGGCGCCGTCGCCGAGGGCGCCGCCGGTGAGGCTCCGGCCGTGCGGGCGGACCGCCCGCGGCGGACCCGGTCGGTGTCGGACGGTTCGGTCAGCCAGCCGGTCGAAGCGCCCGGCGCCGACGCGCCGAAGGCCGCTGACGAGCCCAAGGCCGAGCGTCCCGCCCCCACGCGGACGCAGTCGTCGGACGCGCCCTGGCACAACCCGGTGCCCGCCCACGACGCGAAGCCTGCCGAGGAACCTGCGGAGGGGCCGGCGGCGGAACCCGCCGAGGCCCCGGCGGAGAAGAAGGACGACCCGTCGGCCCGCCCGGCCGGCCAGGACGGAGACGGCACGTGAACCTGCTCGACACGGTGCTGCGCTGCGTCGCCACGCTCGTCGTCTTCCTCACCGTCCCGCTGATCATCGGCCAGACGGAGCACAAGGTCATGGCGCACATGCAGGGCCGGCTCGGCCCGATGTACGCCGGCGGCTTCCACGGCTGGGCGCAGCTCGTCGCCGACGGCGTGAAGTTCGCGCAGAAGGAGGACATCGTCCCCGCCGGGGCGGACCGCCGGATCTTCCAGCTGGCGCCCGCCGTCTCGCTGCTGCCGTACCTCTTCGTGCTGCTGGCGATCCCGGTCGGCCCGGACGGCTTCGTCGGCCAGGCGGTCGACGCCGGGCTGTTCTTCGTGCTGGCCGTGATGGGCGTCGGCGTGATCGGCAAGCTGATGGCCGGCTGGGCCTCGGCGAACAAGTTCTCGCTGCTCGGCGGCCTGCGCACGGCCGCCCAGCTGATGTCCTACGAGCTGCCGATGGTGCTGGCGGCGGCCTCGGTGGCGATGGCCGCCGGCACGCTGTCGCTGCCCGGGATCGTGGACTCCTGGCAGTGGTACTGGCTCCCGTGGCAGCTCATCGGCGCGTTCGTGTTCTTCACGGCCGGTCTGGCCGAGCTCCAGCGCCCGCCGTTCGACATGCCGGTGGCCGACTCGGAGATCATCTTCGGCGCGTACACCGAGTACACCGGCCTGCGCTTCGCGCTGTTCCTGCTCTCCGAGTACGTGGGCATCCTCGTGGTGTCCGGGCTGACCGCCGTGCTGTTCCTCGGCGGCTGGCACGGTCCGATGCCGGACCAGCTCGGCTGGCTCTGGACCCTGCTGAAGACCTTCGCGCTGGCCTTCGTGGTGATCTGGCTGCGGGTGACGTACCCGCGCCTGCGCGAGGACCAGCTGATGCGCTTCGCGTGGACCGTGCTGATCCCGCTCGCCCTCGTCCAGCTCGCCCTCACCGGCATCATCAAGGTGGCGATCTCATGAGTGAACGAAGTGAGCGAATCATCAACAGGTGCGTACGGGCGAATGCCCCTGGCGAGCGAAGCGAGGCGGGCGCATGAGTTTCCCGGGTGCCGGCCTCGCCAAGGGGCTGGCCGTGACTCTGCGGACGATGACGAAGAAGACCGTCACCGCGCAGTACCCCGACGTGCAGCCGGTGCTGCCGCCGCGCTCGCGCGGCGTCATCGCGCTGCTGGAGGAGAACTGCACGGTGTGCATGCTCTGCGCGCGCGAGTGCCCGGACTGGTGCATCTACATCGACTCCCACAAGGAGACGCTGCCGGCCGCCGACCCGAACGCGCGCGCCCGCACCCGCAACGTGCTGGACCGCTTCGCGATCGACTTCTCGCTCTGCATGTACTGCGGGATCTGCATCGAGGTGTGCCCGTTCGACGCGCTGTTCTGGTCGCCGGAGTTCGAGTACGCCGAGACGGACATCCTGGAGCTGACCCACGAACGGGACCGGCTCCGCGAGTGGATGTGGACCGTCCCGGCGCCGCCGGCGCTGGACCCGGCGGCCGAGGAGCCCAAGGAGATCGCCACCGCGCGCAAGGCGGCGGACAAGCTGGCCGCGGCCGCCGCGGCGGCCGTCGCCCCCGAGGAGAAGGGTGAGACCGAGTGACTGCTCTTGCCCTGCTCGCGGCGACCGGCCCGCTGGCGCCGGCCTCCCGTTCGTTCCTGTCGCCGACCGGCGTGGAGATCGTCTTCCTGCTGGTCGGCATCACCGTGCTCGGCTCGGCCGTCGTCGCCGTGAGCACCAAGCAGCTGGTGCACGCCGCGCTGTGGCTGGTGGTCGCGCTCGGCGGGCTCGCGATCGAGTTCCTGCTGCTCACCGCCGAGTTCATCGCCTGGGTGCAGGTGCTGATCTACCTCGGCTCGGTGATCGTCCTGGTGCTGTTCGGGCTGATGCTCACGAAGGCGCCGATCGGGCGCTCGCCGGACGCCGACTCGAAGAACCGCTGGGTCGCCCTGGCGGTCGCGCTGGCCTCCGCCGGAACGCTCGTGACCCTGGTCGTGGACGCCTTCCGCACCTCCTGGATCGACCTCGGGGGTGGCGGCGGATCGGCCGCCGTCACCGGGGCGAGCCTGTTCCGCACGTGGGTCCTGCCCTTCGAGGCGCTGTCCGTGCTGCTGCTGGCGGCACTCGTCGGCGCGATCGTGCTGTCGCGCGGCTCGAAGCGCCGGGTGCCGCCGCCGCGGGCCGGCCGGCTGCGCACCGGGCGGCCGGTCGGGTCCAACGGGACCGTCGCCGCGACCGCTCCGCGCACCGCTCCGGAGGCCGCCGCCCCGCCCGTGACGGAGGAGAGCTGATGCACCTCGCCTACCCCGTCGTCCTCGCCGCGCTGCTGTTCAGCGTCGGCGTGTACGGCGTGCTCGCCCGGCGCAACGCCGTCCTCGTCCTGATCTCCGTCGAGCTGATGCTCAACGCCGTCAACCTGAACCTCGTCGCCTTCGACGCCTGGCTGCGCGACTCCCTGCACGCCGGCCAGGCGCTGACGCTGTTCACCATCACGATCGCCGCCGCCGAGATCGGCCTCGGGCTCGCCATCGTCCTGCTGCTGTTCCGGGCCAGGGGCACCGCGGACATCGACCGGGCCACCGCGCTCGGCGACCCGGCCGAGACGCTCGCCGAGGAGGCGCCGGCCGGCGCCGGGGCGCTGAAGGGCCAGGCCACCGCATGAACCTCGCCCTGCCCGTCCTCGTCCCCGCGCTGCCCGCGCTCGGCGCCGCCGCCACCCTGGCCGCCGGGAAGAAGGCCCCCGGCCTGGCCCGGCCGCTCGCCATCGTGCCGGTCGCCGCCTCGGCCGTGCTCGCCCTCGTGGTCGCGCTCCAGCTCGGCACCGGCCAGGCGCTCGACGCCGCCACCCGGCTGACCCCGACCGGCGGCCCGGACATCGCGCTCGCCCTCCACCTGGACGGCTTCAGCTCGCTGATCTCCGTGCTGGTCGGTCTGGTCGCCACGTGCGTCCAGGTCTACTCGACCGCGTACCTGAAGGAGGACCCGCGCTACCCCTCGTACGCGGCGCTGGTCTCGCTCTTCACCGCGGCGATGTTCCTCGTCGTGTACTCGGGCGACCTGATCGTGCTGCTGGTCGGCTGGGAGGTCATGGGCATCTGCTCGTACTTCCTGATCGGCCACCACTGGGAGAGCGCGGACGCCCGCTCGGCCTCGCTGAAGGCCTTCCTGGTCACCAAGCTCGGCGACGTGCCGTTCCTGTTCGGGATCTTCCTGCTCGGCGCCGACGCCCACAGCTTCCGGATCCCGGACGTGCTGGCCGCCGCCACCGACGGGAAGCTCGGCCACCCGACGCTGATCGCGCTGCTGCTGCTCGCCGGGGTCGCCGGCAAGAGCGCGCAGTTCCCGCTGCACACCTGGCTCCCGGACGCGATGGCCGGCCCGACGCCGGTCTCCGCGCTGATCCACGCCGCCACCATGGTCGCGGCCGGCATCTACCTCGTCGCCCGGCTGCTGCCGGTGTTCCTGCTCTCGGGCGCGGCGCTCGTCGTGCTCGCCGTCATGGCCGCCGTGACGATGATCGGCTCGGCGCTGTGCGCGCTCGCGCAGGACGACCTCAAGCGGGTGCTCGCCTACTCGACCGTCGGCCAGCTCGGTTACATGGCCGGGGCGCTGGCCAGCGGCGACCGCGAGGCCTCGGTGTTCCACCTGGTCAGCCACGGCGCCTTCAAGGCGCTGCTGTTCCTGGCCGCCGGCGTGGTGATCCACGCCGCGCACACCAACTCGATCTCCGCGATGTCCCGGATCCCCGGGCTGCGCAAGCGGGTGCCGGACGCCTACTGGACGATGGGCATCGGCCTGGTCGCGCTGACCGGGCTGCCGCCGTTCTCCGGCTTCTTCAGCAAGGAGGCGGTGCTCGGCGCCGCCGAGCACGCCGCCAACGGCGAGGCGATGACCAACGGCCTCGGCCCCGCCTCGGCCGTGCCGCAGACCGCCGGGTGGATCGTGCTGGTCTCGGCGGCGCTGACCGCGCTGCTCACCGCCGCCTACGCCACCCGGCTCTTCCTGCTCGCGTTCCACAGCCCGGCCGGTGCCGCCGCGGCGGCCCCCGAGGTGGTGGCCCCCGCCGTCGCCGACCGGGCCACCGTCGTGGCCGACCACGAGGCCGACGCGCCCTACTCGCCCGAGCTCGACGAGGCCGACCCGGCCACCGCCGAGCCGCACGCGATGCGCTGGCCGCTGTGGGTGCTGGCCGTCCCGACCATGGCCTTCGGCATCGCCGGGCTGCGCTCCGACTGGCTGCCCGCCCTGCTCGACGGCGGCTCGCTGCGCCCCTCCGGTGTCACCGCCGTCACCGGCACCGGGCTCGCCGTGGCGGGCGCGCTGCTGGCGTACGGCGCCTGGCGCTCGGCCACCGCCCGGCTCGGCGCGGGCCGCCCCGCCCCGGCCGCCGAGGTACTGGCCACCGAGGTGCTGGTCGCCGACCCCGGGCGCACCCTGCTCGGCCCGCTGTTCGGCCCGGCCCGGCACGGCTTCGGCGTCGACCGGCTCTACGCCGCGCTGTTCGTCCGCCCGGTGGCCGCCGCTGCCCGGCTGGTCCGCTTCCTCGACCGCGAGGTCGTCGAGGGCTACGTGCAGGGCAGCGGGATCGGTGCCAACCTGCTCGGCCGGGCCGTCCGGCTCGCGCAGACCGGCAACGCGCAGACCTACCTCAGCGCGCTGCTCGCCGGCGTCGTCCTGCTGGCCGTCCTGGTGGCGGTGTAGCGGATGCCGTTCCCCGTCCTGTCCCTCCCCCCGACCGTCGCGCGTAGGAGTCCCCGATGAACGCGGTCCTCATCGCCCTCCTGGCGCTGCCGCTGCTCGGTGCAGCCCTCACCCTGGCGCCGGTGTTCGGCCCGGACGCGGGCGTCGCCGACCGGCGCGCGCTGCGGCTGAACTCGGTGCTCACCGGCGCGGTGCTCCTGCTCAGCCTCGCCCTGGCGGCCGGCTTCGACCGCGGCGAGCCCGCCCGGATGCAGGCCACCACGGACGTGTCCTGGATCCCCGCGATCCACGTGCGCTTCCACCTCGGCGTGGACGGCGTCTCGTTGCCGCTGATCGTGCTCACCGCGCTGCTCACCTTCCTCTGCGCGCTGTACTCGGAGAAGCGGCTGCCGGCCGGGGACAACGTGCCGTCGGCGCGGGCCTTCGTCGGGCTGTTCCTCCTCCTCGAAGTCGGCATGCTCGCCACCTTCGCGGTGCTGGACCTCCTCCTCTTCTTCATGGCCTTCGAGATCGTGCTGATCCCGATGTACTTCCTGATCGCCCGCTGGGGGAGCGGCGCGAAGGTGCCGGCCGCCAACCGGTTCATCCTGTACACGCTGCTCGGCTCGGCCGTGATGCTGCTCGGCTTCCTGCTGATCGGCAGCAAGGCGGGCACCTTCGACATGCAGGCCCTCGCCGCCGGGCACGGCAGCGGCCTGAGCCACACCACCCAGGTGACCGCCGCGCTGGCGATCATGATCGGGCTCGCGGTCAAGGCCCCGGCCTGGCCGCTGCACAGCTGGCTCCCCGACGCGCACACCGCCGCCCCGACGGTCGGCTCGGTGCTGCTCGCCGGCGTGCTGCTGAAGATGGGCACCTACGGTCTCGTCCGCGTCCTCCTCCCGGTCGTGCCCGACGGCACCACGACGCTCGCCCCCTACCTGGGCGCGTTCGCCGCCGTCGGCATCGTCTACGGCTCGCTGGCCTGCCTCGCCCTCGCCCGCCGCGGCTCCAAGGGCGACCTCAAGCGCCTCATCGCGTACTCCTCCGTCGGCCACATGGGCTTCGTCCTGCTCGGCATCGCCTCCCTCACCCCGGTCGGCGTGAACGGCGCGCTGTTCGCCAACATCGCGCACGGTCTGATCACCGGCCTGCTGTTCTTCCTCGTCGGAGCGCTCAAGGACCGCTACGGCACGGCCGACCTCGACACCCTGTCCGGCACCACCGGCGCCGCCCTCTACGGCCGCGCGCCGCGGATCGGCGCCCTGCTCGCCTTCGCCGCCGTCGCCAGCCTCGGCCTGCCCGGGCTGGCCGGCTTCTGGGGCGAGCTGCTCGCCATGTTCGGCGCGTTCGACCCGGCGGCGGGCCTGTCCCGCCCGGCCTTCGTCACCTACATGGTCCTGGCCGGCCTCGGCACCCTCCTCACCGCCGCGTACCTGCTGATCGTCGTCAAGCGCGTCTGCATGGGCGACCCCGAGCAGCCCGCGCCGGTGGCCGAGCTCGCCGACCTGCGCCCGTACGAGGCCGTCAGTTGGACGCCGCTGGCCGCCCTCACCCTGCTCGCCGGCCTCTGGCCCGCGCTCCTGCTCGGCCTCTCCGACCCAGCCGTCAAGCACCTCCTCGGAGGTGGCTGACATGCTCGGAGCCCGGCTCGCCGAACTCGGACCTCACTCCACGGGGCAGCACACTGTGACCTCCCTCGCCGTACCCAACGCGGGCAGCCTGATCCAGTCCGTGGACTGGGTCGCGATCGCGCCGCCGCTGATCGCCGCCGTGGCCGCCCTCGCGGTGCTGGTCGCCGACCTCTTCCTGCCCGAGCGCCACAAGAAGTGGCTCGGCCGCCTCACCGCGGCCGGACTCGCCCTCGCGCTCATCTCGCTCCTCCCCCTCACCGGGGGATCACCCCGGGCTACGTTCTGTGCGCAGAACGTAGCAGGGGCCACTGACAACGCGGGCTGCTCGTACGTCGCGGACCACTTCGCCCTGGTGTTCCAGCTGCTCGCCCTCGGCGGCGCGCTGATCGCCGCGCTGCTCTCCGCGCACACCGTGGAGAGCGAGAAGCTGCCCGGCGGCGAGTACTGGTTCCTGCTGCTCTCCAGCGCCACCGGCGCCGCCCTGCTGCCCGCCTCCCGCGACCTCGCCACCATGGTGGTCGCCCTGGAGGTCGCCTCGCTGCCCGCCTTCGCGCTGGTGGCGCTGCGCCGGGACGGCCGGGGCGCCGAGGCCGCGCTGAAGTTCTTCGTCTCCTCCGTCACCGCGACCGCCGTGATGCTGCTCGGCGTCTCCTTCGTCTACGCGGCCAGCGGCAGCCTGCACCTCGGCGCCGTCGCCGAGGGCCTGGAGCACGCCCCCGCGCAGCTCAAGCCGCTGGCCGAGGCGGGCGCCGTCCTGACCCTCGTCGGCTTCGCCTTCAAGGTGGCCGCCGTCCCGTTCCACTTCTGGGTGCCCGACACCTACACCGGCGCACCGCTGCCCGTCGCCGGCTACCTGTCGGTCGTCGGCAAGGCGGCCGGCCTCTCCGGCCTGGCGCTCGCCACCACGGTGGCGTTCCGCCCGTACGCCCACACCTGGGGCCTGGTGCTCGCGGTGCTCGCCGCCGTCACCATGACCGTCGGCAACGTCGGCGCGCTGCGCCAGCGTTTCGACACCCGCTACAGCGCGGTCCGGCTGCTCGCCTGGTCCTCCGTCGGCCAGGCCGGGTACCTGCTGGTGCCGCTCGCCGCCGCCGGCTACGCGCCCACGGCCGCCGACCCGCTGGGCGCCACCGCCGCGTACGCGCTGATCTACGGGGTCGTGAACCTCGGTGCGTTCGGCGTGGTCGCGGCGGTCGGCCGGCGGGCCGGCACCAGCGTGGACGACTTCCGCGGGCTGTTCGCGCGGAGCCGCTGGACGGCGCTCGCCCTGGCCTTCTTCCTGCTCTGCCTGGCCGGGCTGCCGCCGGGCGTGATCGGGCTCTTCGGCAAGGTCGTGGTGTTCCGGGCGGCCGTCGACGCCGGGCTGGGCTGGCTGGCCGTGGTCATGGCCGTCAACGTCGTCGTCGCGCTGTACTACTACCTGCTCTGGACGGCCCGGTTGTTCGCTCCGGCGGCGGTCGCGGCCGGCGGCGACGGTGGTACCGAGGCAGGCGTCGGTGCAGGCGTCGGTGCAGGCGTCGAGGGAGGCGTCGAGAGTCGGCTTCCGTTGAGTCTGACGGCGACGCTGGGGCTCACCGCTTCGGTCGCCGTGGTGTTGTCGATCGCTCCGCAGCTCGTGCTCCAGGTGGTGGGTGGCAGCCTGTTCTGACCCGTCGGGCGGGCGGGTATCGGGCTTCGCGGTGCGGGCCGGGCGGGCTCTGAGGTGGGTGGGCACTCGGGGGTGAGGGTGGTGTCACCTCTGTCGGCTGTGTCACAAGGGAACAAGGTCCCCGGCCCCGCCCGTTGACCGGGCAAGAGGGACGAGGCAGAAAGGGCTTCCCCACCGCGCCTTTGGAGGGCCTGACGTGCACCGCCGGCACAACGGACTGAGGACCGCCGTCCTGCTCGGCGGCCTCTCGGCGCTGATCCTGGTGATCGGCGGCTTCTTCGGCCGGAGCGGCCTCGTGATCGCCCTGCTGGTCGCCGTCGGGACCAACGCCTACGCGTACTGGAACAGCGACAAGCTCGCGCTGCGGGCCATGCGGGCCCGGCCGGTCAGCGAGATCGAGGCGCCGCAGCTCTACCGGATCGTCCGGGAGCTCTCCACCTCCGCCCGCCAGCCGATGCCCCGGCTCTACATCTCGCCCACCCCCGCCCCCAACGCCTTCGCCACCGGCCGCAACCCGCGCAACGCGGCGGTCTGCTGCACGGACGGCATCCTGCAACTGCTCGACGAGCGCGAGCTCCGGGGGGTGCTCGGCCACGAGCTGAGCCACGTCTACAACCGGGACATCCTGATCTCGTCGGTCGCCGGGGCGCTCGCCTCGGTGGTGATGTTCCTCGTGAACTTCGCCTGGCTGATCCCCTTCGGACGCAGTGAGGACGACGACGGGCCGGGCCTGTTCGGGATGCTCGCGATCATGATCCTCGGACCGCTGGCGGCCGGGCTGATCCAGCTCGCGGTCAGCCGCTCCCGCGAGTACCAGGCCGACGCGGACGGTGCCCGCATCACGGGGGATCCGCTGGCGCTGGCCAGTGCGCTGCGGAAGCTGGACGCCGGTACGCGGCGGCTGCCCCTGCCGCCGGAGCCTCAGCTGCAGACGGCGAGCCACATGATGATCGCCAGTCCGTTCCGGCCGGGTGAGGCTGGGGCCCGGTTGTTCTCGACGCATCCTCCGATGGGGGAGCGGATCGCTCGGCTTGAGCGGATGGCGGGGTATCGGGGCTGAAGGTTCCGCTGCGCGGGGCTTGGGGTGCGGGGTGGGCTTTCGGGTGGGTGGGGGGTGCCGGGGGGGGGGGGGGGGGGTTGGGGGGGGGGGGGGGGGGGCGGGGGGGGGGGGGGGGGGGGGCCGCTCCGGGGGCTGGATGATTTTCCGACTGCCGACTCTGTGGGTGGGGGGCTTGGATCGTTGGCAGTCTGAAAATCACCCGTCACGCCCCTCTCCGCGGCCACCCCCTCCGCCACCCCCTCCCGCAGCGCTCCCTCTCGCTGGGGAGGGATGAGGGGTGGGGGGTGGGTGGGGGTGGGGGGTGGTTTGGGTGGGTGCGGGGGGCTATGAGGTCAGGGATTCGTACGCCCTCCTCAGGCGGTGGATGCCCTCGGTCGCTTGTGTGGCGCTCTCGGCTGCCGCGTAGCTGAGGCGGAGGTGCGCTGCCGGGGGTTCTGCCGGGTGGTACGGGCGGCCGGGGGTGACGAGGACGCCGGTTCGCAGGGCCGCTGCGGTGAGGGCGGCGTCGTCGGTGCCGTCCGGCAGGCGTAGCCACAGGTGGTAGCCGCCCGGGCGGTAGTCGTCGAGGAAGCCCGGCAGTTCGCGGTGCAGGGCGGTGACGGTGGCGGTGCGGCGGTCCTGGAGTTCGGCCCCCAGGGTGCGCAGGTGGCGGGGCCAGCCGGGGTCGGAGACGAGTTCCAGGGTGGCCTCCTGGAGCGGGCGGGGCACGAAGAAGCTGTCCACGACCTGGGTGGCCCGCAGTCGTGCGAGGGCCGGGCCGTGGGCGGTCAGGGCCCCGACCCGCAGGTTGGGCGAGGCCGCCTTGGTCAGGGAGCGCAGGTGGACCACGACGCCGTCCTGGTCGTCGGCGGCCAGCGGGCGGGGCAGCGCGGGGGCGTCGGTGTGGACGAGCAGCCGGGCGAAGTCGTCTTCGAGGACGAACGCCCCGGCGGCGCGGGCGATCCGCAGGACCTCGGTGCGCCGTTCGGGGGAGAGCACCGCGCCGGTCGGGTTCTGGAACAGCGGCTGGCAGACGAAGAGCCGGGCCCGGCTGGCCGCGAAGGCGTCGGCCAGCAGGTCGGTGCGGACGCCGTCGGCGTCGACCGGGACGGGGACGGGCCGCAGCCCGGCCGCGTGCAGGACCGCGAGGATCCCCGGGTACGTCGGGGACTCCACCAGGACGGGTGTGCCGGGCGCGGCGAGCGCCCGCACCGCGACGGTGAGGCCGCCCTGTCCGCCGGCGGTGATCAGGACGTCTCCGGCGCCGATCGGGCCGCCGGTGCCGCCGATGTCCCGGGCGAACCAGCCGCGCAGTTCGGTGAGGCCGTCGGCGGGCGGGCGGTCCCAGGCGCCGGGGCGGCGTCCGGCCCGGGCGAGGGCGCCGGCCAGCAGGCGTTCGGGGAGCAGGCCGGCGTGCGGGTAGCCGCTGTTGAGGTCGATGACGTCGGGCGGCGGCACGTTGAGGGTGGCCATCACCGGTGCGGCGAGCAGGTCGCGCGGGCCGGAGCCGGCGCTGAGCGCGACCTCCTGCCAGGAGAGGTCGCCCGTGCGGGCGCTCGGCGCGGCGGCGGAGTGGGCGGCCCGGAACACCCCGGCTCCCGGCCGGGAGACGACCAGCCCCTCGGCCGCGAGGACGGCGATCGCCCGGGAGACCGTCACCGGGCTGACCTGGTGGCGCTCGACGAGGGCGCGGCTGGACGACAGCTTTCGCCCTTCGGGGTAGCACTCCACCTCGCGGCGCAGGCTTTCGGCGAGTTCGGCCACACTGCTACGCTCGTTCATGAAGGCACAAGATAGCGCTATTCGAATGTCGGCGATAGCACCGCGGATCGTCGGCCCTGGTTCGGCAGCGGCCTCCGGCACCCTGCCCGCCGCCCTCGGGGTGCTCCTCTTCTCGTTCAGCTTCCCGGCCACCTCCTGGGCCCTCACCGGCTTCGGCCCCTGGACGGCCACCGGGCTGCGCGGGGCCGGGGCGGGCCTGCTCGCCGCCCTCTACCTGGCGGCCGTCCGCGCCCCGCTGCCGACCCGGCGGCAGTGGCCCGGCCTGCTCGTCGTCGCGGCGGGCTGCGTCCTCGGCTTCCCGCTGCTCACCACGCTCGCCCTGCGGATGTCCTCGACGGCGCACTCGGCGGTGGTCATCGGCCTGCTGCCGCTGGCGACGGCGGTGTTCGCGGCGTGGCGCACCGGCCGTCGGCCGTCCCGGGCGTTCTGGGGCGCCGCGCTGGTGGGGGCGGCGGCCGTGATCGCGTTCACCCTGCTGCAGAGCCACGGCCGGCCGAGCGCCGCGGACTGCCTGCTGTTCGCGGCGCTGCTCGTCTGCGCCGCCGGGTACGCGGAGGGCGGGCGCCTGTCGCGGGACCTGCCGGGTGCTCAGGTGATCGCGTGGGCGGTGGTGGCCGCACTGCCCGCGACCGTGCTGACCACCGCGCTCGCGTTGCCCGCCGAGCCCGTCCACCCGGGCGCGAAGGCGCTGGTCGGGCTGGCGTACACGGCGGCGGTGTCGCAGTTCGGCGGGTTCGTGCTCTGGTACCGGGGGATGGCGGCGATCGGCGTGCCGAGGGCGAGCCAACTCCAGCTCGCGCAGCCGCTGTTGACGCTGGTGTGGGCGGTTCTGCTGCTGGCCGAGGACCTGCCGGCGGCGGCTCCGGTGACGGCCGTGGTGGTGCTCGTCTGCATCGCCGTCACCCAGCGCGCCCGTGCGTGAGGGCCTGTTCGGGTGATGCGCCGCGCGCGCCCCGGGCTTCGGTGGGCGGCCGCTGGTAGTGGTGGGTCCGACCACCGCCAGCCCGAGCCCGGAAGGCGCGCCGCGTGACTCTCCTGCCGAAGGACGTCGTGGACCGGGCCCGTCTGCGCCGACGCCGGCGCGGGCGGGCCCTGGTGGGCTGGCTGACCACGACCGACCACAAGCGGATCGGCACCCTCTACATCACGACGTCGTTCCTGTTCTTCCTCGCCGGCGGCGTCATGGCACTGCTGATGCGGGCCGAACTGGCGCGCCCGGGGCTGCAGTTGATCGACAACGAGCGGTTCAACCAGCTGTTCACCATGCACGGCACGATCATGCTGCTGATGTTCGCGACCCCGCTCTTCGCGGGCTTCGCCAACTGGATCATGCCGCTGCAGATCGGCGCACCGGACGTCGTCTTCCCCCGGTTGAACGCGCTCGCCTACTGGCTCTACCTGTTCGGCTCGCTGATCGTCATGTTCGGTTTCCTGACCCCGGGCGGCGCGGCCGACTTCGGCTGGTTCGCCTACGCGCCGCTCAACAGCCGGATGCACAGCCCGGGCCACGGCGCGGACCTGTGGATCATGGGACTGGCGCTCTCCGGGTTCGGGACCATCCTCGGCTCGGTCAACTTCGTCACGACGATCGTCTGCTTCCGGGCGCCGGGCATGACGCTGTTCCGGATGCCGATCTTCGTCTGGAACGTCCTGCTCACCGCGGTCCTGGTGCTGTTCGCCTTCCCGGTGCTGGCGGCGGCGCTGCTCTGCCTGGAGTCGGACCGGCGGTTCGGCTCGCACGTCTTCGACCCGGCCAACGGCGGGGCGATGCTGTGGCAGCACCTGTTCTGGTTCTTCGGGCACCCCGAGGTGTACATCATCGCCCTGCCGTTCTTCGGCATCGTCACCGAGATCATTCCGGTGTTCAGCCGCAAACCGGTCTTCGGCTACTCCGGCCTGATCGGCGCGACGGTCGCCATCACCGGCCTGTCGATCACGGTCTGGGCGCACCACATGTTCGTCACCGGGCAGGTGCTGCTGCCGTTCTTCTCGATCATGACGATGCTGATCGCGGTGCCCACCGGGGTGAAGTTCTTCAACTGGATCGGCACGATGTGGCGGGGCTCGCTGAGCTTCGAGACGCCGATGCTGTGGACCGTCGGCTTCCTGGTGACCTTCCTGTTCGGCGGGCTCACCGGGGTGCTGCTGGCCGCGCCGCCGATCGACTTCCACGTCTCCGACTCGTACTTCGTCGTCGCGCACTTCCACTACGTGGTGTTCGGGACGGTGGTGTTCGCGATGTTCGCCGGATTCCACTTCTGGTGGCCGAAGTTCACCGGGCGGATGCTGGACGAGCGGCTCGGCCGGATCCACTTCTGGACGCTGTTCACCGGCTTCCACGCCACCTTCCTGGTGCAGCACTGGCTGGGCGCCGAGGGCATGCCGCGCCGGTACGCCGACTACCTCGCCTCGGACGGGTTCACGACGCTGAACACCGTCTCCAGCATCGGCTCGTTCCTGCTCGGGGCCTCGACGCTGCCGTTCCTCTACAACGTGTGGCGGACGGCGAAGTACGGGAAGCCGGTGGAGGAGGACGACCCCTGGGGGTACGGGCGGTCGCTGGAGTGGGCCACGTCGTGCCCGCCGCCGAGGCACAACTTCGTGACGCTGCCGAAGATCCGCTCGGAGTGCCCGGCGTTCGACCTGCACCACCCGGAGATCGCGGAGCTCGACCGGAGGCGGAACGGCCCCCGGGACCGCCCGTCCGGCGGGGTTCGCTCGTTAGGATGAGCGGCGTGCCCCGCCGGCTCCGGGGCGCGGCATCCGGAGGGAGTGGGCCGTCATGGCAGACGAGAGGCACGCCCCGGCCGGGGACGCCCCCGCCCGGCGACGCGGCCAGGGCGAGCTGGAGGCCCAGGTGCTGGCGGTGCTCCAGCGCGCGCCCGGCCCGGTCACTGCGGGGTGGGTGCAGGAACGCCTGGACGGCGGCCTGGCGTACACCACCGTGATGACGATCCTCTCCCGGCTGCACGCGAAGAACGCCGTCTCCCGGACCCGCTCCGGCCGCTCCTACCTCTGGCAGGCGTCCTCCGACGCGGCCGGGCTCGCCGCCCTGAGGATGCGCCGGATGCTCGACGGCGAGGCCGACCGGGACGCCGTCCTGGCGAGCTTCGTGAGCGCCCTGCTCCCGCACGACGAGGAGCTGCTGCGCGCGCTCCTCGACTCCGCGTCCGCCGATCCGGCAGCGGCCGACCGTGAGAGCTGACCCGTGGGCTTCTTCGTCTTCCTCCCGCTGATCCTGCCGCTGACGGCGGTGCCGATCGCGCGCCTCACCGGGCAGCACCTGCACCCGCGGGGCGCGGCCCGGCTGATGACCGTGATCAGCGCGGTGATGGCGGTCTGCAGCGTGCTGTGCCTCGGCCTGATCGGCGTGGTCGGCACCGCGCAGATCCCCGGCAACCCGCTGCCGGACAGCTGGTCCGACCCGGAGGTGCGGGCCGCGCTGCCCTACCACGAGACGGTCGGGACGGCCGCGATGTGGCTGCTGGTCCTGGTCGGGGCGGCCTGCCTGCGGACCGCGGCCCGACACCTGCGGGTGCGGGCCCGGGCCCGGCGGGCGCTGGACGGCCTGCCGGCGTGCTCCGGGCCGGACGCCGACCTCGCGGTGCTGCCGGACGCCAGCCCGTACGCGTACGCGCTGCCGGGGTCGCCGGGGCGGGTCGTGGTGTCCACCGGGATGCTGGAGGGCCTGGCCGAGGACGAGCGCGAGGCGCTGGTCGCCCACGAGCGCGCGCACCTGGTGCACCGGCACCACCGCTACCTGCTGGCCACCCAGCTCGCGGCCAACGTGAACCCGTTCCTGCGCCCGCTCCAGGAGGCGGTGGCCTTCAGTGCGGAGCGCTGGGCGGACGAGGACTCGGCGCAGGCGGTGGGGGACCGGCGGATCACCGCGCGGGCGGTGGCCCGGGCGGCCCTCGTCGCGCGTCCCGTGCCGTCCCCGGGCTTCGCGGCCTTCGCCGCCCCGGCACCGGCCCCCGGCCCGGTGCCGCGCCGGGTCGCCGCGCTGCTCGGCCCGGTGCCGTCCGACCGCAACTGGCCGCCGGCGAAGACCCCGGCGGGCCTGGCCGCGATGGTCGCCGCGGTCGGGACGGCGGCGTCGGCGCTGTGCGCGCTCAACGCCGCCGTGGCGCTGCTCGTCGTCCTGAAGGCCGTCACCCCGTTCTAAGTGGCGGCCAGTGCGTCGAGCGTGGCCCCGGCCCGTGCGAGCGACTCCGCGGCGATCGGCCGGAGCCCGTTCAGCGCGGGCACGTCGTCGGCGCGGGTGAGCTCGGCGGTGACGACGTGCAGGTTCTCCTCGGCGACGCCGAGGTTGCCGAAGTACGCCCGCAGGTACGGGACCTGGAAGTCCTGGTGCTCGCGCGGGGTGCCCGGCCCGTAGCCGCCGCCGCGGACGGCGACGACCACGACGCGGGTGCCGCCCAGCAGCTTCGCGCCGGTGTCCGGGTCGACGTAGGCGCCGGGGAAGGAGACCCGGTCGATCCACGCCTTGAGGCCGGTGGAGACCGTGAAGTTGTACATCGGGGACCCGACCACCAGGGTGTCCGCGGCCAGCAGCCGGTCGATCAGCGGGCGGGTCAGCGCCCACTCGCGCTCCTCGTCCGGGGTCTCGGCGAGCGCGGCGACGTCGTCCAGGGGGAGCCCGCCCTTGCGCTCGGTGCGGCGGCCGAGGGCGTCGTAGGCGGCGTGCACCGCGGGCACCGGGTCGGCGACGAGGTCGTGGTGGCGGTGGGTGGCGGCGGCGCCGTGCCGGGCGCGCCAGACGGCGGCGAAGCGGGCGGTCAGGGCGCGGCTGACCGAACCCTCCGGGCTGATGCTGGAGTCCAGGTGGAGCAGGGTGGTGGACGTCATGGTGCTCTCCTCGTCACCTCGGGGTCGGGCGGAACGTCATACCGGTGACGGGCCGGGCCGAGGAAAGGTGACCGATGAGCGGGGACGGATTTCCGGACGACGCGCTCGCCGCGCGCTTCGAGGCCGAGCGCGGGCGGCTGCGGGCGGTGGCGCAGCGGATGCTCGGCTCGACGGGCGAGGCGGAGGACGCCGTCCAGGAGGCCTGGCTGCGGCTCGGCCGGACCGACCCGGCGGAGGTGGCGAACCTGCCGGGCTGGCTGACCACCGTCGTCTCCCGGATCTGCCTGGACCTGTTGCGGGCCCGCGCGGTGCGCCGCGAGGAGCCGGCCGACGAGGCGCTGCCGGACGGGCCGGCCGGGGCCGGGGACCCGGAGGAGGAGGCGTTGCTGGTCGAGTCGGTCGGCCGGGCGCTGCTCGTGGTGCTGGACCGGCTGGGCCCGGCCGAGCGGGTCGCCTTCGTGCTGCACGACGGCTTCGCGGTGCCGTTCGAGCGGATCGCGCCGATCGTCGGCCGGACGCCGGTGGCCGCCAAGAAGCTGGCCAGCCGGGCCCGGCAGCGGGTGCGCGGGACGGCCGCCGGCCCGCCGGAGCGCCTGGCCGGGCACCGGCGGGTCGTGGAGGCCTTCCTGTCCGCCGCGCGCGGCGGGGACCTGGACGAGCTGCTGGCGGTGCTCGCGCCGGACGTCGTCCGTCGGGCCGACCCGGCCGCGCTGCCCGCCGGGCGCTCCCTCGTCGCGCGCGGGGCGCTCACCGTCGCGCGGGAGACGACGGTCTTCGGCCGCCGGGCCCGGTTCGGCGCGGTGGCCCTGGTGGACGGCGTGCCCGGGATCCTGATCGCGCCGGGCGGACGGCTGCGGCTGGTGCTGCGGGTGGCGGTCGCGGACGGCCTGGTGGCCGGGTACGAGGTGGTCGCCGACCCGGCCCGGCTGGCCGGACTGGAGCTCGCGGTGCTGCCGTAGGGCGTCAGGACTCGTCGGCGAGCCGGACGGTCATCTTGCCGGTGCTGCCGATTACGCGGCCGGCGCCGAGCAGCCGGGCGAACCGGCCGGCGGTGGCGCCGACGCCGCCGGCCGCGGCCGAGACGAACACCGTCTCGTCGGGCCGCAGCTCGGTGCCCCGGCCGGCCTCGCCGTCACCGGCCTGGGGCCGCGCCCGCCCAGCCGCTCCGTCGGGTACGTGACCACGCCCGAGCCGGCCGCGACGGCCGCCGTCCGGGCGGTGATCCGCGAGCTGCGGGCCGGGCCGCTGCCGGAGGGGCTCGTGGCGGCCCGTCCGGTTCAGTCCTCCAGCGACTCCCGCAGCGTGCGGAACTCCGCCGCCAGCGCGTCCAGCGTGTAGTGCGCGTTGAGCCCGCTCGGGTTCGGCAGCACCCACACCTCGGTCCCGCCGATGCCCTCCGGCTGCCGCCCGATCACGGCCTTCCGCGCCCCGAAGGCCGTCCGGTAGGCGCCGATCCCGAGGACGGCGAGGACGGAAGCGGCACTTTGGGTGAGAGTGCAGCTACTCAGTGATAGCGTCGGAGCGCCGACTGCGATAGCCAAGCGTCGGCATTGGAATGAACGCCGCAGGGCTTGCGGTGTCAGGGCGTGGAGCCTTAGCCGTTGGGCAGGCCGTGAATCGCCAACCTGGCAACCGGGTAACCGGAAGCCCAGTCCGGACAGTGGGCCGGAGGGAATCCCTGTCCTTGTGACCGGGAGGAAGCCAAGCCGCAGAACAGGACGCGTTCGGCCATCGATAGCACCCGATCACGTGGTGTCCTTCGTGGGTGGAAGCGACCTGGTGGCGGGTGCCACGTGCACCCGCCTCTTTTCAGTTCCCCCGCGCCCGGTCCGGCGGGAGCGCAGCCACCGGAGGCCGAGGACGACGACGGCCGCGTACGTCCAGCCGGCCAGGATGTCGACGATGAAGTGTTCGGCGCCGTACACCAGCGTGAAGGCCATCGCGAGCGGATAGGCGACGAGCAGCGCGCGCAGCCAGGGGCGGGCGGTCGGCCAGAAGAAGAACAGCAGCATCGCCGGGTAGGCGGAGTGCAGCGAGGGCATCGCGGCGACGTCGTTGGCGAACTGGCTGCCGTTCTCGAAGACGGACTGCGCCTGCGGCAGCCCGATGTCGGAGAGCGTCGAGGACACCACCCGGGTGAGCCCGGGCAGGTGGCCCTCCTGGGCGACCAGCCACGGCGGGTCGGCCGGGTAGAGCAGGTAGGTCGCGAAGCCGGCGAAGGTCAGCACCAGGTAGCAGGTGAGCAGCCGGACGTACCGCGCGTGGTCGCGCCGCCAGAGCACCGCGAGGACCACGAAGACCAGGAAGAAGTGCGAGAGGTAGACCGTGACCGCCGCGTAGTCGTACCAGTGCGGCGAGCCGGGCGTGTAGAGCGCGTCCTGGAGCCGGACGGTCCACGTCCGTCCGAAGCCGAGCACCTCGTCGGCGTCCAGCTGCGGCAGCCAGTGCGGCGCCCAGGGGGTGTGCGCGCCGTAGCCGCGCAGCAGCGAGTACGTCCACACCGCGGCCATGACCGGGACCCAGTCGCGCAGGACCAGGAGGAAGCCGCGGGGGCCGTGTCCGCTGTGCACTGCGGCGGTCAGCAGGGCGCCGATCAGCCAGCAGAAGACCACGTCGTTGGCGGACGGCAGGCCGTTGCCGCGCACGTACCAGGCGAGGGAGGCCAGGTAGAGCGGCCAGGCGAGCAGCCGCAGCGGCCGGAGTCTGGCCGCCGCGCCCACCGGGCCGGGCCGCCCGGCCCGCACGAGTCGTGGTGGTGGGGCCGGCCGCAGCAGGTTGGTCATGCCCGCTGAAACTAGCGGCGCAAGCTGGGAGGAGCCTTGATGAACGATGACCGGATCTTAAGAAAGTCCTACTCGTGCTGGGTGGTGTGGGTCGGTCCGGTGCGGCCTCGCAGCCGGTTCAGGAGACGATGCCGAGCTCGTGCGGGGTGTTGTTGAACCGCCGACCGCCGTTCGCCGTGACGGTGACGATGTCCTCGATCCGCACCCCGAAGCGGCCGGGCAGGTAGATCCCCGGCTCGATCGAGAAGCACATGCCCGGCACCAGCGGCTGCTCCTCGCCCTCGACCAGGTACGGCGGTTCGTGCGTGGTGATGCCGATGCCGTGGCCGGTGCGGTGGATGAAGTGCTCGCCGTATCCGGCGTCGGTGATCACCCGGCGGGCGATCCGGTCGATCTCCTGGCAGGTGACGCCGGGGCGGACGGCCTCGAACGCGGTCTGCTGGGCCCGCCGGACCACGTCGTGCACCTTGCGCACCTCGGCCGGGACGTCCGTGCCGACGTGGACCGTCCGCGTGGTGTCCGAGCCGTAGCCGTCCTTGAGGCCGCCGAAGTCGAGCACCACGGTGTCGCCCCGCTCGATCACCCGGTCGCCGGCCTCGTGGTGCGGGTTGGCGCCGTTGGGCCCGGAGCCGACGACGGTGAAGTCGACCTGGCTGTGGCCGTACTGGATGAGCAGCGCGCCCAGGTCGGCGGCGACGTCGGTCTCCCGGCGCCCGGCGAACTCGACCTCCAGGACGCCCCGGTACGCGGCGTCCGCGGCGCCGCCGGCCGCGGCGAGGCGCTCCAGCTCGTCGGCGTCCTTGACCGCGCGCAGCATCGGCAGGCTCGCGGTGAGCGAGGTGAAGCCGGTGCCGGGCAGCGCGCCCTGCAGGCCGAGCAGGTGCATGGCCCACGCGTTGTCGGAGACGCCGTACCGCCCGGCCGGGTCGAGCAGCGGGGCGGCGGTGGCGTACGGGTCCTCGCCGTCGCTCCAGTCGAGCAGCCGGACGGCCGGGGCACCGGGGGCCTTCTCGGCGTCCGGGCGCTCCAGCCGGGGGACGACCAGCGCGGGCTCGCGGCCGGTGCCGAGCACCAGGGCGGTGAGGCGCTCGGTGATCGCGGTGGGCTGGTAGCCGCACAGGTAGACCAGGTCGGGGCCGGGGGCGACGACCAGGCCGGCCAGTCCGGCGGCGGTCGCGTCGGCGGCGGCGCGGGCCAGCCGGGCGCGGTAGTCCTCGGTGGTGAAGGGTCGGGGCACGGGTCTTCCTCCTCAAGGTCCGGACGGGCTGCTGCCTGGAACTCCATCACGCGTCCGGGGCCCCGTCACCCGTCCGGGGCCAGCGCGGTGGGCCGGAGCTCCGCCGGGCGCGGGCCGCCCGGGACGCCGTCACGCCCGCGCGGCGGCGGCGAAGTGACGCAGGAACAGCGCCTCGACGTGGGCCATGTGCTCGATCTCGCCCGGGTCGACGCTCTCGTTCGGCGCGAACACGAGCGCCGGGACGAGGTAGAGGAAGACGCAGGCCAGGCCGTAGACCGCCATGGTCGGGGCGGAACGCAGGCTGGCCACCGAGCTGGTGGTCATCAGGGCGAGCGTGAGCCAGGACATCCGCGGGGCGGCGGCGACCCGGGCGGCCACCGCTCCGCCGCGCTCCCGGGTGGCGGGGCCGGCCTGCGGGCCGTCCGGGCGGGGCGGGGGCGCGTCCGTGGAACTCATCCGGGTCCTCCTCCGGTGCGGGGTCCTCGTCCGGTACGGGCGCCGGGGGTGGGCTCCGGGGGCGGGCTCCGGGAGGGGTGCCGGGAGGGGTGCCGGGGCGGGCCGTACCCGGCCAGTTCACCCGTCTGCCCGGAGCGCCGCATGCGGCGCGCGCCCGCCCGGGTGACCGCGCATCGGTCCCGTCGGTGCGCCGGTGAGCGGCGCCGCCGCCCAAACGCGCGGTCCGGGAGCGGGAGTTCGAGCACCCGTGCGGACTCCGGACGGGCACGGAATCATAAATTCCGGGCCGGTTGTCGGTGCGGTGGGACACGATGTCGGGCATGTCGTATGAACTCCAGGCGCTGATCGGCACGTTGGAGCTGCTGACGGTCGCGGCGGCCGAAGTGCCGGCCGCGCGGGTGGCGCCGCTCGCACAAGGACTGGCGCTGATCCCGGCCACTCCCGCGTTCCTGTCCGCCTTCCGGGCCGACGGTGACGAGCGCAAGTCCGAAGGCGGCGCCGGCTTCGCCTGGCACCCGGACGGCTTCGAACTGCGGCTCGCGGCCTGGTCCAAGGCGGGCCCGGTCGCCTGCGTCGAGGCCGACTTCTTCGGCGGAACCGGCACCCAGCGCGCCGCCGTGTGGACCGACGGCCGGCTCGAACTGGGCCCGCTCAGCAGCGCGTTCGAGCCCTTCGCGCCCGGCGGAAGCCCGATCTCCCGCGTCCTGCGGCAGCTCGGCGCCCGGGTGGAGGAGGGGCGGGTGGACGAGTTCGAGGCGGTCGGCCTCGGCGCCCACCGCAGCACCGAGGGCTGGGCGGCGACGGCGGGTTGAGCCGTGCCGGGCCGAGCCACGTCGGGCGCGGGGGCCGCCGCTGGGGGCCGCTGCCGGGGCCGCCGCTGGGGCCGCCGCGCCACCGTTCGGCGTACGTGCGGTGGCTGCGTCCGGGTGGCTGCCCCACGGTGTGAGTCAGGCGATCTCGCCCCACTCGTACCGAGAGGAAGCAGTACCCATGCGTGCCACCTGGATGGCCGCCGCGCTGACCGCAGCCCTCGCGCTGACGCCGGTCGCCTCGGCATCCGCCACCGCCGCGGGCAACGGCTCCGCGGCCCCCCGAACCCCCGTCGTCTCGGCCCCGCTCGCCGACGACCCGCTCCCGAGCGTCCCCGTGCCGAGCGTCCCCGTGCCGAGCGTCCCGGCCCCGGCGGTCCCCGCCCTGCCGTCCGTCCCGGCCCCCGCGGTCCCGGCCCTCCCCGCCACCCCGGACCTGTCCGGCATCATCAAGACGGTCACCGATCTGCTGTCGAGCGTGACCTCCTCCGTCCCCGGCGTCGTGGGTCAGCTGCTGGCGACCGTGACCAACCTCCTGTCGGGCCTGCTCGGCTCGCTGCCGGCACCCCCGTCACTGCCGGTGACCGTGCCCTCGGTGACCCCGCCGGCCCCGCCGAAGCTCCCGTCCACGGCCACCCCGGACGCCCGGGATGCCCAGGACACTCGGGGCGACAGGGACGCTCGGGACGCTCGGGACGTGAACGAGCGGCTCGCCTCTCTCAAGGCGCAGGCCCAGGCCCTGGCCGACGCCACGGCGGCCCGTACCGCCCTCCACCCCCACCCCGCCGCCGGCTGACCCCACCCGCCGCACCCCACGGCCCGACGACAAAGGCCCCGGTCCCGCACCCAGGACCGGGGCCTTGCCGTCGCCGCTTCGGATCGGCCGGGAGGGCGTCAGCGGTAGTTCACGAACTGGAGCGCGAAGTCCAGGTCCTTGCCCTTGAGGAGGGCCTGGACGGTCTGGAGGTCGTCGCGGCTCTTGGAGCTGACGCGCAGTTCGTCGCCCTGGACCTGGGCCTTGACGCCCTTGGGGCCCTCGTCCCGGATGATCTTCGCGACCTTCTTGGCATCGTCGGTGGTGATGCCCTCCTTCACGTTCGCGAAGATCTTGTACTCCTTGCCGGACAGCTGCGGCTCGGCGGCGTCCAGGGCCTTCAGCGACAGCCCGCGCTTGACGAACTTCGTCTGCAGCACGTCGAGGATGGCCCGGACGCGCTCCTCGCCGTTGGCCTTCATCTCGATCTTCTCGCCGGAGCGGCTGATCTCGGCGCCGACGTTCTTGAAGTCGAAGCGGGTGGCGATCTCACGGGAGGTCTGGTTGATCGCGTTGTCGACCTCCTGCCACTCGACCTTCGAGACGATGTCGAAACTGGAGTCGGCCATGGGTGTTGGTCTCCTTGATGCTCTGGCTTCACTGGCACGGCACGCCGCACCGGGCGCCCCGCCGCCCCAGCCTATCCAGCGGTGCCCTGTCGCCGCCCCCGACAGCCACGCCGAAGGCCTTGATCATCGCGTGACCAATCGAGTGGCGAACCACCCCCCGGCATCGGGTATCGTTTACGGAGTCGAACAGGGCAAGGCCCCGGGAGACACCAATCCTGGCTGGTTGCCCGAGCGGCCAAAGGGAGCAGACTGTAAATCTGTCGCGCAAGCTACGCAGGTTCGAACCCTGCACCAGCCACCGGATGGAGAACAGCCCCTGATCTGCGGAAACGCGGATCAGGGGCTGTTTTCGTTTTTCTCCGCGTTCCGCCCGGCGGGTCGATCGGGTGGCGACTTATTGCACATTGCTTGCAATTGCAGGTGGCAGGCAGCAGAGTGGGGGCCACGGGGGTGGGAGTCCTTCCCGTCTTCCCAAGCGGCGACCGCCGTGACGTGGCCCGCCCACCCCCGTCCAGACCTTCCACCGTGCGCCCGCCGCGCTCCCGTCGTGCCTCCGGGCGCGGCGTCAACGACGCGTAAAAGGCGTTCCCGGCCGCGTCAGGATCGCGTAGGGGCCGGAGTCCCGCCGGGGCCGTGACCCGCAGGATCGGAGCAACTACCGACTGCGGAGGTCCCGTCGATGTCCAGCGCCATCTCCACCCCGGCCGTCGAGGCCGACCCCCAGCCCCCGGACGCCGGCGCGGGTGACGAACGGCACCGCCTCTCGGCCCTCGGCGGCCTGGCCGCCCTCTCGCTGGACGCCATGGCCTCGGTGGCGTACGGGCCGGAGTCGATCGTCCTGGTGCTCGCCGCGGCCGGGGCGTACGGGCTGGGCTTCACGCTCCCCGTCACGGTGGCGATAGCCGTCCTGCTGGCCGTGCTGGTGGCGTCCTACCGGCAGGTGATCGCGGCCTTCCCGGACGGCGGCGGGTCGTACGCGGTGGCCAAGGAGCACCTGGGCCGCCGGACCGCCCTCACGGCCGCGGCCTCGCTGGTCATCGACTACATCCTGAACGTCGCGGTCTCGGTGACGGCCGGCGTGGCCGCGCTCACCTCGGCCGTGCCGGGCCTGTACGACGACCGGGTCTGGCTCTGCCTCGGCGTGCTGGCCCTGGTGACGGCCGTCAACCTCCGCGGCATCGCCGAGTCGGCCCGCTGGTTCATGGCGCCGACCGCCGTCTTCGTCCTCTCGATCATGGCGATCATCGTGGTCGGCCTGTTCCGGGACGCCCCCGCCAGCACCGCGGCCGCCGCCGGCCACGCGTCCGTGCTGGCCGAGAACGCGACCACCGTCGGAGCACTGCTCCTGCTGAAGGCCTTCGCGGCCGGCTGCTCGGCGCTGACCGGCGTCGAGGCGGTGGCCAACGCCGTCCCCTCCTTCCGTACGCCGCGCGTCAAGCGCGCCCAGCACACCGAGGTCGCGCTGGGCGCGCTGCTCGGCGTGATGCTGATCGGACTGGCCGTGCTGATCGGCCGCTTCCACCTCCAGCCGGTCGAGGGCGTCACCGTGCTCGCCCAGCTGGCCGACGCCTCGCTCGGGCACGGCGCCGCGTTCTACGTCGTCCAGTTCTCCACCGTGGTCCTGCTCGGCCTGGCCGCCAACACCTCCTTCGGCGGCCTGCCCGTCCTGCTCCACCTGCTGGCCCGGGACAACCACCTCCCGCACGTGTTCGCGCTGCGCGCCGACCGGCAGGTGCACCGGCACGGCGTCCTCTTCCTCGCGATCGTCTCGGCGGCGCTGCTGGTCGGCTCCGGCGGTGACGTCAACAGCCTGGTGCCGCTGTTCTCCATCGGCGTTTTCGTCGGCTTCACGATCTGCCAGGTCGGCATGGTCAAGCACTGGTACCTGCACCGGCCGGCCAACTGGCGGTGGAAGGCCGCGCTGAACGGCTTCGGCGCCGTGCTCACCGGTGTCGCGACGCTCGTCGTGACCGGCACCAAGTTCACCGAGGGCGCCTGGGGCATCGTGGTGGCGCTGCCGCTGCTGGTGCTGCTCTTCGAGCTGATCCACCGCGGCTACGAGCGGATCGGCGAACGCCTGGAGCTGGGCCGGGTGCCCGGCGCGGTGGTCCGCCGGCGCAGCCTGGTCGTCGTCCCGGTGACGGCGATCACCCGGCTCACCAGGGACGGCCTGTCGGCGGCGCTGTCGCTCGGCGACGAGGTCATGGCGGTGACCGTCGTGCACGAGCAGGCCGAGGCCGAGGCGCTGCGGCGGGACTGGGAGCTGTGGGACCCGGGCGTGCCCCTGGTGGAGATCCCGGACGGCCACCGCCGGCTGGGCCAGCCGATCGCGGAGTTCGTCAACAGGCTGGGGGAGGAGCACGCGTACGACCGCCTGACGGTGCTGATCCCCGAGGTGGAGCCCGCCCACTGGTACCAGCGGGCGCTGCAGAACCGGCGGGGCGCCGTGATCGACCGCGCCCTGCGCCGGAGCACCGACGCGGTCGTGTGCCGCCTGCGCATGAGGATGTGACCGGCGCCCCCACCGCACCCAGTACGCACCTGACCTGCACATTCGGATACGAACGGTCCCGGACGGAACGCCCCGTCCGGGACCGTTCCGCGTCCTGGCACCCGTCCGCGTCAAGGTCGCGTCAACGTCCACCGTTCACCCGTATGGAGGGCGTCAGGAACCCATAACGCCCCTCTGATGGCTGGTTTGCTGCTTCAGCCGGTCTTCCGCCGGTGCCGCGACCAGCCCCCCGGCCGGTCGCGGCAGTCTCCCGAACCACGCTGGTGGAGCCCATGTCCGACCTCATCTACGTCGGTGTCACGGTCGCCGTGTTCGCCGTCATCGCCCTGATCGCGCGGGGGGTGGAGAAGCTGTGAGTGAGCGCAGCGAACGAACCATCCAGGGGCGCGTGTGGCGCGAAGCGGCTGCCGAGCGAAGCGAGGTGGACGCATGAGCGCCGAGAACCTCGCAGGTCTGATCGTGGCCGTCGCTCTCGTCGGCTACCTCGTCGTCGCGCTGATCTTCCCGGAGAAGTTCTGACATGGGATCCACTCTCGCTGGCTGGTTGCAGGCCATCGCCCTCGTCGGCGCGCTGGCCCTGTGCTACCGCCCCCTCGGCGACTACATCGCCGGGCTCCTCACCTCGGCCAAGCACCTCAGAGTCGAGCGCGGCATCTACAAGGTGATCGGCGTGGACGGCGACGCCGACCAGCGCTGGCCGGTCTACCTCCGCTCGGTGCTGGCCTTCTCGGCGGTCTCCGTCCTCTTCCTCTACGCCCTGATCCGGCTGCAGACCTTCCTCCTGCTGAACCTGGGTGTTCCGCAGATGGAGGGCCACCAGGCCTGGAACACCGCGATCTCGTTCGTCACCAACACCAACTGGCAGTCCTACAGCGGCGAGTCCGCGATGGGCCACCTGGTGCAGATGATGGGCCTGGCGGTGCAGAACTTCGTCTCCGCGGCCGTCGGCATCGCCGTCGTGGCCGCGCTGATCCGGGGCTTCACGCGCAACCGCACCGACCGCGTCGGCAACTTCTGGGTGGACCTCACCCGGATCTCGCTGCGGCTGCTGCTGCCGCTGTCGATCGTCTTCGCCCTGGTGCTGGCCGCCAGCGGCGTGATCCAGAACTTCCACGGCTTCACCGACGTGCACACCCTGTCGGGCGAGGTCCAGAAGATCCCGGGCGGCCCGGTGGCCTCCCAGGAGGTCATCAAGCTCCTGGGCACCAACGGCGGCGGCTTCTTCAACGCCAACTCGGCGCACCCGTTCGAGAACCCGACCGGTTTCTCGAACCTGGTCGAGATCTTCCTGCTCCTGGTGATCGCCTTCGCCCTGCCGCGCACCTTCGGCCGGATGGTCGGCGACAACCGCCAGGGCTACGCGATCGTCGCCGTGATGGGTCTGTTCTGGGTCGCCTCGGCCGCCCTGCTCACCTTCGCCGAGTCGCAGCACGGGGGCACCGCCCTGCAGGCCGCGGGCGCCGCGATGGAGGGCAAGGAGCAGCGCTTCGGCATCGCGGCCAGCTCGCTGTTCGCCGCTTCGACGACGCTGACGTCGACGGGTGCGGTCAACTCCTTCCACGACTCGTTCACGCCGTTCGGCGGCGGTCTGACGATCTTCAACATGATGCTGGGTGAGATCGCGCCCGGCGGCACCGGATCCGGCCTGTACGGCATGCTGGTGCTGGCCATCGTCGCGGTCTTCGTGGCCGGCCTGATGGTCGGGCGCACCCCCGAGTACCTGGGCAAGAAGCTCGGCGGCCGCGAGATGAAGTTCGCCTCGCTGTACATCCTCACCACCCCGACCATCGTGCTGGTCGGCACCGGTGTGGCGATGGCGCTGCCGGGTGAGCGGGCCGGGATGCTCAACTCGGGCGCCCACGGCTTCTCCGAGGTGCTGTACGCGTTCACCTCGGCCGCCAACAACAACGGCTCGGCCTTCGGCGGCATCACCGTCAACACCGACTGGTACGACACCGCGCTCGGTCTGGCGATGGTCTTCGGCCGCTTCCTGCCGATCGTCTTCGTCATGGCGCTGGCCGGATCGCTCGCCCAGCAGCAGCCGGTCCCGGCCACTCCGGGCACCCTGCCCACTCACAAGCCGCTGTTCGTGGGCCTGCTGTCCGGCGTGATCCTGATCGTCGTCGGCCTCACCTACTTCCCGGCCCTGGCTCTCGGGCCGATCGCGGAAGGTCTCTCCTGATGTCCACCCCTACGCTCACCCCCGCACCGGCCGACAAGGCCGAGGCCGCCGCCGGCTCGCACAGAGTGTCCAGCGGGCTGCTCGACCCGAAGCTGCTGCTCACCTCGCTGCCGGACGCGGTGAAGAAGCTCGACCCCCGGGTGATGATCAAGAACCCGGTCATGTTCGTGGTCGAGGTCGGCTCGGTCGTCACCACCGTTTCCGCGATCGCCCACCCGTCGGTCTTCGCCTGGTCGATCACCGTCTGGCTCTGGCTCACCACGATCTTCGCCAACCTGGCGGAGGCCGTCGCCGAGGGCCGCGGCAAGGCCCAGGCCGACACCCTGCGCAAGACCAAGACCGAGTCGGTCGCCCGCCGCCTGCTGGACTGGCCGAAGAGCCAGGCCGAGGAGGAGGTCCCCGGGACCGCGCTCCAGCTGGGCGACCACGTGGTGGTCGAGGCCGGGCAGATCATCCCGGGCGACGGCGACGTCGTCGAGGGTGTCGCCTCGGTCGACGAGTCGGCGATCACCGGTGAGTCCGCGCCGGTGATCCGCGAGTCCGGCGGCGACCGCAGCGCCGTCACCGGCGGTACGAAGGTGCTGTCGGACCGGATCGTGGTGAAGATCGCCTCGGAGCCCGGCAAGTCGTTCATCGACCGGATGATCGCCCTCGTCGAGGGCGCCGCCCGGCAGAAGACGCCGAACGAGATCGCGCTCAACATCCTGCTGGCCTCGCTGACCATCGTCTTCCTGGTCGCGGTCGTCACGCTCCAGCCGATGGCGACCTTCGCGGGCGCCCCGCAGTCGATGATCGTCCTGGTCGCCCTGATCGTGGCGCTCATCCCGACCACCATCGGCGCGCTGCTGTCCGCGATCGGCATCGCCGGCATGGACCGCCTGGTGCAGCGCAACGTGCTGGCGATGTCCGGCCGCGCCGTCGAGGCCGCCGGCGACGTCAACACCCTGCTGCTCGACAAGACCGGCACCATCACCCTGGGCAACCGCCAGGCCGCCGAGTTCCTGCCCGCCCCGGGCGTGGAGACCGACGAGCTGGCCAGTGCCGCGCAGCTGTCCTCGCTCGCGGACGAGACCCCCGAGGGCCGCTCGATCGTGGTCCTGGCGAAGACCGAGTACGGCCTGCGGGCCCGCGCCCAGGGCGAGCTGACGCACGCCACCTGGGTCCCGTTCACCGCCCAGACCCGCATGTCGGGCGTGGACCTGGACGAGCCCGAGGGCGTCCACCAGGTCCGCAAGGGTGCGGCCGGCGCCGTCACCAACTGGGTGAACGAGAACGGCGGTTCGGTCGGCGGCGAGGTCGCCACCCTGGTCGACGGCATCTCCGCGGCCGGCGGCACCCCGCTGGTGGTCGCCACGAAGATCGCCGACGCTCCGGCCAAGGTCCTCGGGGTCATCCACCTCAAGGACGTGGTCAAGGAGGGCATGCGCGAGCGCTTCGACGAGCTGCGCCGGATGGGCATCAAGACCATCATGATCACGGGCGACAACCCGCTGACCGCCAAGGCGATCGCGGAGGAGGCCGGCGTGGACGACTTCCTCGCCGAGGCCACGCCCGAGGACAAGATGGCCCTGATCAAGAAGGAGCAGGAGGGCGGCAAGCTGGTCGCGATGACCGGCGACGGCACCAACGACGCCCCCGCGCTCGCCCAGGCCGACGTCGGCGTCGCGATGAACACCGGGACCATGGCGGCCAAGGAGGCCGGCAACATGGTCGACCTCGACTCCAACCCGACCAAGCTGATCGAGATCGTCGAGATCGGCAAGCAGCTGCTCATCACCCGCGGCGCGCTGACCACGTTCTCGATCTCCAACGACGTGGCCAAGTACTTCGCGATCATCCCCGCGATGTTCGCCGGCGTGTACCCGGGCCTGCGGCACCTCAACATCATGGGCCTGCACAGCCCGCAGTCCGCGATCACCTCGGCGATCATCTTCAACGCCCTGGTCATCATCGGCCTCATCCCGCTCGCCCTGCGCGGCGTCCGTTACCGTCCTTCCGACGCGAGCTCCCTGCTGAGCCGCAACATCGGGATCTACGGCATCGGCGGACTGATCGTGCCGTTCGTCGGGATCAAGCTGATCGACCTCGTCGTCCAGTTCATCCCCGGCCTCAGCTGACGCAGGGAAAGGAAAGAAGCATCATGTCCAAGCCCCTGCCGACGACCGTCCGCACCCACTTCACCGCGCTGCGGATGCTGCTGGTCCTGACGGTGATCCTCGGGATCGCGTACCCGCTGCTGGTCACCGGCATCTCGCAGGTCGCCTTCAGCGACAAGGCCAACGGCTCGATCGTGAAGTCCGACGGCAACCAGGTCGGTTCGAGCCTGCTCGGCCAGAACTACAACCTGCCGAAGAAGAACCCGGACGACCCGAAGGAGGAGCCGGTGCCGGACCCGAAGTGGTTCCAGCCCCGCCCCTCCGCGAACAACTACGCCGGCGACAACTCGGGCGCCTCCAACCTCGGCCCGAACAGCGACGACCTGCTGAAGGCCGTCAACGACCGCCGCGCCGCGGCCGCCGAGTTCGACGGCGTCGACCCGGCGAGCGTCCCGGCGGACGCGCTGACCTCCTCCGGTTCCAGCCTCGACCCGCACATCTCGGTGGCCTACGCCAAGGAGCAGGTCAACCGGGTCGCCAGGGAGCGCAAGCTCCCGGTGGAGACGGTCGCCAAGCTGGTCGACACGTACACCGAAAGCCGTTCCCTCGGTTTCCTCGGCCAGGAGGGCGTCAACGTCGTCCTCCTCAACAAGGCGATCGCGGAACAGAAGTGACAGCCCTACCGCTGGAGCTGTGAAACGGGCCGACCCGGGCGGGGCACCCACCCCCCCGCCGGGGGGGCCCCGTACCCCCCCTCCCCCCGGCGGGGCCCCCCGCGCCCCCCGCCCCGCCGGGCCCGGGCGCTCAGCGCC
>NZ_JBHYWI010000047.1:0-69339 GCF_042751525.1 Kitasatospora sp. NPDC059408
GCCATGCGGCATCCCAAGCCGCATGGCCGGTCGCGCGGTTCCTCCGCGTCTTTCGGAACGTCAGCGGTTCCTGGACCGTCGGTCCACGACGGCCAGCAGCTTCCCGCTCGCCGCCGTCTGCGCGAAGTCCGCGGCCGGTACGCGCTCCACGCGCAGCTCCACCAGCCGGTCCCGCTCCACCGCCGCCGCGAGATCCGGGTACCCGTCCAGGAATTCCCGGATGCCCTGCCCGTCCTGCGGCCGGCCCTCCAGCCGGACGGTCAGCGTCTCGTTGGCGGCGTCGTCCTCGTCCAGCAGGATCTGCAGCGCACCGTGGTGCTCCAGCCGTTCCTCCGCGACCTGGACGAACCGCCGGTAGTTGAGGAAGTGGCTGCCGCTGCGGAAGATGTCGCCGAAGCGCCCCAGCAGCTCGAAACGCGGGGTGCGCCGACCGCACGGGCAGTCCTCGGTCAGCCGGCGCCCGAGGTCACCGATCTCGTACCGCTCCAGCCGCTGCCCGCGCCGGGTGTGCGCGGTGAACACCAGCCGCCCGGCCTCACCCGCCGGCACCGGCCGGTCCGCCTCGCGGTCGAGGATCTCCAGCGTGTGCAGCCCGCTGAACAGGTGGTACACCCGGTCCGGCGCCGTGGGGCACTGGTAGCCAAGCGGGCCCGCGTCGACGCTGCCGTACGCGCCGGCGCGGACCAGCTCGACCCCGAACTCCTCGCGCAGCCACTCACGCTGGCGTGCCGGGAAGTGCTCGCCGCCGTAGAACAGCTTGCGAACCCCTCGGTACTCGCGCAGCAGGTCCGCGCCCTCGGTGAAGACCCGCAGCAGGTAGTTCGGCATGCCGAACAGGGTGTTGACCCCGTGCTCGACCACCGACCGGGCGACCGCCGCGTGGTCGTCCTGCGCCATCATCGGGAACTGGACCGCCCCGAGCGTCTCCAGCACCGAGAAGAAGCTGGAGAACCCGCCGTACAGCTGCCCGCCGAAGAAGAGGTTCATCGCCCGGTCGGTCCGCGGGTCGAACCCGGCCGCCAGCAGGCCCTCCGCGCCGGACCGCATGTGCTCGTGGTAGTCGTCCCAGCTGAACGCGGAGAGCTTGGGCGCGCCGGAGCTGCCGCCGCTGCGGAAGAAGACCTCCGCACGGCTGAGGTCGCTCTGCAGCTGCTCGAACTCCGTCTTGCCGGTCACCGCGACCGCCGGGGGCGCGAGTTCACGCGCACCGACCAGGTCGTCCAGGCAGGCGTCGCCGGTGAACCGCCCGTCCAGCTGGACGTCCACCCGGCGGCTGTAGCGCTGCAGCGCGTACACGCCGTCGTGCGGCTCGCCGTCATAGCTGCCGAGCATTCCGCCGGGCACCGTCACCCGCTGCACGCCCGCCGCCAGCACGGCGCCGGCCAGCTCCGCGGTGTCGGTGCGGCTCGCGCCGATCCCGGCGGTCTGCAGGTAGCGGCGCATCGGGCGCAGCACCTCGGCGATCCGCTTGCGCGGCAGCGGCTTGACCCAGACCGTGCGGTGCAGCGGCGAGGCACGCAGCGCGCTGCGGGTGTCGGCGAGCACGTGCCAGCTCGCGTCGGGAGCGGCATGCACCTTGGTGAGCCCGAGGTGCTCCTCCAGCCGGGCCACCAGGACGGTGTTGGTGATCTCGGCGCTCTCCAGCGGCTCGCGGTCGTGCGGTGCGGGTGCGCGGGCGGCGAGCACGGCGGCGAACCGCTCGGCGAAGGCGAAGAGTTCGTCCTGGTCCTCGGTGTCCAGGTACACCACCTGCGGGCTGGCGCAGGCCTGCTGTTCGAGGCGGCAGATGTCGTCGGCGATGCCGTCCAGCGTCTCGGGCGCGGACCAGGCATCGGCCGTCAGGTACGCGAAGGAGAGCTTCGGTCCCCAGTCGACCAGTCGGCAGCCGGCGGGTATCAGCGCGGCGATCGAGGCGATGGCCTCCTCGCCGCCCCAGGCGGCGACGGCGTCGGCGGCCGCGCACAGTCGTTCGAGCCAGTCGGTGCGCGAGGACGGGAAGCCGAGCACCACGACCTGCCGGGCGATCGCTCCGGTGGCGTCGAACTGCGCCAGGGCGGCGAGCAGTTCATGGGTGAACCGCCCCTCGCCGCTGGTCTTGACGACATTGAGGTTGCCCGCGAGCAGGCCCTCGACCACGGTGAGCGCCCCGGCGGCGGGTGCGTTGCCCGGCGCGATGTGCACCAGCAGGCCGACCGGCAGCCAGCCCTCGAAGACCTCCCGGCGGAAGTCGAAGCGCGCCAGCCGCCCGGGGTCGATGCCGCCGAGCTCGCGGGTCAGCTTGACCTCCAGCTCCTCCCGGGACAGCGCCTCGGTCAGGTCGCGCATCGTCCGCGAGGTCTCGTCCTCGGGCACGCCCGCCTCGCGCAGCAGACCCGCCAGCCGGACGGAGTGCTCGCTCGCCGGGTCGGCCAGCGCGCCGGCCAGGCGGTCGCAGGCGGCGAGCACGGTGATCGGGCTGAGCCGCTCGGCCAGCGCGCCGGCGGCGTACTCGTCGAGGCGCTCCAGGCGGGCAGCCGCCTCCGCGTCGTCCACCCACGCGCCCTGCCAGTAGTGCTGAGTCACTTCTTCCCCTCGGTCTTGAGCAGTTCGGCGGCGGCGACGGCGCAGCTGCGGTTGCGGCTGATCCCGGCCCGCCCGTGCACCTCGAACCAGGGCGTGGGCAGGCCGCAGCCGCACTCCTCCGGCGCGTGCTGGGTGACCAGGTCGCCCATCAGCACGGACTGGGCCGGCACCGAGGTGATGTACGGCGAGATGAACTGGGGGTAGCCGCTCCGGCCGTACGGCAGCGGCTGGAGCGTGCGCACGTCGCGGACCAGCTGGCGGGCCCAGACCGGGACGTGCAGGCGGTGGTTGGGGCACTCCATGTGCAGGACGGAGTGCTCCACGGCGCCGTAGCCGTCGCGGATCCGCTCGTCCGGGATGCCGAGCTGCTCGTGGATGCGCCGGTACAGCTCCGGCTTGGCGACCTGCTTGTCCGCGTTGCCCTTCCAGCCGCCGCCGAAGACGACCAGCGACTCCGGGTTCAACCGGAGGGGCGGCAGCCCGAGTTCGCGCATCCGGTCCAGCGTGAAGGAGAGGAAGGCGGGGAAGCCGAGGATCCGGACCGGCGCGCCCTCCTCGGCGAAGCGGATCAGCGCGCGGACGCAGCCGAACGGGTCGAACTCGTGGCCGCTGCCGGTGTGCTTGAGCGCGTACTCGACCGAGCGGACGGGAGCGAAGTGGCACAGGTACTCGTCGGTGAACGAGGTGCCGAGGTTAAGGCCCGGCCGGGGCTGGTAGTTGGAGAGCAGGTAGTTGACCGGCTCGTCGTCTTCGGACTTGATCCAGCCGTAGTGGTCGAAGACCCGGGCGACCATCCGCTGGCCGCCCCGCAGGGTGAAGTCGTCGAAGGCCATCTGCGACTTCTGGCCGGTCGTGCCGGACGAGGTCAGGGTCAGCAGCGTCTCCTCGCGCGGCAGCGACAGCACCTCGTGCAGCTTGAAGAAGTTGGCGTGGACGAACGGCAGTCGGTGGAGGTCCTCGATGGACTCCAGGGTGTGCCCCTCGGCCGCCCACAGCTTGCCGAAGTAGGGCGAACGCTCGGCGTGCCAGGCGTTGATCTCGTTCATCGCCGCCGTGAACAGGGCGTCCACGTCGTCCCCGGCGCGGTACGGCTCGGCCAGGTCTGCCAGCTGCTGTACGCGGGCGAGTGCTTCGGGGTCCGGTACCGAGACCGGTTGGAGGTACTTGTTCATTGGAATATCCCGTGGGTGTCGAGGTGCTGCTGCTTCCACAGCTCGATGTACTGCTCGGTGAACGGCTGGAACGCGGCGTCGATGGCCAGGCCCCGGAAGTCCAGCGGCTGCAGGATCCGGGCCAGCACCACGTAGTCGCGGAAGCCCTCGGCCTCCCGGCGCATCGCGGGGTAGGCCGCCACCGGCAGGAAGCCGTGCCCGAGCAGCCGGCGCAGCGAGTGGTAACTGTCCAGCGGCACCAGGGCCTCGATGTACCGGGCGCCGTGCGCGGCCAGCCGGTCGGTGATGGTGTCCAGCTCCTCGCCGATCTCCGCGAGCTCGATGCCGATCAGCGTGCAGTACCCGTCGGCGGGGCTGAGGTGCGCGTACACCTCGTAGGCGCCGTCGGCGGCGGAGAGCATGACGTTCGGCTCGTGGAACGGGTAGAAGCACTCCCCCAGCCCGCCGAACCGGCGGCTCACGAAAGCCGGCGCGTCGATGAACTCCAGCTCCCGGACGGCGCGCCCGCCCTTCCTCGGCCTGGGCAGCGGCTCGTCCACGCGCTCCGGTCGCTGCGCGGGCCCCGGCAGGTCCGCCAGTGCCCGTACCAGCCCGTCGAGCGCGGACGGGACCTTGTACACCGGAAGCCGCTGCTCCAGTACGCCCGCGCGGTGCTTGGCCAGCAGCACCATGGTCTCGTGCCAGGCGGCCTTGCGCAGGTTCGGCAGGACGCCGAGCGCGCGGAAGCCGGACTTCAGGCAGATGCGCTGCGGGGCGGTGGTGTCGGTCCGGGCGGTCGCGTACACGGAGTCGACCGGGTGGTCGCCCGTCAGCAGCTGGTCTGCGAGCTGCTGTACGGCGAGATTGGCCCCGCCGAGCCCACGGGCGTCGGGATGGATCACCAGGCCCTGCAGCTTGCCGATCCGCGCGGCCGGGTCGACCGTACCGAGGATGGACCCGAGCAACCGGTCGCCGCCGGGCTCCCGGGCCACCAGCCAGGTGGTGTCCGGGGCCGTGATCTCACGGGCCATCACCTCGGGGTCGGTGCCGAGCGGCAGGGCGTAGCTCCGCCCGTACACCTGGCGGTAGAGCGTCAACAGAGCGTCCACGTCATCAAGACGGGCCGGAATGAATTCGAGGGCCAAGTCGCCTCTCCCAAAAGGCGGCGCGAACACGGTTCATCGCGTGCGCACCACGAAAGAAACTTAGGTCGCAAGGAGGCGTGCCCGGTCCGAGCAGCCACGTTGCCGCTCCACCACAGTAACGCTCACGCATCGGTGCACCGGACCGCAACCGTGCTAAAAGACCGTCAGAAGGTGTGGATGCGACGAGAATCACAGGCACGCGAAATGTGTACGAAATTGAACCGATGAACTTCCGCTGAACGTTGTCGGACGATTCGCCGACTGATCGTCAGGGCTCCCGCGGCGTCGACCCGGCCTTGCCCGGGACCTTGCCGGACCAGGCGTCGCGCCGGTCATCGAAGAGCGCCGGGTCGTACCAGGCGCGGGCTTTCCGGGTTCCGGGCTTGACCTTGTCCCAGGGGCAGGGTTCGACGATGGTCCGCATGACCGACAACTCGTTCAGCACCCTCGAAGCCCGGATCCGCGAGCAGGCCGCCGCCTACTGCGAGTCCGACAACGTCCCCGGGTTCGTCGCCGGCGTCTACCACGCGGGCGAGCAGGTCGTCGTCGCCCACGGTTGCGCGAACACGGCCACCGGCGCACCGATGCGCGAGGACACCGGCTTCCTCTTCGGCTCCGTCACCAAGGTCCTGACCACCACGCTGGTCCTCCAGCAGGTCGAGCGCGGGGTGCTGGACCTCGACGCGCCGGTGGTGGGGTACCTGCCCGAACTGGCCCTGACCACGCCGGGTGTGGCGGACAAGATCCTGGTCCGGCACTTGGTCTCGCACACCAACGGCATCGACGCGGACCTGTTCTTCCCCGATGCCAAGGGCCGTGACGCCCTGAAGACCTACGTCGAGGGCCTCGCAGGCAGTTGCGGTGCCCTGTTCGAGCCCGGAGAGCGGCTCAGCTACTCCAACGGCGGCATGATCGTGGCGGGCCGCCTGCTGGAGGCGGTGACCGGGCTGCCCTTCCCCGAGTTGCTCAAGCGTGAGCTCTACACGCCGGTCGGCATGACCGACTCCAGCGCCTCGGCCGAGGAGGCCATCCTGCGCAGCACGGCGGTCGGCCATTTCCCGGATCCGCAGACCATGGCGGCCAGGCCCACCAGCATGTTCATGCTGCCCGATACCTGGGGGCCGGCCGGCGGCACGCCGATCGGCACGATCGCCGACCTGCTCGCCTTCGGGCGCACCCACCTCGCGGGCGGTGTGTCCCCGTCCGGCGCGCGCGTCCTGTCGGCCGAGTCGACCGCGCTGATGCAGCAGGTGGCGTTCGACATGGGCACCCCGAACACCCCGCCGATCGGCCTGGGCTGGGTGCGGTATCCGTTCGGCGACACGACCGTCCTGGCCATGTCGGGTGCCTCGCCGGGCGGGGTGTCCATCCTGTGCGTCCTTCCCGAGCACGACCTGGTGTTCACCGCGTTCGGCAACGCCCCGGGGGCGATCATGCTGCAGGACCGGATCCTGCGATGGCTGCTCGGCGAGCACCTCGGTGTGCAGGTCCCTGTGCTGATCACCGAGCTGGAGGAGGACGTCGACCTCACTCCGTACGTGGGCACGTACCGCTCCAACCAACTCCGCGTCGACGTCAGCGTCGTCGACGGCCGGCTCGAGGAGCGGGTGACGTACGAGCCGGCGGACGCCTCGCAGGAGCGGATCTTCACGCAGTTCGCCGGCGGGAGGGTCTGTGCCCCGCCGCAGCGCCTCGTGCCGATCAGGCCCGGCCTGTTCGCGCCGGCCGGATTCCCGCTGGAGGCCTTCGACGGGTACCTGCGCCTGCTGCTGGTGTCCTACCACGACGTCAGCGACGGCCGGGCGCGCTTCCGCAACGGCGGCGGCCGACTGACCGTGCGGGTCTGACCTGCCCGGTCCGACCCCCCGGAACGCCCCCCGCGACGGCCCCCCGAACGACCCCCGGGACGGCCCCCGCACGGCCCCCGGGTGAGAGGATCTCCAGCATGCTCACGATAGGCCAACTCGCCGACTACGCCGGGGTGACCGCCAAGGCCGTCCGCCACTACCACGAGCGCGGCCTGCTCGCCGAGCCCGACCGCGACTCGTCCGGCTACCGGCGCTACGACGCCCAACAAGCCCTCACCCTGGTCAAGATCAGGACGCTGGCAGGCGCGGGCGTACCGCTGGCCCGCGTCAAGGACCTCCTGGACGGGGACCCCGACACGCTCGCCACGGCCATCGCCGAGATCGACCAAGACCTCCGGGACCGCATCGCGCACCTACGGCAAGCCCGTGCGAACCTCGCCCGGCTGCGCAGCGGCGATCGGCTGTTCGTCTCCCCGGAGGTCGCCGACTACCTCGACCGGTTGCGCGAGCTCGGCGTCAGCGAGCGCCAGGTGCGTCTGGAACGTGACGGCTGGATCCTCCTGCACGCCGCCTCACCCGAGGACGCCGACCGGTGGTTCGCGCAGAAGCAGGAGCTGATCACCGACGGCGAGTTCAGCGCCCTCTACCGTGAGACCGACGCCGCCTACGACTGGTCGCCGGACGACCCCCGCCTGCCCGCGCTCGCAGAGCGCACCCGCACGTGGCTCGCCGGCCACCACGGCTCGTCCGAAGCCGGACCCGTCGACAACCCCAGGATCGCCCAGCTGGCCGCGCAGACCCAGGCAGGGGCCTCATCCCCGGCCTGGGACCGCCTCGCCCAACTCATGAGGGCCGGTCCGACCAAGCCGGCCCTGCGGTGACCGGTCCGGACGCGATCGGTACGGTCCGGCCGCAGGCGATCGCGCGGACCTGGGCGAGCAGGGGCGCAAACGCTGGACCAGGGCGTTGGCGGCGAAGGCGGCGGGACTGCCGGCCGGCACCGGGGTGTACCAGCCTGCCGCCGAGCTCGCGTACACCGCCGGAACCGACGACGACCGGTACCTTCTCCGCCTCCCGGTCGCTCGCGCGCTGCGGGCGCCCCAGCCCCGTCCGGGCCGGCGCGGCGATGTTGGTGCCGCTCGGTTCCCTCGGGGGGTAGTGGAGCTGGCGGCGCAGGGCTCCTACGGCGCTGCGCTGTAGCGTGTCAGGTCGCGTTGGGCTCCTTGGAGTCCCGTCACAATCGCGAGTGCGGCGGCGACAACCGGGTCACCTGGGGGCAGCCGGGCGAGGGTTGTGGTCAGCAGGCGGTCGTGGCCGTCCAGCTCGTCCGCAACGAACCGGGCCGCCTGCTCCTGGCCGAGCCACCGCTCCATCAGCAGGACCGCGTTGCCGGGGTCGCCGGAGAGCTGTTCCTTGGCGAGGCTGGCCAGGTCGTTGGAGAGCCGCTGGCGGATCCCGAGGACGCGGATCGTGGCCGCAACGTCCGGTTCCGTGCGGCGCGCGGCGATGCCGCTCCCCCACAGGACGCTGATCGTGGATAGGACGTGGGGCATGTTGATGCTGTCAACGCCGTTGTCGAGGTACTCGGCGTACGACCACCTGCCGACCGCCGGCCCGGTGGCCGCCCGGTCGGCGGCCCATGCGGCGCGCAGAGTGGCATGCCACCAGTGCCGTTCCTCGTAGGGCAGTTGATGCCCGGCCAGCACCACGACGGCGAGCCGCTCGACGTGGTCGTCCACCGTTGGTCGCCCGGGCACAACGGGTTCGCCGCGTTCGATGTGGTCGTTGAGCCAGACGAGGAAAGCCATGTCCGCGGCGAATGCGAACAGCGGGCCGGATCCGCCGCCCAGGCCCGTGCCTGACTCCTCGGTCCCGTCGCGGACGTAGTGGGCCATCGTCAGCCCGCCGACGAGATGGTCCTCCGCGATGTCCAGGCCGCGCGCCCAGGTCCGCAGCGCGTCGAGGACGACGCCATCGAGGGAGATCATGCCCCGGTCCGCTCGAAGGCCAGCAGTCGGACTTCGATACCGCCCTCGTTCCAGGCGGTCCGCATGCGCCGGTGCGCGGCCGTGGAGGCGCGCAGCCGGGGGAGGTCGGCACCCGGGAGGCGAGAACGTTCCGCGTTCCAGGCGATGCTCCAGTCCCAGAACGCGGAGGTCTCGGCGGTCAGGTCCCGTTCGTCGACGAGGGTGAACCCTGCCGTGTGCGCAGCTCGCCGATAGGTGTCTACCGAGGCGACGTCGGTCCGCCAGTACCTGTCGAAGACGGGCTTCCAGGGGACGGGATCGCGGACGAACACGTCCTCGACGAAGACCATTCCCCCAGGCCGCAGCGTCCGGCGTAGGCCGGCGAACCAGCGGGGCCGGTCGAAGTAGCAGGCCGCCTCCCAGGCCATCGCGGTGTCGTAACGGGCCTGGTCCCCGGTGTCGTGCGCGTCCGAGACCCGGCATCGTACGGTGGTCAACCCGGCGGATCCGGCCAGTTCCTCCACCAGCCGGGCGTGTTCGGGCACCGCGGTCACAGCCGTGACCTCGCAGCCGAGCTCTTTGGCCCACCACAGGCTCGTCCCGCCCAGACCGCACCCCACGTCCAGGCCACGGTGACCGAGCGCGGCGACGCCCGACCAGTGCGCGACGGCCTCTGCGACGAGGCGCTCCTGCGCGGCGACGAGGCCCGCACGCAATTCGGCCAGGGAGGACGGAGTCGGGGGTTGCGCCCCTGGGGTGAAGTGACCGATGTGGAAGTGCACCCGCGGCCCTGGTCCGTACTTCTCCATGATCTGTGCGGTCTTCGCCGTGTAATAGCCGGTCACTCGCGTGTCCATGGAGCCCTCCCCCGGGTCGTTACCTGCCCGCACCACCCATAGCCACCGCTGGTACATCCGTCCGTGCGAGGGGCGCCGTTTGTGAATGGCGAATGACTGACAGGTAGCTCAACGATCCGGCGACGACCAGCTGAACTGCCCTTCCTCAACGGCAGGCCCACCACCGGGCACAGCACAGCCATATAGGCCTCGGTCCGGCCACCCGCGGGGACTGCTTGCCGCTTGGTTCGTCACCTAACGGAACCCCATCGGAAGCCGCTCCCCCGTACGAAGATCAGCCTGACACACCTTCCTCTCCCGGGATACGGCGCTCAGACGCACAAGCCGATGCAGGACCACTCCCAGGCGCCCCCGACCCGTCAACTCCCTCAGCCGCCAAGCAGAACTGCTCACGGTCTCCGGGACAGGCCCGTACCTGCTGAGGGTGGTGCGCAGCCCGCGCAGAGTGGCCAGCCCGGTCAGGGCCAGGGCCGTGCCCGCGCCGCCGGCTGACCTCATCGGCTGACTGGAGGCGGAGTCCTATCGAAGTCATGGGGAGCACACGGCCGGTGAGCCGGCGCACCACCGAGTCGACATGCTGGAGCAGCTCGGGATGATCTGGTCCGTGTCCGACGCCCGGTTCGAGACTGGCCTCGACCGGGCCCCAATCCGGGCCAAAGGCCAGGACGGCAACCTGGCGGCGCAGCACGGCGGGAACGCGATCGGAACCAGGCTCTCGGAGCTGCAAGCTGCGGGCCAACAGCCGGCCGGGGGCGTCGGCGCAGCGGCGGCGGGCGCTGGAGGAGATCGCCCCCTGGTGGTACCCCGCCTGGCCGATCACCTGACAGCGCGCCTGCGCCGTCGCCCGGCTGTGGTGGCTGGGCACCGACGGCCTGGCCGACTGGACCGCGCTGCCGGAGGACACCGTCCACGAAGGCGAGCAGCTCGGCCGCTGGGTACGGGCGCAGCGGGCCGGCTGGCCCGAGCTGGCGGAGGAGCAGCGGGACCTGCTGTCGGCGGTCGGCATCGAGGCCGACGCCGAGCTGGCGGACGCGAAGGCCGCGGCAGATGCGAAGCCGAGGGTGTCCCGCGCCAACCGGTTCGCCCAGGGCCTGGCGGCGCTGGCGGTCTTCGTCGAGCGGGAGCGGCGTCCCTGAGTTCCCCGCCTGCACAGGGAGCTGGTGGAAACCCTGGAGGCCGGTCCCGGGGGGGGTGAGGAGCAGCGAGTGGTGGTGGAAGTCGCGCTCGGTGCCTGGCTGAACGACCAGGAGGCCCGTCGGTCGAAGCTGACCCCTGGCCAGCCCGCGCGGCTCGCCGAGCACGGTGTGGAGTGGGCGTAGGGGGTTGTGTCGGGTGGTTTGAGCAGCTGTTATGTGTCCGGTCGTAAATGGCCGGTTGGTTGGCCTGTTGCCCGGTGCCCTCTCTGGCCAGCGTGGGTTCCGCCGTTCCATGGCCCGTGATGTCATGGGCATGGTCATAGATCGTCCGAGGGGGGACAACCCGATGAAGCTGGTCCGCACTACCGCTGCCGCCGCAATCCTGGCCGCGCTCGCCGCGCCGGCCACCGCGACCCCGGCCCTGGCCGACGTGCCGAGCGCCCAAGCCCTGCTCCAGGCCGGCGCCGCCAAGGGCGTGGCCGACGGCTACCCGGCCGTGGTCGGACTGGTCCGCCAGGGGGACACCGTGCAGTACGTCGCCGCCGGGGTGAAGGACCGCGACAGCCGTACGCCCGCCGACCCGAAGGCCCAGTTCCGGATCGGCAGCAACACCAAGGCCTTCACCTCGACCGTGCTGCTCCAGCTGGAGGCCGAGGGCCGCCTCTCGATCGACGACACCGTCGCCAAGTGGCTGCCCGGCGCCGTCAACGCCAACGGCTACGACGGCTCGAAGATCACCATCCGTCAGCTGCTCAACCACACCTCCGGGCTGCCGGAATACATGAACGGCATCCTCGCGCTCAACTACGCCGCAAACCAGCAGCCGTACCAGGCCTTCGCCCCGCAGGCGCTGGTGGATCTGGCGCTGCGCCAGCAGGCGCCCACCTCGGCCCCGGGCCAGACCTGGGGCTACGCCAACACCAACTACGTGCTGGCGGGCATGGTGATCACCGCCGTGACCGGCAACAGCCCGGCCGCCGAGATCCAGCAGCGGATCATCACCCCGCTCGGGCTCGCCGACACCAGCTTCCCGACCAGCGACCCGACCCTGCACGGCAACTACCTGCACGGCTACGAGTACCCGGGCGGGTTCGCCTTCGTGATCCTCGACGTCACCACCTCCGACGTCCAGGTCTTCGGCGCGGCCGGGGCGATGGTCTCCACCCTCGACGACCTGGCCACCTTCAGCCGGGCGCTGCTCACCGGCAAGCTGCTGCCGCCCGCCCAGCAGGCCGAACTCAAGACCACCGTGCCGGCCATCGCCAGCATCGGCGCCTACGGCCTCGGCCTCATACACAAACAGCTGCCCTGCGGGCAGTGGGTCTGGAGCCACGGCGGCGACGTGCTCGGCTACGACAGCGAGTGGCTGAGCAGCGAGGACGGCACCAAGCAGATCGTCCGGGCGAACACCGAGTACCACCTGCTGGGCGGCACCAAGGGCCAGCGGGACACCAGGCAGTCGAACTCCGACGCCTTCTGCGTGCTCTGACCCGCCCTCAGCCACCCTCAGCCACCGCGAAAGGACCGCACGATGACCACCACCCCGCCGCCCACCCGGCGCCACCTGGGCACGGCCCTGGCCGCCGCCGCGCTGACCGTCTCCGCCCTGCTCGGCGCCGCCCCCGCCCACGCGGACACCGCCGCCACCCCGCCCGCGCTGGCCGACGGCTTCGGCTGACCCAGGTCGGCACCCCCGAGGTGCACTCGGCCACCGACTTCACCATCACCGTGACCACCCCGCAGCTGGCCGGCACCCACAAGATCCGGATCTTCCTGCCGTCCGGCTACGCGGCCGACCCCGCCAAGCGCTGGCCGGTGGCCTACTTCCTGCACGGCGGCCCCGGCAACCCGGACGACGCCGCCGCGGTGCCCGCCCTGCGCGACGACTCCATGATCACCGTCACTCCGGACGGCGGCCTCAAGGGCTGGTACGCCAACTGGGTCATGCAGAACACCGTGGTCGGCGCCGCGAACTGGCGGACCTTCCACCTCGACCAGGTGGTCCCGTTCATCGACGCCAACCTGCGCACCCTGCCCGACCGGAGCCACCGGGCTGTCATCGGCGTCTCGATGGGCGGCTACGGCGCACTGCGCTACGCCGAGAACCGGCCCGACCTGTTCGGGCACAGCGTCTCGTTCTCCGGCGGCATCGACTTCGGCCTCCCGGCGATCCGGGCCGCGGTGCTGGCCACCGAGCTCAACGTGATCGGTGCGATGCGCGGGGCCAGCAGCTCCGTGCCGGGCGCCGGCCCGTGCGCCGACTACGGCCCGGTGGTCGACAGTGACGCGATCTTCGGCTCGCCGTACCCGGTCTTCAACGCCGACCACATCTGGAACGAGGTCAACCCCGCCGACCCCGCCAACCTGGCCAGGCTCGCCAACACCGACGTCACCCTCTACACCGGCAACAACGACACCATCGAGCACTTCACCGAGATCGCCGCGAACAACGTCAAGATCCGCCTCGACCGGCTCGGCATCCCGAGCCGGTACGTCGACTACGGCAACGGCGCGAGCCTGTCGCCCGCCTGTGCCGGCACCCACAGCTACACCTGCTTCGCCCCGGCCGTCGCCGACTACGTCCCGCACCTGAAGGCCGCCTTCGCCGCTGCGGGCTGACCGGGCCCGCAGCACGGTGCCGCCGACGCACGGGGGTCGGCGGCACCGCCGCGTTCGCCGGCACGGCCGGGTCCGCCACGTCCGCCACGTCCGCCTCCGGCCGCCGGAGCAGCCGGGGCCGGCCAGGTGGTGGGCGGGTGGTGGGCGGCTGCGCCGAGGGTCCGGTGCCGTTGCCCGGCGGCAGGCTGCCGGGGCTCTGACAACCGTCTTCAGCTGTCACGGCTGCGCAGCGTGAGATAGCCGGCCAGCAGGGCCGCCGCCGTCCAGGCCGTGAGGACCAGCAGACCCGTTCCCGGACTGAGGGCCGGATCGGCCTTCATGACCTCGGCACCGGCGTGGTCGGGCAGGTAGCGGGCGAGGGTGCGCAGCGCCGGGATGGTGTTGGCCACCGGCGAGAGCACGAAGACGAGGGCGAACAGCAGCGAGAGTGAGAGCGCCGTGCTGCGCAGCATCGTCGCGATGCCCAGTGAGAACAGGCACATGAGGGTCAGGTAGAGGCAGGCCCCGAGGACGGCGCGCAGCGCTCCGGGGTGGCTCAGCTCGACGCCGTGCGGGCCCAGGGCCGTCTGGGAGGCGAGGAAGGCGAGGAATGTGGTCGGTACGGCGACGAGCAGGGCCGCCGTGGTGGTGGCGGTGATCTTGGCGAGGTAGAAGAGGCCGCGGCTGGGTACCGCGGCGAGCGAGGTGCGGATCATGCCGCTGCCGTACTCGGTGCAGACCAGCAGGACCGCGAAGGCGATCAGAGCCAGCTGGCCGAGCTGGACGCCGACGAAGCCGGCGTCGGCCGGATTGAAGTCGGGGCGGAGCAGGGGGCTGTGCCGGTCGATCGCGGAGCGGGCCGAGGCGCCGTTCACCACGCCGGTCCCGACGCTGACGACCAGGGCGAGGACGAGCGGGACGAGCGTGGACCGGACCGTCCCGATCTTGGTCAGTTCGGCCCGGACCACGGCCGTCGGCGCGTTAGAGGACATGCCGGCTCCTCCCCGTGAAGGCCTCGGCCCGGTACTGGGCGGCGCCGCTGGTGAGGCGGAGGAAGGCGTCCTCCAGGGAGGCCGTGCGGGTGGACAGCTCCCCCAGGACGAGCCCGGCCTCGGCCGCGATCCGGCCCACCTCCTGCGTTCCGGCGTCGTCGACGACCACGGCGCCGCGCTCCTCCTGGTGCGCCGTCAGCCCGGCGCGGGTCAGGACGCCCAGCAGCCGGTCCGGCTCCGAGGTGCGGACCAGCGCCCGGGGACGGCAGTTGTCGGCGATGAAGTCGTCCATGCTGGTGTCGGCGAGCAGCCTGCCGCGTCCGATCACCACCAGGTGCTCGGCGGTGATCGCCATCTCGCTCATCAGGTGGCTGGACACCAGGACCGTCCGGCCCTCGGCGGCCAGGCCCCTCAGCAGGGTGCGGATCCAGCGCACCCCGTCCGGGTCGAGGCCGTTGACGGGTTCGTCCAGCAGCAGCACCTGCGGGTCGCCGAGCAGTGCGGCGGCGATGCCGAGCCGCTGGCCCATGCCGAGCGAGAAGCCGCCGGCCCTGCGGGAGGAGACGGACTCCAGGCCCACCAGGGCGAGCACCTCGCGGACCCGGGCCCGGCCGATGCGGTTGGTCCGGGCGAGCCACAGCAGGTGGTGGTAGGCGGTGCGGCTGTTCTGCACCGCCTTGGCCTCCAGCAACGCACCGACGTGCCGCAGCGGTTCGCGCAGTTCGTGGTAGGCCTTGCCCCCGTAGTGGACGTGGCCCTTGTCGGGGCGGTCCAGGCCGAGCATCAGCCGCAGGGTGGTGGACTTGCCCGCCCCGTTCGGGCCCAGGAAGCCCGTGACCCGGCCCGGCCGGACCGTGAAGGTGAGCCCGTCGATGACGACGGTGCCGCGATAGCGCTTGGTCAGCTGCCGTAGTTCGATCACGGCATCAGGCTGCCGTGAAGCAGCGCCGCGGCGCATCGGCCGGCGATCCGAACCGTGGCCTCCGCCGCGCGGTGGAGGCGGCGCAGCTCCGCCGGCGCCGTCTCCTACCACGGTCGGTCATTCCCGCGGCTGAGGCGTCCGCGTGGCCGGGTGGATACGGTGGGCGCATGGCTCAACTCCCACCGACCTGGCCGACGCTGTACCGCGACGGTGCCGTCCGGGCGCTGCGCCAAAGCGAGTTGGTGGCCGTCGACGGCCTGACGGCCGTGGTGCTGACCGCGCTGTTCCTGGCGTTGCCGGGCCCGGCGTGGAGCTCCCACGGCGGGTGGTCGGCCCGGATCGCCCTCGCGGCCGCGATGGGGCTGCCGCTGGCCCTGCGCCGGGCCCGTCCGGCCGCGGTCTGTGCGGTGGTCGCGGTGGCCTCGGTGGTGGCCTCGGTGGCCGGCGCCGTCCGGGAGCCGTTCCTCGCGGTGGCCTTCGCGCTCTACCAGGTGGCCGTCACCACCCCGGCCCGGCGGGTGCCCACCCCGGTGATCGGGGTGGTGAGCGCCGGCGCGCTGGTGCTGCTCCTGGTCTCGGGCTCCCCGGCCGGCGGCGGGCAGGACCTCGTGCTCCACGTGGCCGGCCTGGCGCTGGCCGGGATGGCCTGGGTGCTCGGCCGGGCGGTGCGCGAGCGTCGTGCGCACGCCGCCCGCTCGGCCCGGCGGGTCGCGGTGGAGGCCGTCGCCGAGGAACGGCTGCGGATCGCCCGGGAGCTGCACGACATCGTGGCGCACCACGTCGGGGTGATCGCGGTGAAGGCGGGCGTGGCCAATCACCTGCTGGCCACCCGCCCGGAGGGGGCCGGCGAGGCCCTGCGCGTGCCGGAGGGGGCCGGCGAGGCCCTGCGCGTGATCGAGACGGCCAGCCGCTCGGCGCTGGCCGAGATGCGGCAGATGCTCGGTGTGCTGCGGGCCGGCGGGTCCGAGCCGGAAGCCGACGGGGTGGACGGGCTCCGGCCGGCGCCCGGGCTCGCGGCGTTGCCCGAGCTGGTGGCCGGTGCCACCGCGGCCGGGCTCACCGCCGAACTGCGCACCGAGGGCACTGCCGACCTGCCGCAGGGGGTGCAGAGTTCGGCGTACCGGGTGGTGCAGGAGGCCCTGACCAACGTGCTCAAGCATGCCGGGCCGACCCGCTGCCGGGTCGAACTGGTCGCCGACGGGCGGGAGTTGCGGATCGAGGTGACCGACGAGGGTGGTGCGGGAGGCCGCGGCGCGCGCCGACCGGGCCGGTACGGTGGGTACCTGACCTGGCACGGGCCCGCCGAGGCGGCCGGGCCCGCCGAGGCGGCCGGGCACGGGAGTGGTCACAGCCATGGTCTGATCGGCATGCGGGAGCGGGTGGAGTTGTTCGGTGGACGCTTCCAGGCCGGGCCGCTTTCCGGGGGCGGCTTCGCCGTTCGGGCCGAACTGCCGTACCAGGCCCTGGCGTCGGCGAGGGAAGAGCCCTGATCAGGGCCGGCGTGATGAACCACCCGGCGCCGGGGCGCCGGACCGCCCGGGGGTGGGCGCCCACCCCCGGGCGCAACGACGAACGTCTGGAGAACCGTGTGACCGAGCCCGTCCGTGTCCTGGTGGTGGACGACCAGGCGCTGCTTCGCGGCAGCTTCCGGATGCTGATCGACGCCGAACCCGGCCTGATCGTGGTCGGTGAGGCGGCCGATGGCGCCGCCGCGATCGAGGTGGTCGCCGAGCAACGGCCCGATGTGGTGCTGATGGACGTGCGGATGCCCGGCACGGACGGCATCGAGGCCACCCGGACGATCTGTGAGCGGGACCCGGACGTGCGGGTCCTGATGCTCACCATGTTCGACCTGGACGCGCACGTCTTCGCGGCGCTGCGGGCCGGAGCCGCCGGGTTCCTGCTCAAGGACATCCCGCCCGCCGAACTGCTGCACGCGATCCGGGTGGTGGCAGGTGGGGAGAGCCTGCTCTCGCCGAGCGTCACCCGGCGGTTGATCTCGGAGTTCTGCCGTCACCCGGCCACCGAACCGGCCGGTCCGCCGCCCGCACTGGACGGTCTGACCGGCCGGGAGCGGCAGGTGCTCCACCTGGTGGGCACCGGACGGTCCAACGCGGAGATCGCGCAGGAACTGCACGTCTCCGCGGCGACGGTGAAGACCCACCTGAGCCATCTGCTGGACAAACTCGGCGCCCGGGACCGGGTCCAGCTGGTGATCGTCGGGTACGAGAGCGGTCTGCTCACCCCACGCCACCGGGTCTGACCAGCCGGCCTCCAGTGCTTTGGTGGTCGCGCTTCTGGCGTCGGCCGATGGTGATGGCGGCCGGTGATCAGGTGAGGCAGGAGGCGAGGGCCCCACTCCACCGCGAGCCCGGGGCCTTGTTCGCGTTACGGCCTACAGCCAGAAGGTGATGTCGGTACTGTTCCACGAGATTGCAAACAGCTGTTCGTGTGCAAAGCCGGCGTTGATCCTGAGGCCGGGGTCGGACTTCGGCGTTATCTGACCGCCGGTCGGGGCGCCGTTGCTGAAGGAGAACCGCTGGTTGCTCCGGCCGTTGCAGCTCCAGACCACCATCTCGTCCGTGCTGGGCAGGTCCAGGCACAGGCCCAGGTTGTAGTACGGGTGCAGGTACCAGCCGCCTCCGCTGGCGGGCTCCAGGCACCAGCGCTCGTTGTCCTGGATGTGGCCGTTCTGGGAGGCGTATTCCCAGGTGTCCACGACCGCGCCCTTGCCGCCCCAGCCGTGCACTTCCATGTACTCGCCGCCGGTCCGGTAGGTGTGCACGCTCTGGCACCGGTTGGCGGCCGGCCGCGCCGTCGAAGCGTGCGCGGCACCGGTGCCGACGCCGAGCGCCGCCACCGCGGCGGCCGTGACCGCCAGGACCTTCACCTTCTTCAGAACCGCCGCAGCGCCGGTGCCGGCGATCCGCTGTCGTGTCCGGGTGCTCTTGCTGTTCGTTGCTGCCGTGTTCATCGGGTACTCCTCTGTCTGGAGGGCAGCCAGGTTCTTTCTCGTGACCGGTGATCGTGGTTTGTTCCAGGACGCGGTCGCCGTGGAAGCCGGCGGGGCCTTGGGCATTCATCGAGAGGCACCTGTCGGAGCCGGGTTTGTCGCCGCAGGTGGTTGCCGACGCCCAGGGCATCTCCGTCCGCTATCTGCACCACCTGTTCCACGATGAGAAGCACACCGTCGGTTCCTTTATCCGAGGACGGCGACTTGAGCGCTGTCGCGCGGACCTGACGGCACCCGGCCTCATGCCGCGTCCTGTCGGAATGATCGGAGCGCGCTGGGGATTCACGGACCCGGCGGTTTTCAACCGGGCGTTCAAAGCGGCTTACGGAATGCCTCCAGGTGAGTACCGTACGCGTGCGGCCCTCGACCGGGATCACACCGCGGTGTGATCCGTGGCCGTGCCCGTACTGCAGGGAGCAGCCGCCGGGGAGTCGTGGTTCAGCCGCACAGGGCCGCGTCGACGGCGTTTTCGGCCGGCTGCAGGTCCGCCATGCCGGTCGGGTCGACGGTCGTCGTGACACTGGCGGCGCGTCCGTCGTCGGTGGCGGCGCTCCAGGTTCCGTAGCCGGGGATGCTGCCGTTGTGCCACCAGACGGTCTTGTGGCACGACAGCTGTGTCCTCATGATCCCCAGTCCGTAGTCGTAGCCGGGCGCGCCCGTGGGGACGGTGGTGCGCATCTGCTCGAGTTCGGGGCCGCCGAGGAGGTGGCCTTCCTTCATGAGCTCGGAGAAGAACCGGGCGAGGTCGGCGCTGGTGGAGACCATCGCGCCCGCCGCCCAGGCCGCGGAGGGGTCGATCTCGGTGACATCGCGCAACGATCCGTCCGGGCCGTCCTTGTGGTAGCCGTGGGGGTGAGGTCCTCGAAGGGTGGTCTCGGCGGGGGCGGGGAGGTAGGTGTGGCGCAGCCCGATCTTCTTGATGATGCGCTTGTCGATCTCCTTGGCCAGGGACAGTCCGGTGACCTTTTCCACGATCATCCCGGCCACCAGGTAGTTCGTGTTGCTGTACCCCCAATTCGTTCCCGGGGCGAAGACGGCGTCGTGTCGCAGCGCGATGTCCAGGGTGTCGCGGGGAGAGAGGTAGCGGCGCTGGAGGATGTCGTCGGTGACGTCGTCCTCGTAGTCGGGAAGTCCGCTGGTGTGCTGCAGGAGTTGACGCACCGTGATGTGGCGCCCGTCGATCCCTTGCCCGCGCAGGAGGCCGGGCAGGTAGGTCTCGACCGGGTCGTCGAGGCGGACCTTGCCCTCGCCGACGAGCTGCAGCACGACCACCGCGGTGAACGTCTTGGTGACGCTGCCGATCCGCACCTCGCCGTCCCGGGGCGCCTTCGCTCCGGTGGCCAGGTCCCCGGCGCCCGCGGCATAGGTACGGGTGTGGCCTGCCTGGTCACGGACGGCGGCCAGAGCGCCGGGCACGTGATCGGGGCTCACCATCGCGTCCAGACGCTGCTGGACGGCGTCCGGCCCGGCGGCCCCCGGGGCAGCGACGGCGGACGGGGCGAGCGCGCCGAGGGCAAGGGCCCCGACGGCCACGGCGACGGCGGCGTGAGTCGTCCTGCGACGCGGGACGCGGAACCGAAGCGGCGTACGTGAGTTCATGGAATGTCACCTCTGGAGTGTGCGTGCGGTTTTGGTGTTCGCCGGGGTTCCCGGCGCGGTCAGTGCCCGGAGAGGTCGCGGCGGACGCACTCGGCCCGGTCGCTCCGGCCCTGACCGATCCTGGAACACGGCGCCCCGTGCGCGCCTCCCGGGCGGGAGGGAAACCGCGCTCCCCCGATCAGGGGAGGAGCCGGACGGGCACTCACCGGCGCCCCGGAGCGAAACTCACCGCCTTCCCGGTGAAACTCCCCACCGCAGGTCAGTGGCCTGCGCCGGGAAGTCAGGACCGGCGCCGCCGAGAACCGGTGGCGCTTCGCCTCGGCGGCCGAACCGGGCCCCTTGTCCGCGGCCGGGCGAGGCCTTCGCCGTCCGGTCCGCCCGGTGGTGGGCGGCGCCCTGGTCGCCGTCGTCCGGGCCGGGCGCGGCAAGATCGGGCCGGGCCATCCCCGGAACAGGGTTCGCCACCCGCAGGTCGTATCGCGTCGGCGTCGAGTTTCGCGACGCCTCCTACGCATTCGAGCCCGTCTCGGAATGCCTCACCCGATTCAGCAGGAACGGGGCTGAGCTGGCCGTGTTCGAGCGGACATCCCTGGGCTCGATCGAGGCTTCCTGGACATCCCAGGCCCCCCTCACTCCTGGTGAGGCCGCGCTCGGCTACTCACTCGTCGGCGCATACGGGGTGGGATCGCCCGGCATGCTCAAGTCGATCATCGGACACGGAGGGTCGCCCTTCTAGCCCTTCCGTCAGGCGAATGCCCGGCCGGGATCATCCGGCCGGGCATTCGCCTGAACTGTCGATGCGCAGTGGGACGGAACCGTCGTCGGTCTGGAAGGCGTCGTCGCCCCCACGAGAGCCGTAGCCGGGTGGCCCCCTACCTGAGTGCCTCTTCCGCCGGACGCTGTCGGCGCCTCTGACCGGTTGCCAGTAGCTGCCCTGCACAGGCCTGCTCCGGGACGGTGACACGCCTGCGGCGGTCTCGCCCGGTCCCCTCGGGCCGGGGGCGCCGGGGTCGGGGCGAGTCGCCCTGCCGGTCCCGGCGGCGCGGGTCCGCAGGGCGTGGCTCGTCGTGGGCCTGGTCCCCTGCACCGCCTGGTGATCACAGGGCGTCGCTGCCCCGTGATCACCAGGTCCCGTGCCTTCCCGGGGTGCCCCGGCGCGCCTTATCGGCGCCTGGCCGGAGGTCAGGAGGCCGGTACGGGCTGTTCCGGGGCGAGGGAGTTGCCGGCCGGGATGTGACCGCAGTCGGAGGGGGCCGGGCGGCCGGCGAAGCGGTCGTTCAGCCAGGCCAGGGCCTGCGGGGCCCAGACGGCGGGGACGCCGAAGTGGCTGAGGAAGTCGTACTGCTGGTAGGCGACCGCCGCGGTGCCGGTCGCGCAGTACTGACGGGCGAGCGCCCGCACGTCCCCGGCGACCATCACGCCGTCGCCCGTGCCGATGCCGGCCGGGTTGGCGAAGGTGCCTTCGAGGATGCCCGCGTTGCCCTGGGCGAGGTAGCCGGGCACGGTCGGGGTCGGGGCCGAACCGAGGTTGGTCCGGTTGACGGCCATGACGTAGGGCTCCACCGAGTTCGGGTCGGCGTACTGGGGCTTGGCCATCGCCTTCCAGCTCAGCCCGGGGTAGTGGCCCACGGCGTCGGTGAGTGAGCCGTGCTCCAGCTGCCGCAGGACCGACAGGCCGTAGTCGTTCAAGTAGGGCGTGGGGTCGGTGCCGTAGGAGCGCGAGGCCCCGACCAGCGCCATCGGGATGATCCCGCTCCACACCAGCGAGCCGTCGATGTACCTGTTGATGTGCGCCGGGTCCACCAGCAGCCCGCCCTCGGCGTAGCCGACCAGTCTGGCGTTGACCTCGGGCGCGTAGCCGGGTGCGAGCGCGGCCGCCCAGGCGCTGGCGACGGCGCCGCCGGAGTACCCCATCAGCCCGAAGCGGGTGTCCGGGGTCAGGCCGGTCGCCGGGGACGCGCTCGCGGCCCGGATCGAGTCCAGGGTGGTGGTGGCGTACTCCGGCCCGGCTCCGAAGTCGGCGTTCTGGCCCTCGGTGTCCGGGAGCACCACGTTGTAGCCCTGGGCGAGCAGCGGCACGATGTACATCGCCTCGATGTTCGGGATCGCGCCGCCCAGGCTGAGGTTCCCGGCGACTGCCCGGGAGGGGCCGTCCTCCGGGTCGAGCGAGTCGTAGAAGGACTGGTAGGAGACGGCTCTGCCGCTGTCCCCGGTCAGGCTGCGGAGCACGGTGGTCACGTTGGCGGACGGGCGCCCCTGGGCGTCGATGGTGCGGTAGAGCAGCTGGACCGCCGTCACCGGGGTGGGCAGCCCCAGGACGTGGTACGGCAGGGTCCGCGTTTTGAGCACGGTGCCCGGCGCGAACGAGGCCAGCGGGGTGCTGTCGTCGTAGGAGTAGAAGGGGTCGCTCGCGGTGGTGGCGGTGGTGGAGCGCGCCGTCGCCGACGCCGGGCCGGCGGTGGCGGCCGTGGCGGTGGCGGTCAGGGCGGCGGTGACGGCGGCTGCGAGCAGCCTGGACGTGCGTTTGCGCATGATTCCCCCGGGTGGCTGGGATTCCTGATGACCTGTCGGAGGACGCGTGTGACCACGCTTCGTTGTTACCAACGCGTAGCCAGCGTCCCGGAGAACATCATGACGACGGCCGGGCGCGCTGTCTCCGGGTCGGGCCGCGGAAAATTCCCGGCCTGGTGTGCGACCGGTCATCGGTGTCGGGGAGGGGCCGGTGCCGGCCACTGTGCAGGCGGGGGTCGGCGTGCGGTGTGCGCTCGGCGGCGTTGCCGCCGCCGGTCCCAACAGCATTGGTGAACGGGGCAGTTCGAGGGCGATCACTCAGGGCACGGTGATGACGATCTTTCCGCGTGCGTGGCCGGCGGCGCTGGCGTCATGGGCCGCGGCGGTCTCCTTCAGCGGGAACGCGGCGTGCAGGGGGACGATGAGGCGGCCCTGATCGGCCAGGTCCGCCGCCAACGGCAGCCCTGCCCAGCCCGGTGACCCTCCGGCCTCGGAGCGGGAGAACCGCACTCCGTGCCGGGCGGCGTCGAAGTCCGCGATGGTCACCACGCGGTTCGGGTCGCCGACGATGGCCACCAGTTCGGCGAGGGAGCCCTTGCCCGCCGCGTCCAGGACCACGTCGACACCGCGCGGAGCCAGTGCGGCGAGGCGATCGGCCAGGCCAGGCCCGTAGGTGACGGGTACGACGCCGAGCCCCTCGAGGAAACCGTGATTGCCCTCGCCGGCGGTGCCGATCACGGTGAGGCCGCGGGCCCGGGCGAGTTGTGCGGTGATGGTCCCGACGCCGCCGGCGGCGCCCTCGATCAGCAAGGTCATGCCCTCGACGGCGTCCAGGGCTTCCAGTACGCGCGTGGCCGTGTCGACGTTGCCCGCGGCACCGCCGGCTTCCCCGAAGGACCACGACCGGGGCTTGGGCGCCCACGCCTCCAGCACGGCGTGCTCGGCCGCGGCGCCGCCCCGGTCCGCGAAGGGGACGAGACCGAAGACCGCGTCTCCCACGGCGGTGCCGGTCACCCCCTCCCCCACCTCGTCGACGATGCCCGCGGCATCCATGCCCGGTATGTGGGGCAGGCTCAAGGGAACGAAGTCCCGCAGCATCCCTGAACGCAGGTACCAGTCGGCAGGGGTGACGCCGGTGGCACGCACGGCGATCCGGACTCGACCGGGCCCGGCGTGCGGCTCCTCGACCTCTTCGACGGCAAGAACCTCGGAACCGCCGTAGCGGTGGTACTGCACAGCGAACACGGAAAGCCTCCATACACACGGCACGGCATTCGACGGGAGAACCCGCGGTCGCCGGCCTCCGCGGCAGGAGGCCGGCTGCGGGAACCCGCGGCATCGCGTCACGCTAACCCGCTAAACGGTCGACCTCTTCCGTTTGTGTTTAAGTGGGAGACATGCCTGACGGACTGTCTCGGAACCCGTCCACCTCCCCCGCCGGCACCCCCGCCCCGGCGCAGCGGGCCGACGCCCGGAACAACCGCGCCCGGCTCCTGCGGGCCGCTCGCGACGCGTACGCCCTCGACGGCCCCGACGTGCCTGCCAGCGCGATCGCCCGCCGGGCCGGTGTGGGTGCCGCCACCCTCTACCGGCACTTCCCGACGCGCGACTCGCTGATCGCGGCCGCGTTCTCCGAACAACTCGGCCAGTGCGTCGCGGCCGTCGACGAGGCCCTTGCGGACGACGATCCCTGGCGCGGACTTCGCACCGCCCTCACCCGGATCTGCCGGATGCAGGCCGAGGACCGCGGCTTCAGCGCCGCGTTCCTCGCCGAATTCCCCGACGCGCCCGACGTCCGGCGTGAACGTGCCCGCGCCGGGGAATCCCTCGCCCTGCTGGTCCAGCGCGCGAAGGACACCGGACAGTTGCGCAAGGACTTCGACAGCAGCGACGTCACGCTGCTGCTTCTGGCCAACAACGGCGTCCTGCGGGACTCCCCGGCGGCCTCCATGGCCGCGTCCCGCCGCCTGCTCGCCTACTTCTTCCAGTCCTGCCGGCCGACGGACGACACACCGCTGCCCGAACCCGCGCCACTGCGCCTCGACGACCTGTACAGGGCGTACCGGGCACCGCGTCGAACGGGATGACCGCATCGTCGAGGACGCGTCCGGCGATCCGGTGGCCGGTCGGACACTCCCGTCGCCCCCTCCCCGGTCACCGGTTCCGTCCCAGACGAGGAGGGCCGGGCGGTGAGGTCAGCCCTCGTTCTCGGGTTCGGAGGGGCGGGCGGAGCACTCGGGCCGGACCGGGCACGGGGGTGTCGGTGACGGGCCCGCAGAACGGTGTGCCGACACCGCACACGGGAGCCAGCCCACGAAACCCTCCTCGCCTCCAAAGTGTGTGCTCCGGCGGCCAGTGCGCCACTATGACACGATGAACGACACCCAGGCGATGGTCGACTTCCTGCGCGACAAGTACCGCCACACCATCAAGACCGCCGAGACCATCCACAACGAGGTCATCACCGGCCGCATCCCCGCCCTGGGCGGCGACCGACAAAAGCACGCCGGCTACACCCTCCAGACCGTCCACGAGGCCCACTCGATGCTGGAGCTGTTCGAGACCACCATCGTGGCCCACCTCGGCACCCCCGGCCCCATAGGCGCCCTCGCCGAGGAACAGCTGGGCATCCTCGCCCGACCGTTCCAGTAGCCCCGCCCACCGGCTGCGCCCCGTACGCGAGGGGCCAGGCCGGGCGGCGGGGTCAGCCCCCGCCGCCCGGCGCAGCGGGAGCGGGCGCGGACCCCGGACCGGGCCGGCGACGGCTCGGAAGGGCGGCCGGTCGGCCTGGGGGCGCTCCGGAACAACACGAAGGCCCGCCGGGCCGAGATCGGCCCCGGTCAGCTCGCGCAACTCGCCGAGCACGGAGTCGAGTGGGCGTAGGGCCGGCGCTGGAGGGTGCGGGTCCTGGCCGAGCTTTCCACCGGCCGATCGCTGCGCGGACCGTGGGTCCGGTGCTCCCGACGACACGGCACCGTGACCGGCTGGTGAGCCTCCCTTCCGGCCACGTGCCCATCGCGAGCACCACGGACCAGCGCGACTGCCGTAGCCAGAGGCAAAACGCATCAGCAGTAACAGACTTGAGTACCCGTACTCAAGACGGGGCCGGCGATCCGAGCAAGGATGACCGGATGTCGCAGTTGGTAATCGATGTTCTCGTGACCGTTGTCCTGACCACCGTGGAAGTAACCGCCGTGGTCCTCGCATTTTTCGCCATCGCGGTCAAGGCGTGGGCGGCGGACAACACGGGCCGCGGGGTCCCCCGCGGCCTGAAGCGGACCGGCCGTGCCGTGGCAGGGACGTCGTTCGTCCTGCCGCTGGCGTGCGCCTACGGGCTGTTTCTCCTGCACCTGCCGGTCGCGGCGAGCGCCCAGTGCCTGCTGGCAGCGGCGATTCCGTTCTTCGGCCCCATCCTGACCGGTGTGAACCGTCTACGGGAGGGCCTCGCTCGCCGCTGGCCGGGACGCCGGCAGCGCTGACAGGGCCGGCGGGCCCGGTGCAGCACGGCGACAGCCTCGTGGCAGAGGGACGGCGCAAGCGCGCGGCCGGAAATCGTGAGGCACTGGCGGTCTATCGGAAGTCGATCCCGGCAACTAACGTATCGGGTGCGAACCTTGATGGTTCGTCAGCGAATATCGCCACGGACCTGGGCGGGCACTGACGAGACGCCGTGCCCGGATGCATGCCCGCCGAAGACGTCCATCACGCACCTGGAGATCTCATGAATTCCACCTCCGCTTCCCGCCGGCGGCGCCTGCGCGGACCCGGCGCCGCTTGCCTCGCGTTGTCGTGTTCCGTCGTCCTCGGCGCCGCGGCACCGGCGCACGCCTTCAGCGGGGAGAACCACGAGAAGATCACCCGGGCCGCCCTGGGAGCCGCGGGCTGGCACCCGAACTCGCTGACGGCGATGGCGAACGGGAGCTCGGGCGCGATCGTCGCCAACGACCACGGCCAGTACTTCGACATCGGCAAGCTCCACTGCGACAACGCCGACTACCTCGACCCCCGGTACGGCGGCGGCTACCCCCGCACCCGCGGGCAGGCCGACGCCGAGATCATCGACTGCATCGACAGTTCCGTCCACAACTTCAAGCGGGCCGTCGCCGCCGCGGACCGGCTGGTCGACGCGAACGGGCACGTCGTCGCCGCCCAGACCTCCATCTCACCGGCCTGTGACTGGAACGACCAACCGGGACGGGCGAAGTGCGAGGTCCTGGAGGACCTGGGCCGCGGCTGGCACCAGATCGAGGACTTCTACGCCCACAGCAACTGGGCCGACCGGGCCGGCCCGGGAGCCATCGGCGTCAAGAACCCCCCGGGGCTGGGCAGGACCGACCTCCCCGCGTTCTTCTCCATCAGCCGCTACAGCTCCATGAGCAAGGCGGACTGGATCAAGGACGCCACCGGCCACATCCCGCACGACCTGGCGACCGGCTGCTATCCGGACCGCGACCACAGCGGAACGGCCTCCAACTGCGCGGGGCGCGTCACCCACGACGGGGTGCTGAACAAGGACACGAAGGACAGCCCGCGCTCGGTCATCGACCACAACTTCGACCGCGCCTACGACCTCGCCGTCAAAGACATCGCACGCCAGTGGCGGAACTTCGAGGACGAGCTCCAGCGCAAGTATCCGAACAACGGCCGGGCCAAAGCGATGATCTGCGCCATCACCCATGACCACCCGGACAAGACCTGCTCCTGACCCGCAGCCGCAGGCCTCGCCGAGCTCGCCGAGCACGGAGTTGAGTGGGCGTAGGGCTGGTACTCGTGGGCGGCGGTCACCTGAACGCGAGGCCGTTGCTCAACGGGTGGCGGGCCCGGCCGCCGCCCGGACCCGCCGCTCACCCTCCGATTGTGTGCTCGGCCGGCCAGATGCGGGCGACTGAGGCGGCGAGGGCCGCGCCCTGGCGGTGGCCGGCCCGGGCGGCGGCCGGGCGCCGGGCGTTGGCGGTCAGGTTGCGTCCCATCGCGCGGCGGGCGTCGGCGTCCGGGGTGATCAGGGTGGTGTGCGTGCCGGCGGCGCGCAGCTCCGCCGCCTGCTGCTGGGCGCTGGGATGCGGCCCGACGGCGGTGGGCACGGGCGAGACGGCCAGCACCTGCCGGTGGCCGGCGGCCAGCTGGAGGTTGCCGGTGGAGCGGGTACCGCCGTCGATCCACCGCCGTCCCAGGGCGGCGGTGGGCGGCCAGACCAGGGGGACGGCGCAGCTGGCGGCGACCGCGTCCGCGAGGTCGAGCCCGGAGCCCGCATCGAAGGCCTCGACGCTGCCGGTCTCCGCGTCCACGGCGGTGATGCGCAGCGCCTGTGCGGGCCAGGTGGTGGCGTCGCGCAGCAGGGTGCGCACGGTTTCGGACAGGTCGTGGGCGGGGGTGGTGCGCGCGGTCAGGGCGGCGTGGCCCAGGCGCCGGACGGAGCGATCCGGGTTGCGGGTGGCCATCGCTGCCCACAGGAAGCGGAAGGTCTGCGCGGCGGTGACGTCCATCTCGACCCGGTCGAGGTCGGCCAGTTGACGTTCGTACAGCTCGCGGGCGGGTTCGCCGCTCGCGAGCCGGGCGCCGAAGACGGCTCCGGCGGAGGTGCCGATGACGGTGTCGGCGGTCGTCAGGTCGATCCCGCCGGCGGTGAGGCCCGCGAGTACGCCGGTCAGCCACGCGCCGCCGACCGGTCCGCCGCCGCCCAGTACCAGTGCCGTGCCGTTCATGGCGTCCTTCTCTCCCCAGCCCCAGAAATGGGGATTGCTCCCCGTTTAATCTCGGGGCAACGATACACCGATGGAGGGCGGCGCGTTCGGGCCGGTGATCGGGTTTCAGGATCCGCAGCGCTCACGGCAGTCGGGCAGATCCTCTGCCCCTCGCCCCGGCAAGCAACACCTGCTGCGCGTCCCGGTGTCGCAGGACCCCGACGCCCTGCCCGACGCCGTCGAAACGCCCTCAAGGCCTACGGACCCGGGCGCCTCACGCTGAAAGCAGCACGATCCAGTCAGCGCGGAACGGCAACGACGACGGGACGGCGGCGGGCAGGCCAGACCGGCGGGGGCCTCCTCGACCGGCGCCAGCGTGCTGAAGTCGAAGGCTGGATCGGTGGGATCGAAGGTATCGACCTCACCCTCACCGTCCTTCGCGGCAAGAGAGACGAAGCCGGCCGCCGCTACCGTCGGCCCGCCGTCGACCTCGGCCTCCCCCGGCCCCGGCCATCCCTCCCACCGGAATAGTCCGGCACGGACGCCCTACCAGATGATCACGCCTCCGCTGACCCCCCGCGCACGCGCGGCGGCGTCCTCGATGTTCCGCAGGCGCTCGGAGATCTGCCGAACGTACTCCGCATGCGACTTCGCCGGGTCGGCGCTGGGCGCGACGAGTTCGAGGTTGCTCCGGATCAAGGCGCATTCATCCAGGAAATCCGCCACCTGGTCCGGCCTGACCGTGAGGTCACTGTCGGCCAGGACCGGGAAGAAGGTCACCCCCAACGAGCGCACGGCCTCGGACCCCCACACGGAAGTGCGCCAGCTCTCGAATCCCGCTAGGCAGGAACTGCCCTCCGGGACATCCAGCAGGCTCCTCTTGCCGCCTTCACCGACGACGAACACATAAACCGACAAGCTCATGCCCTCAGTCGATCATGGGCGCCAGTCACAGATCCACAGGCTTTCACGGCCGGCAGCGCGCCGGTCCCCGGCGACTCCGATCGACCCGGAGCCGAGTCCCAGGTAGCGTCCAGGGAAGTGGTGTACGGGTTACACCTGATCCGGGGGTTTCGTCCCGGTAGCGGGTGTCGCCCGAGAACATAAGACGGCCACCGACTGATTCTTCGAGAACGACCAAGCTCTTGAAGGAGATCCGCACGATGACTGCACCCGGCAGTCTGCCCTTTGCCGCCCTGCTGGAGGAGAACCTGGCCTCGGCGAGTCCGGACTTGTTGCGCGCGATGGTGAAGACCTTCGCCGAGGCGACGGTGTCCGCCGACGTCGACCGGGCCTGTGGCGGCGAGTACGGCTGCCCGGGCGAGGACCGCGTCAACTCCCGTAATGGCTACCGCAATCGAGGCTGGGACACCCGCGTCGGCACGATCGACCTGGCGATCCCGCGCGTTCGTTCCGGCTCCTACTTCCCCGGCTGGCTACTGGAGCCCCGGCGTCGTTCCGAGCAGGCCCTGATCAGCGTCGTGGCGACCTGCTACCTGCTCGGGACGTCCACCCGGCGGGTCGAGAAGCTCGCCGAGAGCCTCGGCGTCACCCAGCTGTCCAAGTCCCAGGTATCGGAGATGGCAAGGCACTTGGACGACCGGGTGGCCGAGTTCCGCAACCGCCCGCTCGACCAGGGCCCCTACACGTTCGTCTGGGTCGATGCGCTCACCCCGAAGGTCCGCGAGGGCGGCCGGGTGGTGAATGTCCACGCCCTGGTCGCGGTCGGTGTCAACGCCGACGGGCACCGCGAGATCCTCGGCATCGAGAACCCTCAAGGGTGAGGCTGGCCGCGGTCCGCAGGCCGGTATCCCGTGCCGTCGAAGTTTGATCTTTGCCAGTGATGCTTGACCATCGGCAAGTTCATGCCATCGAAGTTTGATCGGTTTTGATGGCTGGTGATCAGGTGCAGCAGGGCGCCTGTCAGTGCGAAGACCTACGTTGTCACCGAGATGGAACCGAATAGATAGGGACCGAGATGGCACTGACGTTGGACGAGGCTGTGGCCCAGCTCGGCCACCGGCTCTCACCCAAGCGGCGTTCCGCTGCAACGCGCCTGCGTCGGCTTGCCGACCCCATCGCAGGCCCGTCGCTGCTGGAGGCCCTTCAACGGGAGGTTCGCGACACCCGCACATGGGAGACGCAGTACCAGATCGTCATGGCTCTCGGCACGTGCGGCCACCGACCTGCGCTCGGTCTGCTTCAGGAACTGGCCCAGCGCCCCATCAGGGCCACCATGGTCTATGTCGCCCTCGGCGACGCCATCGTCCGGCTGAGCACGCCCGAGGACATAGCCGGCTCCCTGCGATGGTGCCTCGACAGCGGAACCCCGATGCTCGCCGACGGCGCCCTGCGATCGGTCGCCATGCAGCGTCTCACTCCAGACGCGGCCACGATCGACTACGTCCTCGACTTCCTCGGCCCCCTGGACCCTCACGACGGACTCCGGTTCTGGGCCACGGCCGCCGCAGCGGGATGGCCAGGCCCCGCGGTCAAAACGTTCCTCGAAGAATGCGCAGCCAGCCCCCGCACCGACGTGGCCAGCGCAGCCGCCTCATCCTTGCAAGGCAAGTACCAGACCTACTCACCCCTATAGATGCCCGGTCCCCGATCAAACCTCGATGGCACGCGCTCAAGGTTCGGTGTCACAGGACACCCGGCGGGGGCAGTGAGTGTCCTCTGACACGCGATCTTGACCGGTGCGAGCTGCCACGTGAGGATGCCGTGGCGCCGGGCCGGTAGACGGTCCTGCAGGGGGAAACCTTGCAGGTCGAAGCGGGCGAATGTGTCAAGATCCTGTGCCGTGAAGACCTGGGACGAACTGACCCTCACCGAGCAGGTGCTGGTCCGCCGCGCCGTTCGCGGTACCAATCCGCGTGGCACCGCGCAGCACGTCGCGGCGGTGCTGCGCTGGGCGGGCTCGCCCGAGGCGCCGAGGTGGCGCGGTGCCTCGCTCGAGGAGCAGGCGGCGCGAGTACCCGAGTTGGCGTCGGCGGCGCTTCGACTGGTCGCGGGCGGGTGGCTGACGCTGCGTCGGGCGCTCGACACCATGTTCGTCCAGGAGGACAGCCCAGAGGTGGTGGGCACCGAGTTGGAGCAGATGGCGGCCGACCCGGCGACGTGGATCCGGACGCCGGACGGCGGGTCCAAGGCGCCGGACCTCTCGCTGCGGGCGACCGAGGCGGGGCACCGGCAGTGGGAGGCCGCGGCATACGCTCCGGGCGCCCCGCCCACCATCCATCAGCTGGACCTGACGGAGGACGAGGACCGGGTCCGGGTGTGCGCCATGGAGGCAAGCGGCTGGCTGACCGGACCGTTCGGGATCCTCGACGATCTGCCGTCCGGGCTGGCCGGCGAGGAGTTGCGGGCGTACGTGGCGGCGGACCTCGCTCCGGTGGTCCGGTTCGTCCGCGAAGGCTGGATCGAAGTGCGGCACGTCGCCGAGCCCGACGCCGAGGCGACCGTCATCCCGCTGGAGGACCTGCTGGACGCCTTCGGCAACCGGGAACTGCGCTGCGACGACCGCGACGACTGGGGCGTCGGGTTCACCTGCGTCCTGACCCAGTCGCCGGCCAATGCGCTCCGCTAGCGTCCCGGGCCGGAGAACCGGCGGAGCCCCAGGAAGAACACCTTAAGTCGCCGCCGTGGTCGGTGACGGAGCGCAGGGGCACGCCCGCCGGCCCCCGGAAGGCGGGCGGTTCGGAGACGTGGACGTGCACGACCCCGCCCTGAACCGCCAGCCCGTGGAACGTGCCGCCGCTCACGGTGTTGGCGACGGTGTCGGCGACGTGCTCGTGCTTGCGCTCCGGTGGTTCCACGGACAGCCTCCCCTCCGGGCCACGAGCGAAAAACTGCGGAGCGGCCGCGGGCCCGGCCGGTCCACCGTACCGGCAGCAGCTTCCGGGCGGCGCCGCGAGGAGCGGGCCTGCGGCCCACCGGGCCTCTTCCCTTCCCCCGAACTGCCGTCCGACACCGGGATGTACCACCCCACCGCCGGGCCCGCCCACACCGCCGGCACCCTCCATGGACGGGGCCACCAACAGCGGCCGCCGCCGAACGACTCCCCGGTTCCCGGCTCATCGACGGCGGCCGGACCGGGCGGGGAGACTGCTGGCGGCATCGAGCGGAACGACGAGAGGGGCGACCGTGAGCAGGAACAGCGAGGACCAGGGGCGGTTGAGCGGGCGGATCTGTGTCATCGCTGGCGCGGGCGGAGCCATCGCCGGTGCTGTCGCGGCGCGGCTCACCGCCGAGGGCGGGCGGGTGATCGGAATCGACCGGCGGCCGCTGGACGTCCCCTTCCCGGTGGTCGCTGCGGACCTGCGGAGCGAGGCAGAGACACGACTGGCGTTCGAACGCATCCACGCGGAGTCCGGCCGGATCGACGTGCTCCACGTCAACGCCGGCCCCATGGACCGCGAGGACCACGGCCTGCTGGAGACGTCCCCCGAGGTCTGGGAGCGGGTCTTCCGGGCCGTTCTCACCCCGGCGGTGCTCAGCTGCCGCTACGGGGTGCCGGTGATGAACCCCGGCGGCTCGGTCGTGCTGACCGGCTCCTTCCTCGCCGGCATGGGCGCCGCGACCGCCCAGATGGCCTTCTCCGCCGCCAAGGCCGCGGTGACCCAGCTCGGACGCGACCTGGGCACCCACCTGGCCCGCCGCGGTATCCGCGTGAACACCCTGGCCCTGGGACCGGTCGAAGCCCCCGAGACCCGCGCGATGTTCGAGCGGATGGGAGAAGAGGAGACCCGACGGCGCTTCGCCCACATCCCGATGGGCCGCTTCGCCACGCTCGACGAGATCGCGGCCGCCGTCACGTACCTCGCCGGCCCGGACTCGGGCTACCTGACCGCCTCCGAACTCCCCGTCCACGGCGGCATCCGCGCCGCGTACACCGTCCCGGACCACTGAGCCGCCCGGAACCGGCCGGGGGCGGGGGGCTGCCGGCAGCCACCCGCCCCCGTCGCTTCCTCCGGCGGCTATCGGCCGTTGGCGCAAGCACGCGTCCAGTCGATCAGCTTCTGCACCACCTCGATCACGACCCGCTGCTTCCGCTCCGGCATGAAGGGCCGGCAAACCCACGCCGGCGCCGACAGCAAGACGGACAGCAGCAGGGGCAGAAGCGGGAGCGCAGGGAGGAAGACCTTCAACACACCAGGAGTGGGCACGACGTGTCCTATATTCGAAGGAATCGAAGTGCGACACCGCGGCCCACCCTCCGATTCCGGCACCGGGCCTGACGGTCACCCGCCGTCCCGGCCCGGGTGGGCCGGGACGGCGGGCCTGCGGGGGTCCCGGGCGCGAACCACGGACCCCGCAGGAAAGGCCCTCGACCGGCCGGGCCCGCGTCACCGGTCCGGGGGCGTCTGCACGAACGCCGGTCCGCCGCATGCGTGCTGGTGCCCCTTCAGTGCCATGTGTAATGTCACACGCCATGATGCGGACCTCTCGTACAACCCGCCCGGTACCCAAGGGCGCGCTCGCCCTCCTCGGCACCGTCACCGCCCTCGCCGCCCTGCTCGGGCCCGGCGCGGGCCCGGCCGTCGCCGACGGCGGATGCCGCACCGACGTCACCGTGACACCGGACCAGGAACAGGCCCGGCTCTCCGACCCCCGCACCGCGGCGCTCGTGGACGGCGGCGGGTTCGGCGACTTCGTGCGCCGCTTCCCCGCCGCCCTGTGCACCGCCCGCACCGCCGCCGACGCGCAGCGCCTGCTCCGGGACTGGGGCGAGGCGCTGTGGACGTCGGCCGTCGACCGCGCCCAGGGCCGGCGCCCCGCAGGCACGCTGCCGGCCCGGGACGACCGTCCGCTGTACTGGACCCGGGTGGCGATGAGCCTCCAACTCGCGCAGTGGCAGCCCGGGTTCCCGGCCGACCGCGCCGCCCTGCGCCGCGGCTTCGAGGACGCCTCCCGGGGCCTGGTCGACAACGGCTTCCGGGGCACCCAGGGCGTGCGCCGGTACTTCGTCAGCGGCTTCGACCCCTTCGGTCTGGACTCCGAACTCCGCGGGGCCAACCCCTCCGGCTCGGCCGCCCTGCAACTCGACGGCCGCCAGGTCACCCTGACCGACGGCAACCGGGCCGAGATCCGTACGGTCGTCCTCCCGGTCCGCTACGCGGACTTCGACCAAGGGGTCGTGGACCGCGCCTTCGCCCCGCGCCTGGGCACCGGCCCGCGCGCGGCCGACCTGATCACCACGGTCAGCCAGGGCTACCCCGGCCTGTTCACCCTGGAGGCCTGGGCCGGCCGGGCCCGCTCGGCCGATCCCTACCCCGACAACCTCGACGCCCTCGGCGGCGGCAGCCCCGACCACCCCGCCGACCCGCCCGGCCTCGCCCCCGGCGCCGAGTTCATCGCCACCAGCCTGCCGACCGCCGCCATGACCACCGTCCAGCAGCCCTACCCGGTCAAGCTCAACACCGACGTCACCGAGATCCCCGTCGGCGGCACGCAGCCCGTCCACCGCGAGGACGGCCCGACTCCGGGCTCACGCTCCGTCGAGGGCGGCGGCGGTGGCTACCTCTCCAACGAAGTCGCCTACCGCTCCAACCTGCTCCGGCTCGCCCTGGCCCCGCAGATCCCCGGCGGCCACCTGCACACACCCGTGCTCACCGGCCTGCCGGCCGACCCCGCACAGCTGACCGCCCCCGACTTCGAGCACGCCGAGGCGGCCATCACCGGCGAGGTGCTGGACGTCCTGCGCCACACCACGGGCTGACCGAGGCCCGGCCGACCCGCCCGTACGAGCGCCGCCGCCAAGTCCATGCCGACGCCCCTGTCGGCCTGCTGGTGTGCCGTCAGCCGCAGGACCGTCAGCAGGCAGGGGACGGCCCCGCTGCGCAGCAGGCCTCTGTCGCCGCTGCCCGGCGGGGCCGGGCCGAGGCGCTGGTCCCGGGCCCTCGTCGCGTGGAGCCCTGAGCCGAACTGGGCCAGCCCCTTGGGCATGTGCACTCCCCCTCGTCGGCGGCCGCTCCTCGCACCGCGCGAGGCGGGCGCCGCGTGGGCCGACACGATAGCCCGAGGGGCCGACAGGTGGTGCGGGGCAGACGCGGGGCGGGGCATAGGGCGGGGCCGCCCGGCGTTCGGGCGGTCATGACCAAGATTCTGGTGATCGGTGCGAACGGCAGCGTGGGCCGGCACGTCGTGGCCTCGCTGGCCGAACGCGGGCACGACGTGCGGGCGTTGGTGCGGGACGTCTCGACGGCCGTGGTGCCCGCGGGAGTCGAGGCCGTGCGGGGCGATCTGGCCGTTCCGGAGAGCCTGGAACGTGCACTGGACGGCGGGGTGGCGGCCGTCTACCTGATGTGGCCCGGGATCCCGGTGCAGCCGCGGGTCGTGGAGCTGATCGCGAAGCACGCCGAGCGGGTCGTCTACCTGTCGGCGGACGTGGCCGACCTCGCGGACGACGAACCGCCGGTGATCTTCCACCAGGAGATCGAGCGGCTCATCCGCGCCTCCGGCCTGCGCTGGACCTTCGTCCGGGCCATCGACTTCGCGGGCAACGTACTCGGCTGGGCCGACCAGGTACGCCAGGGCGTCGTCCGCTGGCCGTACGGCGGGGCGCGACGCTCCCTGGTCCACGAACGGGACATCGCGGACGTGGCGGTCGCCGCCCTCACCGAGGAGGGGCACGACGGCGCGAAGTACGTGGTCACCGGGCCCGAATCGCTCTCGCACACCGAACTGGCACGGATCATCGGCGAGGAGACCGGCACCGGGGTGGACTGGGAGGAGCTCGCACCGGAGACGGCCCGCACCGAGCTCACCGCGGCCTGGGGGAACGCGGCGTTCGTCGAATCCCGGCTGCGGGCCTGGGAATCGTTCACCCATGAGCCGGAACGCGTGACGGACACCGTGCACCAGGTGCTCGGCCGCCCGGCGCGCAGCTTCCGTTCGTGGGTGCGGGACCACGCGGAGGACTTCCGGTAGGCGTCCTCCCGGAGTTGGCGGTCGGGACGGCGGCGGTCGCCGGGCGCGGCCGCCTCGCAGCCGAGCGGCCGACGCGTGCTGCTCGGTGTCGTCCGGGACAACGGGGTCTGTCGACCGGGGTGCCCCCGCTGTACGGGGCGGCGCGGAAAGCACGAGGCGGCCCGGTGGGGCCGGCCGGAGGCGACGATGGTGGACAGGCGGGCGGCTGCCTCGGGTCTCATCCCGAGGCAGCCCGGCCACCGTGCGGCCCGGTCACCGTGCGGCCCGCTCGGCTCGCCCGGGTCTCTCCCGCCCCTAGAACGTCGCCTTGGCGCAGTTGCCGGGGTTGGTGGACCAGAGTGTCTGGCTGAACCAGGTGAAGTCGGGCCGCTGGACTCCTACCACCATCCAGCAGCGCTGGCCGCGGCCGGCGACCATGACGTCGCGGCGCCCGCGGTCGTAGACGCCGTGGAGTTTTCCGTCCGCACCCTTGTAGACGGTGTAGACGAAGAGGTTGCAGGTGCGCTCGCCCGAGCGGACGGCGGTGCCGACCCAGGTGGGCGTGTTCGAGATGAGGCCGCCGGTATAGCTGAACTTGGCCTCCACGCGGCAGCCGCCCGAGTAGAAGTGCACGTCGAAGTTGTGGTTGGTGTTCCAGACGCCCTCGGGATATCCGGCTGCGCTCGCGGTGCTCACGTTCGCGAACGCCAGGCCGGCGGCCACTCCCACGGCCACGAGGACCTTCCGGGCGACTCCCATGCGCTTCGTGCTCATCACTGCCTCCGGCAGAAGGGATGGTGCACATCACGGACACGTCGAGGATGTGGCTCAACTCACCTATAATGGAAGGGATTTGAGCGAGATATGAGCCTGGGATGCCACCTGCTCGACCCGACCGCCCACAGCTCCTTCACCCGGTGACCGCGTTGGCGAAGCAGTGGGCCGTGTTCCGTTCTCCCCGTCCGGCCCGGCTTCGGTGTTGCCGTCGATCCTGATCCCGGGTCAGACTTCCTGGTGCAACCGCCCGTCGACGGGTACGGCCTGTTCCGGGCGGGCGGGCGGCCTACGGAGGGGAGCCCGTACGACATGCCGTTCTTCAAGCGCAAGGCCAAGGCCGAGAGCAACAGCAGCAACTGGCAGGACCACCCGGCGGCTCGACTGCAGGTGGGGATGACCAGGGACCGGCTGGTCGAGACCCTCGGCCCGCCGACCAAGTCCATCGGCGGGGAGGAACTCCTCGGTGGCTACGGGTCCGTCAGCGGATCGGCCCGGGCTGTCGACAGCGTGTCGAGCAGCGAGTACATGATCTTCGAAGCCACGCCGAGCGGATACGAGACCTGGGTGGTTCTCCAGCGTGGCGCAGTCGTCAGCGCGCAGATCAAGACGTCCGGCACGCCGCGCGAGGTCGTCCTGGAGGTCGGGGAGCCCATCTAGCCGGCCCAAGCGTCGGGCTGCTGGAAGGCCCGGGAAATTTCTTCTCACCGGACCGATGAGTTCGGACGGTGGCGGCGGTCAAACCTGGGAAAGCAACGACAGCCGCACCGGGGAGACCTGAAATGTCCAGCACCGCCACCACCGCCACCACCGCCACCACCGCCACCGCCGTGAAGTCCGGCAAGGCCGCCGTCCGCTTGGTCTGGACGCTGCGGGTCCTGCTCGCGCTCTTCTTCGCCCTGGCCAGCGCGCTGCCCAAGCTGCTCGCGCTCCCCGCCGCCACCACCGTCTTCGACGCCATCGGCTGGGGCCACTGGTTCATGTACCTCACCGGGCTGGTGGAGCTCGCCGGGGCGATCGGCCTGCTGGTCGGGCGGCTGGCCGGGCCGGCCGCGGCGGCGCTCATCGTCTTCCTGGCGTTCGCGTTCCTCACCCAGCTCACCGCGATGCACGGGGAGAACGCCGGGACCCCGTTCATCTTCATGGTGCCGCTGGCCGTCATCGCCTGGAACCGGCGCACCGAGACGGCCGAACTGCTCGGCCTGCGGCGCTGACCCGGTCGACGAGCGGACGCCCTGCGGCGGACGGGGGTGGTCCGGCAGGGGCTGCCGGACCACCGTGCGGTCAGCGGGGTGCCGGTGCGCCTTTCGAGGCGGGTGCCGTGGCGGGAGGTGACCGACATCAGGTCGCCGGGGGCGTCCAGTTCCAGGCGGTGCCGGCGGCCCGACTCCGCCGGTCGCCAGGACCGCGCCCAGGACGTCGAGGCTCTCGCGCCGGGCAGGACGCGGGAAGCCGTGGGGAAATGCGGGGAAGCCCTCGGCGGTGACGACCGGCGGCAGGTGGCACACGTGGCCCGGTGCGCCGTGCGGTCCGGCCGAGGACACCCGGCAGCGTGATCCGCCGCTCCGCCAGCGCCTCCGGGATCCGGCTGGTAGCTTGTGAAGTCAGGCCACCCCGGGGGCAGTTGACGCCCACGGGCCACGCACGAAGGGAGTCGTGGTGTCGGACGTGCAAGGGGCCCCCGGCGACTGGCTCGATCTCGCGGACGCGGTCTCGCTGCTGCGCGACCAACTGGCCGAAGCGCTGGACCGGGTGGCTGCGGAGGGCGACCAGGGCGTGCTCTTCGGGCTCGGCGAGGTGACCCTGGAGCTCAGCCTCGAACTCGCCCGCTCCCAGGGCGCGGACGCGGGGCTCCGGTTCAGCGTGGTCGGGTTCGGCGGCAAGCGCGAGCGCACCGAGACGAGTTCGCACCGGGTCACGCTGCGGCTGCAGCCCCACCTCCCGGCCGGCGGCGCCATCGACGTGAGCGACACCGAGTAACCGGGCCGTGATCGTCGGCGGGGGGCACCGTGGAGTTCGACCGTCGGGTGCAGATCAGGGCAGGGGCGCCGGAGGCCGGCGCGCGCAGCTTCGGGACCGGGTACCTGGTCGGCCCCCGGCTGGTCCTGACCGCGGCCCACGTCCTGGACGGTCCGGCGGGGACGAACGCCGCCGGCGTGACGGTGTCCAGGCCGGGAGCGGGGCCGGGAGCGGGAGCGGGGCCGGGGCCGGGAGCGGGGGCGGGGCCGGGCGAGGAGCATCCGGCCCGGGTGCTCTGGTACCGCAAGGACGAGGCGGTCGACGCCGCGCTCCTGGAGGTCCTCGGGCCGGGCTGGACCGTGCCGCCGTCACTGGGCGAGATCCGGACGCGGCCCCCGCAGCGCTGGGGCCGGCTGATCGGGACCCGTCCGCAGGAGGTGACGGTCGCCGGCTTCCCCCGGATGCAGCGGGACCCGGCGGACGGGCGGCGCCTGGACGAGCAACTGACCGGCGTCATCCAGCCCGGCACCGGATCCCTGGCCGGCCGGTACGAGGTCTCCAGCAGCGCGCCGACCGTGCCGCTGGGTGGCCGGCCCGCCGCCACGGTGAGCCGCTGGTCCGGGATGTCGGGCGCCGCGGTCCTGGCGGGCGACCTGCTGGTGGGGGTCATCCGCCAGGACCGCCGGGCCGCCTCCGGCACCCGGCTGACGGCCACCCCGGCCCGGGCGCTGCTGGAGGACGGTGCGTTCCGGGCGGCCCTGGCGACGGATCCGCCGTGGGAACCGCTCCTGGAGGCCGTCGAGTGCCGCCGCCTGTTCGAGCCGGCCGCCAGGAGCCGTGACCTGCGGTCGGCCGCGATGCTGCTGCGCGCCGACGCGGAGACGGTCCGCTTCCACGGCCGCGCGCGGGAACTGGCCGAACTCCGAGCCTGGTCCGACGGCCCCGAGCGGATCTCGGTGCGCGTCCTGGTGGGGCCGGGCGGGCAGGGCAAGACGCGGCTGGCCCGCCGCTGGAGCGAGACGATGCACCGCGACGGCTGGATCGCCGGCCGGCTGCGCACGGACCTGCCGGACACGACGGAGGACCTGGCGGGCCTGGAGCCGGCAGGCACGAAGCCGGCGGGCCTGGAGCCGGCGGGCCTGGAGCCGGCGGGTCTGGACACCGCGCTCCCCCTGGCCCTCGTCGTCGACTACGCGGACGGCCGGCCCCGGCTGGTGCGCGAGGTCATCCGGCTGCTGTCCGGCACCCGTGGCCGCGCCCGCCTCCTCCTGCTGGCCCGGGCCGACGGCGAGTGGCGGACCGACGTGCTCGGCGCCCCGGCGCTCACCCGCGAACTGCTCGCCACCGCACCCCTGGTCGAGCTCACCGCGCTCTTTCCTCCCGGCGACGCCGAGGACGCCGTCGCCGCCCGCAGAGCGGCCTTCTCCCAGGCGGTGGACGACTTCGCCGAAATCGCCGGCCACGTCCCGGGACTGGCGGGCACCGACTGGCCCACCCTGGCGCGCTCCGTCCCCGCCCCGGCCGAACTCGCCGACGCCGCGTACGAGTCCGTCCTCACCCTGCAGATGACGGCACTGGTCGCCCTGCTCCAGGCCGGCCCCGCGCCCCTGCCCGGCACCGCGGGCGAGCCCGCCGAGGCGAGCCTGCTCCGCCACGAGCAGCGCTACTGGGAGGACACGGCGGGCCTTCCCCCGTTCCGGCTGGCGGACCTTCCCCGGAGCACGCTGGCGCGGGCGGTGGCGGTCGCCGCGGTCTGCGGTGCCGCCGACCCCGCGCAGGCCCGGTCCACGCTCCGCCGGGTGCCCGGGCTCCCCGGGGAACGTGCGGGCGAGCTGGCGGCGTGGCTGCACTCGCTCTACCCGGCCGGGGCGGACAGCTACTGGGGGCAGCTCCAGCCGGACCGCGTCGCCGAGTACCACGCCTCCGGCCTGCTGACCGGCGGCGACCGGCCGGCCGCCGCGCTGCTGGCCGGGGCCTCGGCGCAGCAGCAGGCGCAGCTCGTCACCGTCCTGGCCCGCGCAGCGACCGCCCACTACAACGCCCACCGGCTCACCCAGAGCGATCACACCCTGCTGGCGCTGCACCACGCCCTGGACACCACGCCCCTGCACCGGGCGGCGCTGGCCCGGGCGGTCTCGGCGTTGCCGTTCCCCTCGCACGTGCTGGGCCCCCTCGGTGTGCGGCTGACGGGGGCCCTTGTCGCCGGCATCGGCGGGATCGGCAGCGTCGGCGGCTCCGGTGGCGTTGACGGCATCGACCGTGTTGACGGCGAGGACGGCGTTGGCGGCGAGGACGGCTTCGGCGGCGAGGAGGCTCCCGGCCCTCCGGCCGACCGCGCCGAGGCGGCCAGGGCCCTGAACGCCCACGGTCACTGGCTGACGGACCGTGGGCGGCAGGAGGAGGCACTGATCGCCTACGGGCAGGCCGTGGAGCTCCTGCGGGGTCTGGCCGAGCGGCAGCCGGAGCGCTACGAGGAGGGTCTGGGGACGGTGTTCGGCAACCTGGCCTCCGTCCTGGGGAAGCTGGGGCGCACCGAGGAGGCAACGGCCGCGGCCCGGCGGGCGGTCGAGATCCACCACAGGCGCGGGGAGCACGCGTCGTCGCTCGCCGTCGCGCTGATCACCCTGGCCAACCAGCTCGCGGGGGCGGGACGGTGGGAGGAGGCCGTCGGAACGGCGGAGCGAGCGGTGGAGCTCCTGGAGCCGCTGGCGGCCACCGACCCGGATGCGCACCACCACGGGCTCTCGGTGGCGCTGGCCACTCTGGGCTCGTACCTGGGAGAGCTCGGCCGCCGCACGGAGTCGGTCGCCCCGGCCGAGCGGGCGGTGGAGATCGAGCGGGTGCTGGCACGCGGCAACCGGGCCGCCCACGAGGCAGGATTGGCCGTTTCCCTGACCAATCTCGGCAACCGGCTCGCCCGCGCCGGACGGTTGGAGGAGGCCCTGGCGGCGGCCGCGGAGGCGGTGGCGATCCTGGAACGGCTGGCCGTGGCCAACCCGGCCGGGCACCAGGACGATCTCGCGGCGGCGTTGACCAATCTCGGCAACCGGCTCACCCGCGCCGGACGGCCGGAGGAGGCCCTGGCGGTCACGGAACGGGCCGTGCGGATCCAGCAGCAGCTGGCCGACACCGACCCCGTCGCCCACCAGGAGTCGCTGGCGACCTCGCTGTACGACCTGGGCCGCTGCCTGGAGAACGTCGGGCGGCTGGAGGAGGCGGTGGCACCGACCGAGCGGGCGGCCGCGCTGCTGCGCCCGCTCAGCGCGGTGCATCCGGCGCGGCACCGGGCGGATCTCGGGAACTGCCTGTTCGAACTCGGCCGCCGCCTGGCGGTGCTGGGCCGTCCTCAGGAAGGGCTGGCGCACCTGGAGCAGGCGGCCGCGACCTTCCGGGAGCTCGCCCACGGCGATCCCGCCGCCTTCGGGCTCCGGCTCGGCAAGTCCCTCGCGAACCTGGGCCGCTGCCTGCGGGAGCTCGGCCGTCGGCCGGAGGCGATCGCGCAGCTGCGGGAGGCCGTCCGGGTCCTGCGCGCGTGGGAGGCCGTCCCGGCCCCGCGCGAGCCCGCCCAGCCGCACGAGCCCGCCCAGCACGATCCGGCCCCGCACGAGCCCGCCCAGCCGCACGATCCGGCCCCGCCGGGCGAGCCGTCCCCCGTCCCGGAGACCGCCGACGCGCTCCGGCAGTTGACCGGACTGCTGCGTGAGCAGGGACGCCTGCCGGAGGCACTGGAGGCCGTCGCCGAGGAGATCGCCGCCCGGCGCGGGCCGGCCCGCGGCGGGGAGGAGCAGCACCGGTCGGCGCTGGCAGCCGCGCTGACCGATCAGGGCCACCTGCTGGGCACGCTGGACCGACCCGAGGAGGGTGTGGCGGCCACCCGCGAGGCGGTGGACCTCTGGCAGGACCTGTCCGCCACCTCGCCGGAGCGGTTCGAACAGCCCCTCGCCGTAGCACTGCACGACCTCGGGCACATGCTGGGACGGCTCGGCCGGGACGCCGATGCGGTCGCCCCGATGAGCGCCGCGGTACGCATCCGGTGCCAGCTCGCCGAGGCGGACTTCCCGGTCCATTCGGACGACCTGGTGACTTCCCTGACCACCCTGAGCCTGTTCCTGGTGCGTCTGGAGCGCTGGGAGCAGGCGTTCGCGCTCGCGGCCGCGGCCCTGCGGATCCGCCCCCCGCAGGCCCCGGCGGAGGGCGCCGGCGGTCTGGACGTTCCCGCCTCGGTCCTCCGCATCGCCGTCGGCGGGCTCGCCTCGGGCGAAGCCGGGCCGGCCGACGCGCAGCGGGTGTCCGACGCGCAGCGGGTGTCCGAGGCGGCGCGGGTGTCCGAGGCGGCGCGGTTCGTCACGGGGTTCGGCGCGCGCCGGCTCCAGTGGGAGACCGCTGCGGCCTTGGACGAGTGGGCGACGGCGCTCCCGGACACGGGCGGCCGGTGGAAGGAGGCGGAGTTCGCCGCCGCCCTGGCCTCGGCCCTGTACCTCGGCCTGGCGGCCGACGATCCCCGCTGCCTGCCCCGGTTCGCGCAGTCCTGCGCCCGCCTCGGGGACCTCCGGCACGCGCTCGCGCGGTGGGAGGAGGCGGCCGACGCCACCCGACGGGCCGTCACGACCTACCGGTGGCTGGACCGCTCCGGGCCCGTCCGGTACGGGCCGGAGCTGGCGCGGGCGGAGAGCGACCTCGGCATCCGGCTGGCCATGGCCGGGCACTGGGAGGAGGCGCTGTCCGCCGCGACCGGGGCGGCGGACCGCTCCCGCGCCCTGGCCGGCGAGGACCCTGCCCGGTGCGCGCCGGAACTGGCACGGTCGCTGTCGGCCGTGGCCTGGATCGGCAGCCGCGCGCGGCGCGACCTGCCCGCGGCACTGGCCGCGGCCACCGAGGCCGTGGAGCTGTACCGGCTGCTCGCGGCGGCCGCCCCGGAAGCCGTCGCACCCGAACTCGCCCACGCCCTGGCCGTGCAGGCCGACGTCCTGGAGGCCCTGGGACGCCGCCGGGACGCCGCCAGGCTGCGCCGGACCTTCGGATCGCCGCCGGGACAGCCGCCTCCCCGGCGGCGGTAGCCGGGCGGCGGAGGACCGCTCGCCTGCCGGCCCTCCGTGAAAGGCCGGCGCGGATGCCCAGGGAGCACCGAACGGGCCCAGTGTCCGTGTCCGGGCCTGTACCTGTGCCTGGACGGAGCCGGACGGCCTGACGGCCCGGCACGGCCACAGCGGCGGCGGGAACGTGGAGTCGGTCCGGTGGTTCGGGGCCCGTCCCGACGGCGGTCACCGCGGTGACCGCCGGGGCGGTCGCTCCCGGCCGGCTTCCCGGGATGCCGGGCGGCCCGGCCGCAGGAACCGGTGTGTCCGAACGACCGGGCATACTGACGCCGTGCCGACCGCCGAAGACCCCCACCAGCACCCGTCCCGCGAGCCGGAGCCGATAGCACCGGGCCCGGCGATGCCCGACCCGTTCGAAGGGCTCGTCCTGGACGAGCGCTTCATCGGGGACGCCGCCGTCAAGGAGCCGACCGCCCGGACCCGGATGCTCACCGCGCGGTGGCAGAAGGAGCCGCCGGTGGACCCCGGGGGCCGCCGCTGGACACCCGGGCCGTCCTCCGGCCGGGCCCGCCCGAAGCGGACCTGGCTCCGGTGCCGGGCGACGTACTGGCGACCGACAACCGGATCCCCCGCTGACCGGAGTTACCCGAGGAAGGTGCCGACGACGCCGAACCGGTCACGGCGGTACGACCGTACCGCTCCCCCTGGCGATCTCCTGCTGCCGGAGGCCCGTCAGCAGGGCACACGTAGCAGTCAACACGGTCGGCCCACTCGGTGCCCCTGTGCGAGAAGGACACCTTCGCGGCGAGGACGTACCGGCCGTGCGTCGATTTCGCCAGACCGGTGAGCGGGGCGGGCAACTTGATGCTGACTTCGCCGTCGGGGGTGACGCGGATCGTCTCGTTGCCGAACCGCTTGCCGGACTCGCCATCGGTGGCGAGGAACCACCGGGCGGTTTCCCACTTCTCCCGCCACCGGGCCTCGGTCAGGTCCGCGGCGTCGAGGTGTGCCGGGTGCCCAGCAGATCCCGCGACGCCAGCGAACCGAGGTGCTCGCCGACCAGCCGCAGCACCTTCTCGTCCTCGGGGGTCAGGCCCTTGAGACGGTCACGGACCGTCACACCCGACGGGCCAAGGGAAACGAACGGTGCGTCGATCAGCCGTAGCGGCTTCCCCCTCTCCGTCAGTGCCACCACCCTGGCACACGCCACCGACAGTCGCTTCATCGATCCAACAAGCCATGATCGAAAACGAACTCACGGACACCCACGTGCACCAAGACGACCTCGATCCCCAGCAGTTCACAACCCCCGTGCGGCCGTCACTTCTGGAAGGGGCTCGGCTCCCAGGCTTTGCCGCCGGCCGGGTAGCTGTACAGCGGTCGGCCCTTGACCGCGCTGGTGCGGAACGGCGCGCCGTCGGCCAGGCCGATGGGCAGTGTGCCCGTCCGGTTGCCGCTGGACCACTCCAGTTCCAGGTACCAGCTGACGTCGTGGGAGGTGGTCTCGGCGGTGACCTCGATGACCTCCGGGTCCCGTTCGCTCACCTTGAGCGGCAGGCCGGTGCTGCCCCCGGTCAGGACCGGACGGGGGCGGGCCGCGTCCAGGTCGAGGTCGTAGGAGTGGACGTCCATTCCGCCGCCGCAGCCCTGGCCCATGGAGTAGGCGTTCCAGGCCAGCGGGGCCGCGGTCCGGGCGACGCGGACGTTGAGGGCGGTCAGCACCACGGTGTCGCCGCCGGTGCCCTGCACGGTGAGCTCGATCGACTGGTAGTGGCCGGGGACCGCACCGACCTCGGAGGCCCAGGCGGGGACGTCCGCCACCGCGGGCGGCCGGGGGACTTCCGACGGCGGACGGTCGACCACGTACTGGTCGCACTCGGCGTCGCGGAGGGACGGGCGGACCGTGACGGTGATCGGGGCGCTCGCACCCTGGTCCGCGGTGCCGACAGGCCCCGCCGGGGCGGGAGCGGACACGGGGTCACCGTCCCTGTGGGTCTTGAGATCGGTGGCGACGGCGCCGATGGTGGCGAGCACGACGACTGCCGTCACGGCGGCGAGTACGCTCCGGCGCGAACGCCTGCGTGGCGGCGCTGCGGGGGTGAGCGCCGGGCCAGCCGTCTCGTCCTCTGTGACACTTCCCGCGGCCGGTTGCGGTGTCGCTTCCGGCGTCGGCGCCGGTGCCGGTGCCGCCGCGGCGGAGGCCTGCCGGTTGCCCCGCGGCTCGTGGGCGATGCCCCACAGCCGGTAGAGCTCGGTGCGCTCCTCCGGGGTCGCCCCGCACAGCCGGGCAAGGCGCTCCAGCGGGGCGAACTCCGCCGGCATCACGTCGCCGTTGCAGTAGCGGTGCAGGGCCGACGTGCTCACGTGCAGCCGCTTGGCCAGCGCGCCGTAACTGAGGCCCGAACGGCTCTTCAGCTCCTGGAGCAGCCGCGCTGCCCCGTCCGCCTCCCTCAACTCCCCGGTCCCCTCTGACACTGATCCTCCACCCCGTTCCTGAACCCCCGCGGTGATCGCGCCCCCCGGCTGCGGCCGTCGCCGGAGCCGGATCACCTGGACGCGGACCGGCGGCATCGGCATTGGCATCGGCCGCGCCGTCCCGGCGCCCGCGAACGCGTCCCAGGAAGGTTACGTCTTCCCAGCTCAAACACGGTAGAAGCGTCCCCGCGTCCCTGATCATCGGCCCACCGTTGCAGCCGGGACGAATCGGCGCACAAGCTGACGTCGAACACCGAGAGGGAGCAACTGTGAGCACTGTTCGAGCGGCCCGGGCCGCTATACGCACCAACGTCGTCTTCCACCGCGGGGCGGTGGCACTGGCGATGGGCGGGGTCCTGCTGATGTCCTCGGCCTGCGGCGACGGCCAAAACAAGAGCGCTGACACCGCCGCCTCCGGCGCACCCTCGGGCACCCCCGGCGACACCCCCTCAGGCACCCCCGGCGGGGCGGCCACCGCGGCGACGCCGAGGACGTCGACCGCGGTGCTGGACGTGGAGCCGAAGGACGGGGCCCAGGCGGTCGCACCGACCGCGCTCCACGTGAGCGTCTCCCACGGCACGCTCACCGCCGTCGCCGTGACCGACAAGGACGGCAAGCCCGTCCAGGGCTCGATCACCCCGGACGGCACCGGCTGGAAGCCCGCCGCCGCGCTCGCCCCCGGCACGGCGTACACGGTGAACGCCCAGGCGAAGGACGCCGACGGCCTGGTCTCCGCGGCCACCAGCGCCTTCACCACCGTCTCCCCCGGCAAGCGGGTGTCCAGCAACGACAACATCGCCGACGGCCAGACCTACGGCGTGGGCATGATCGTCAAGGTGGACTTCGGCAGCAGGATCGTGAACAAGGACGCCGTCGCCAAGGCCATCACCTTCGAGACGGACGACGGCACCGAGGTGAAGGGCCACTGGTTCGGCGACGACCGGATCGACTTCCGCCCGGCGCAGTTCTGGAAGCCGAACACCAAGGTCACCATCCACTACCGGCTGAAGAACGTCGAGGTCGCCCCCGGTGTCTGGGGCGACGTCGACAAGGACGAGCCGTTCGTCATCGGCCGCTCCCAGGTCTCCACCGCGGACGCCGCCACGCACCTGTTGACGATCGTGCGGGACGGCCGGACCACCACCGTGCCCGCCACCCTCGGCGACGACAAGCACCCCTCCTGGGGCGGAACCATGGTCGTCATGTCCAAGGAGAAGGTCACCCACATGAACTCCCAGACCGTCGGCATGGGCAACGAGTACGACATCCCCGACGCCCCGCACGCGATGCGGCTGACCAGGAGCGGCACCTACCTCCACGGGAACTACTGGTACAAGGGCGACCCGTTCGGCAAGGAAAACACCAGCCACGGCTGCGTCGCGCTCAAGGACGTGGAGGGCGGCAGCGACACCTCCCCGGCCGGGTCGTTCTTCAACAGCTCGCTGATCGGCGACGTCGTCAAGGTCGTGAACACCAAGGAGAAGACCGTCGCCCCCGACAACGGCCTCGGCGGCTGGAACCTGGCCGACTGGTAGCACCCGCCCGCCGGCGTGAGTCCCCGTCGGGGCAGCGGGGCGGCTCCCGGCCGCCTCACAGGTCGGTGTGTCCGAACGGGCGGGCATACTGGCGCCGTGCCGACCGCCGAAGACCCCCACCAGCACCCGTCCCGCGAGCCGGAGCCGGCCGAGCCGGGCCGGGCGACACCCGATCCGTTCGAGGGGCTCGTCCTGGACGAGCGTTTCGTCAAGGACGCCGCCGTCAAGGAGCCGACCGCCCGGACCCGGATGCTCGCCGCGCGGTGGCGGCAGGAGCCGCCGGTGGACCCGGGAGGCCGCCGCTGGACGCCCGGGGCCGCCTCCGGCACGGCCCGCTCACGGTGGTTGCGGCCCGGACGGCGGCGCACCGCGCTGATCGCGGTCGCCGCGTTCGCGGCGCTGGTGGCCGTCGCGGTCGGGACGGACCCGGCCGGTCTGCTGAACGGGGCCGGCCCGGTGGCGCGCCACCCGCGGGGTGTGCCCGCCTCGCCCCGGCCGACCGCGGACGTCGCGCTGCCCGGCGGCGGGGTCTCCGACGGCACCAGGTGCGGCGCCAAGGGCTTCCACCACTTCGATCCGGCGCCCGGATCCTTCACCTTCGCCGGGTCACTGGCGGACGCCCCGCCGCCGGGACCGCAACTCGCCCTCGGCTCCTACGGGTTCTCACGGGACGCGGCGAACGACCCCGGGCGCTTCACCATCGGTCTGGACCTCGCACCGGGCCCCGGCGGCAACGCGCTGGACCTGTCCGCGCCGCTCGGTCCGCAGGGCGTGGCGGTGGAGATCGAGGGCCCGGACGGCCTGGTCGGCGGGGCCCACGGACTCCCGCTCACACACGACGGCGACGCCCCGTCGGGTGACGCCCCGTCCGGCGCGGGCGGCACCGTCCACGTCGGACCGGAGAGCGGCGCGTCCGTCCAGGTGAGCCTCCCGGCCGCGGCCCTGTGCCCGGGCTTCGACGGCTTCGCCCTCCAGCAACGCCTGATCGCACCGACCGACTCGCACAACACCATCACCGGCCAGCCGTACTACCGGCTCACGGTCTCCATCTCCGATCCGGCGATCGGCGCGCTGCGGCGCCAGGTGGGCTCGACGGTGCCGGGCGACGTACTGGCGACCGACAACCGGGTACCCCGCTGACCGGAGTTACCCGAGGAAGGTTCCGACGACGCCCGGCGGGAACGGCGAAGGGGCGGCCCGGGCTCGGGCCGCCCCGACGCGGTGCTGCCACCGATCACGGGAGCCGCTGGCCCGGACGCACCCACCGGCCGCAGCGCCAAGAGGTCACGGGCACTGCTTCCAGGCCAGGTGGTACACGGTTTTGATCCCGCCGGCCGTCGAGTCCATCCCCAGGAAGCTGGTGGCGCCCGGGCTCGACGTGCCGGGATCGACCTGCAGTTCGGTGTCGATGCCGAGGCTGCGTTCCTCCCCGCAGGGGGCGAAGACCAGGGCGGCGGTGTCCACGGTGTCGGTCACCTGCCAGTCGTTGTTGAATCCGCCCTTGAAGTGATGGGTCTTGTGGATGGTGCGGGGGTCGCCCTGGAAGTGGTATCCGGCCCGCACGGTCCCGGACGCGCCCGGCGCCAGTGACGCGAAGCCGCTGTAGCCGGCGGACACGATCGCGTAGGTGGAACCACCGGGGACGTGCACGAGCAGGTTGAGCTGACAGTCCTTCCGGAAGTCGGTCGGCGCCGACCCGGGTCCCACCTGGGCCATGTAGTTGCTGTAGGTGACGGTGAAGGCGGTGTTGTCGGGGGACACGGCCACGGCGGCCGTCCCCGCCGGGCAGCCGGAACCGGCGGCCGCCACGCTGTCGATGACCATCCGGTCCGGCGGCGGGGGCGGAGGCGGAGGCGGGCTGCCGCCGAGAGCCGACGAACCGAACAATGATGTAGCGACACCGGTCGCGGCCAGCACGCGGAGCACCATGGGCTTCCCTTCGATCGTCCACGGATCCGGGGCGGGCACGGCTTTCCGGGCCCGCCCCCGGACTTCACGTCGGCATCGCACCACACGTTGCACGCCCGAGCACGGAAGGTGACGCCCCGGTCACTCAGACGGCCTTCAGGGTGGAGGTCGCATGACATGGCAGGCTCGGAAGCAACCCCGGAGGCAGCCGGCCGGGGGTGTTCCGCCCGGTATCGGGGCGGGACGGCGCGGGCCCCGCCGCGGTCGCGCGGCGGGGCCCGGGGGGCGTCACTTGACGGCGGTGAGGTCCAGCAGCGTGTACGGGCGGCGCTGCGGTTCGGTGGCCTCGCCGACCGCGTTCGGCATGTTCCGCTGCAGCGTGAAGGTCTTGTCCACGGCCTGGTCGCCGGTGCCGGTGACCATGTGGGCCGTCACCGCGTAGTCGGGGGTCGTGATGCCGTAGACGGACGGCAGCTCCAGCTTGAGGGAGGCGCTGTTCCCGGTGATCTGGAAGCAGAACTTGCCGTGGCCGATAGTGTCCCGGTCGCCCATGCCGCGGGTGTCGATCTGCAGCACTCCCGGCTTGGTGGTGCCGGGGGTGGGGCAGTCGACGAGGAGCATGTGGCCGTCACCGGTGATGAGCTTGATGCCGCGGTCCGTGAAGATCTTGTCGGCGCCCGGGTAGGCGAAGTCCTCGACGGCCGGCGGCGGCGGGGTGTCGTCGGCGGTGACGGCCGCGGAGCCGGCCGGAGCGCCGGTCGCCGCGTTGGCGGCCGCGACGCCCGTGAACGCGACGGAGCCGGCGACCGCGCCGGCGACGAGCAGCTTGGAAATGGAGCGCATGGGAATCCCCCCTGGAACGTTTCGGAGTCGGTGGTTCACGGCATCTGCGCGAATGACCCGGAGGCCGTCACCGGGAGTATTGCTATCACGAACGGATGACGTTCCGGAAGATCATTCTTCCGGCCGGGAGAAGAATCATCGAAACGTGAGTATGTATACGAAGTCTATGGGCGAATTGATATTCCGAACGGCCCTTTGCCGGGCAGCTACGGCTTGAACAGGTACAAGAGGCCGCCCATCGCGACCGCCGCGAGGGCGAAACGGATCATGGCTTCCTGGGCGAGGCCGTAGTGCTCCAGCGGCAGGCTGCCGTCCTCGGGGCGTTCCAGGACCATCCGCGCCATCTTCTTGCGGAATCCGAGCAGGCTCGCGGGAATCATCAGGCAGACGATCGAGTACATCGAGAGCAGCAGCTGGGGCGGGTAGTCGGGCTTGGCGATCGAGGCGATGTAGGTGAACGTCGCCAAGACCACCGGCATGGTCGAAACGCGGATCCGGGTCGCGCGCGTCGGCATCGAAGGCACCAGCAGCGCGAGGTTGACGGCCGCGCACAGGGCCGCGATCAGCCACCAGGAGGTCGTGCTGAGGTCGAGTACGTACATGTCCACCCCTTGTCGACCGTGGGGCCGCGCCGGACGCGGCCCCACGGTCCCGTTCGAATTGACTCGCCGCTTTTCGGCAGCCTAGACCGCCGGACGGTTCAGGAGATCACCAGGTGAAGAGGCCGACAATGCCGGAGGCCACGGCGGACCCACCCTCGATGATCTTCTGACCGACTGCCTTGGCGCCCTTGATGCTGGTCCTCACGGCCGGTCCGGCGATCTCGCCGTAGATCTTGCCGTAGGGGCCTCCGATCGTGCCGAGGATCGTGCTGGTCGCCGCGTTGAGGAAATCCTTGCTGTTGAAGCCGTCAGCGAGGAGCCACGCACCGGTGCTGAGCAGACCGGCACCGAGGGAGAACGCTCCGAAGACGCCGAAGCTGATCTCCCCGAGGGGCGGCGGAAGGACGACGAGCGAACCGACTGCGGCCAGGCCCCAGATGGTGCTGTAGTGCCCCGTCTCCGTGGCGAAGTTGCGGATACCGTCCTTGCCGTCGCCGCCCGTTCCACCCGTTCCACCACTTCCGCCGGAGCCCCCGGGCGGGGTGGCGGACGCCGTTTCGTTGACCTTGTCGTTGGCCGGGTTGTTGGACGGGCTGACGTTCGCGGCCTCGGCCTGACGGGCCGCCTGAGCCGCCGCGGCTGCCGCCGCCGCCTGCTCCTGGGCCCGCTTGTCCGCCGCGATGCTGTGTGCCTCCCGCGCGGCCGCGGAGGCCTCGGAGGCGCTCTTGCCGGCGGCCGTAGCCGAAGCCGCCGCACTGGCGGCCGAGGCACGGGCGCTGGCCGCCGAGGCGGTGGCCTTGTCGGCGGAGGCGACCGCCTGGTTCAGCGAGTAGTTGGCCGCGCGGTTCGCCTTCTGCGCGGTCGCGGCGGCCGACTTGGCCTGCTGGGCGGAGGCGGCCGCAGCGTTCGCCGAGGCGTCCGCCGCGGTGGCCTTGGCCTTCGCGTCGTCCGCGTAGCCCTTGGCCTGCTGGGCCGACGCCTGGGCCTTGTTCGCCCAGTCGTTGGCCTCCTGGGCGGCGTTGCGGGCGTTGGCCGCGACCTGGTACGCCAGCTGGGCGTTCTGGGTGGCGGTGACCGCGTCCTTCGCCGCGTTGGCGATCAGCGCGAGGACCGAGGACACGTGGGTGTCGGTGTCCGAGTCGAGCACGGCGGCCTTGTACTGGACGGTGGTCACGAAGTCGTGCTGCATCCAGGCCGGCCCGGCGAGCGCGACCTCGGCCGCCGCCTTGACGTTGGGACCGGCCTGGCCGTTCAGGACGGAGAAGATCGTCACCCGGTCGTCCTCGGCCACGGCGCGCTGGTAGCCGGTGTGGACGAAGTCGGACATCGCCTTGGCGCTGCCGTTGCTCAGTGCGGCGGCGCCGTCCCGCTGGACCGCGGTCCCGGCTCCGTTGAGCATCGTGAAGATGGTGTACCGCAGGTCGTCGGCCTGGACGTCCAGCGCGCCACCGGAGAGGAACTTCGCGACGGCGGTCGGGTCCGTGCTCTCCAGCGTCCGCTGGGCGGCGCCCGCGAGCGTGGAGGTGCCGATCGTGGACAGGTAGGTCACCTTGTCGCGGTCGTCCAGCCGCAGGCCGTCCTGGTACTCCTTCTTCGCCCAGGCGACCACGCCGTCGTCGTTGTCGGCGAGCGCGGCGCGGGCGGCGTCCCGGGTCCAGTAACCCGCGCTGCCCAGCAGGTTGACGGCGGCCTTGCGGCCGAAGCCCGCCGCAGTCTTCGGGTCGGTGCCGGGGGCGGCGGCCTTCTGCACCAGGTCCTTGGTGGCCGTGTCGAGCGCGGCGGCCGAGGTCTGGTCGCCGGTCAGCTTGGCCTGGTCCGCGGCCTCCGCCTTGACGAGGGCGGCAGCCTCCTTGAGGCCCTGCTGCTTGTCGGCCTCCAGCTTGGCGGCCTCGGCCTGACGGGCCAGCTGCTCGATGCTCTGAGCCTCGGTGACGGCGTCGTTCGCGGCGGTCGCGGCCTCGATCGCGGCGTTCGCGTGCGCGGTCGCCACGTTGGCCCAGTCCTGTGCCTGGCCGGCCGACGCGGCGGCCTGCTCGGCGGCCGCAGCCGCCTTGTCGGCGTGGTCGGCGGCGCTGGTGGCCCTCCGGTTCGCCTCGGCGGCGTGCCCGGCGGCCGCGTTGGCCAGGCTCTCGGCCCGGCCGGAGGCCGCGGTGGCCAGGTCCGCCGCGGAGCGCGCCTTGCCGGCCGCGTCCCGGGCCCGGGCCGCCTGGGCACCGGCGGCGCCGGCCGAGCTGCCGGCCTGGGCGCTGGCCTCGGCGGCACTGGCGGCATCGCGCGCGGCACGGGCGGCGGCGGCACCGGAGCGCCCGGCGTCGGCGCTCGCACCGGCCGCCGCGGAGGCGGCACCGGCGGCGTCCCGGGCACCCTTGGCGGCGTCACGGGCCTGCTGGGCGGCGGCGCTGGCGGCACCGGCCTCGTTCCGGTTGCCCGCGGCAGACGCCGCGGCCCGGTACGCCTTGGAGGCGGCCTGCTCGGCCGCGGCCGCAGCCGAGGCGGCCGACTGCGCGGCCGAGGCGGCCGTGCGCGCGGCGGCGACGGCGGCGTTCGAGGCGGAGATCGCCGTCTCCGCGGCGGCGGCCGCGCCCTCGGCGGCCTGCGCGGCGCTGTTGGCCGCCGCACCCGCCTTGTTGACGTCGTCCTTGGCGGCGGCGGCCTCGGCAGCGGCCCGCTGCGCGGCGTCCTTCGCCTTGCCCGCGGCGTCCTCGGCCCGGGCGCCGGCCTGCTTGGCGTTCTCGGTCTCGTTCTTGGCGCGCTGGCCGGCCTCCTTGGCCGCCTGGGCGAGCTGCGCGATCGAGAGCGTCTCCTGGTCCCGGGTCCGGGCCAGGTACTGGCCCTTCTCCAGGAACGCGCGGACGTCCTGGGCCGTCCCGGCGAGCGCCCGCTGCGCCTGCTTGGTGTACTCGGGCCCGGGGTTCTGGCCGAGCGCGGCGAAGATGGCGAACCGGTCGTCCTCCTCCTGCGCCTTGGCCTGACCCGTGGTCAGGAAGTCTTCCAGCGCCTTCTGGCTGCCGTCGTTCAGCGCCTTGGCGGCGGCCGCCTGGACACCCGCCTCACTGTTGTTCAGCACGTAGAAGACCGCCGCCCGGCGGTCTTCGTTCATCGGCTTCTGCCAGCCCGACGTGACGAACGCGTGGACGTCCGCGTCGGTACCGTTCAGCGCCTTCGTGGCGGCCTCGCGTACACCCACACCGGTGTCGCTGAGCATCTTCAGGACGGCGAAGCGCTCGTCCTCGGCGGAAGCCCGGGCCAGGGTCTCGCCGAGGAACCTGGTGAGGTCCGCATCGGAACCGACCAGCGCCTTCGCGGCGGCGTCCTTGGTCGAGACGCCGCCCAACTCCCAGGCCTCGACGACCTTGCCGCGGACGTCAGCCGGCAGCGGCGCCGGCCCGACATCGGACGGCAGGGCCTGGGCGGTGGTCGTACCGGCCACGGTGGCGGCAAGAGTGAGTGCTATCAGAGTAGAAAGTTTCTTGCGGACCCGCCGCTCCTGCGGCAATCCTGTCCGATTTGTCGTGTAGGTCATGACCCCTCACGTTTTCCCCCTGGCCCGTCAGGGCCCCTTTGCAGCAGGACAGTTGTCCCGGCACCGCGAGGAGCATAGTTGTACACTGACCAAATTTCGAACATCTTTTCAGATTGTCTGATTGTGCACGCACTGGCTTGATCTCTGCACTGCCGAGTCTTGGTCATCGCAAAACGGACAGCGGAGGTTGACGGGGCATCATCTGGCGGACGCCCCATCAGACGCATCGTCAGGCCGGGACCCCGCGGGCCCGAGTACCGGCCCGGCAGGGGAGGGCGGCGCGCCGGCACGACGGGGCCGGGGACGGCGGCGGCCGACGAGGTGCGCCGCGACATCCTCGCCGCCGCCGGCACGGTGCTCTTAGGCGAAGGCATGGCGGGCTTGGGCGAACTGGGCCGTACCACCGGGAAGATCGTGCTCGCGGTGACCGACCGCGAGTGACCCGGGTGGGGAACCCGCCGGCAGCGGCGGCCGTGCCCGGCCGCGCGTGAATCCCAACCAGCCGCCGGCCTCGACGCCGGCCACGACGCCACCGGCGCGACCGGCACGGCCGGTGAAGTGCTGCCCTCGGTCGGCGAAATGCGGCTGCCTGCCTGGTTCTTCGGCTTCGAGGGCGTCCTGGCCGGCGCCTTCGACCTGCTGCGCGCCTTCCCGGCCGCCTGGCCCGCCCTGGTCGTCCTCGTCGCGGCCAACATCACCGTCTCCCTCACCCTGCTGCGCAAGCGGCTGAAGCTCGCCAAGCTGCTGTGGCGCGGCAAGGGCACCCGCAAGGTCGCCTTCGCCCTCGTGGGACTGCGGATCGGCACCCACGTCCTGCTCGGCGCCCTCGGCTTCGCCCTCGTCTCGGCACTCGGCCACGTCCTGATGGCCCTGGTGATGGCCGGCGTCACCGTCGGCCTGCTGGTGTACGTCCAGCGGACCGCACTCGCCGCCCTGGTCACCGCGGGCAAGGCCACCGCCTGCCCCCCTTCCCGGCCGAGCCTCGCCGGGGCCGTTGTCCGAGGCGCGCGCTACGCTACGGCGGCCCCGAGAAGGCACTGGAGGCCGTCACCCTGCGGGGTGGCGGCCTCCAGGCGTTGCCGGACGGCGTGCCGGCGCCGCGGTCCGCGTTCCCTCGGACGGGTCCGCGGTGGCGGTGGCGTCGCCGGCCTCAGGCGTTGGCCAGCCGGTCCACGGCGGCGACGACCGGGGCCGTCCCGTCCTCCGCCCGGATGCGGGCGCCCAGGGCACGGGCCCGCTCCCGGTAGGACGGGTCGGTGGTGACGCGCAGCAGCGCGGCGGTCAGCGCCGGCGCGGTGAGGCCGCGCAACGGTACGGCCCGGGGCGCGACGCCCAGGGCGGCCAGGCGGGCGGCCCAGAAACCGGTGTCGAGCTGGAGGGGAAGCGGGACCGCGGGCACCCCCGCGCGCAGGGCCGCCGCCGTGGTGCCCGCTCCGCCGTGGTGCACCACGGCGGCGGTCTGCGGGAAGAGCACGGCGTGCGGGAGGTCGTCGACGGTGAGCATGTCGTCGCCGTCGGCCTCCAGACCGCCCCAGCCGCGCTGGACCACCCCGCGCAGCCCGGCCGCGCGCAGGGCCCGCACCACCGTCGCGCCCAGCCGCGCCGGATCGCGCACCGGGATGCTGCCCAGCCCGACGAAGACCGGCGGCGGGCCGGCCGCCAGGAAGTCCCGGACGCGCTGGGGCAGTCCGGCGCCCGGCGGGTCGTACTGCCACCAGTAGCCGTCGACGGTCAGCTCCGGGCGCCAGTCGCGGGGCCGGGGGACGACGAGCGGGCTGAAGCCGTGCCGGACGGACCAGCGCTGCCGTTCACGGGCGTGGCGGGCGGCGCGGGTACTGCGGGGCGGCAGGCCGAGGCGGGCCCGCAACGTGCGGGCGGTCTCGGAGTAGACGGCGTCCACGGCGGCGTTCACGGCCCGCGCGGCGATCCGGTTGCCGACCGGCCCCAAGGACCGGGTACTCATGACACTCGGAGCGAACTCACCGGTGGCATGCAGAGGCTGGAGGTAAACGCCCATGCCGGGCAGCCCGAGCCCCTCGGCGAGGGTGTGACCCGGCAACTGCAACGAGCTCGACACGAGCAGCACATCGGCCTCCTGGGCGGCCGCCAGCAGGCCCTCCGCCATCTGCCGCGCGCCCTGCCGGGCGAGCAGGAAGGCCCGGGCCCGCTGCTCCACGTCGTTGGCGCTGCGCCGCAGCGCACGCCCCCGCTCGGTCTCCAGCTCCGCCCGCGGATCCACCGGCAGCGGATGGAAGCCGATGCCCGCGTCCTCGGCGAGGGAGGCGAAACGGGCGTGGGTGACCAGGGTGACCCGGTGCCCGGCCCGTTCCAGCGCGTGCCCCAGGCCGGTGTAGGGAGCCGCGTCACCACGCGAGCCGGCGGTCAACAGAGCCACTCTCATGGACAGTTAGTATGCCGAATTTGCCAACTCGCGTCAGCCGAACGGAAATACCGTGGGGACCTTCCGGTACGCCGGCCACCGGCCCGGGCCGGCCGTGGTCGCCGGCGCAGTCGTTGGCACGTTGTTGACCCATTGTTGACGTGCCACTTCCAAGCTGACGGGACAGCACATCCCGACATCCCGCAGTCAAGAAAGGACACCCATGCGCATGCGCGGTCTCCTCACAGCACTGGTGGCATCGGTGGCGGCCCTCGGCCTGGCCGTGCCGGTCTCGTCCGCCGCACCGGCCGCCGGCACCGGGCCGATCGAGCGGGTCGGCGCCAAGAGCCACGTCCTGATCAACCCGGCGAACGCCGGCAGTACGAGCTGGGCTCCCGACCAGGAGAGCTCCCTCGGCGGCCGGCCGCTGACGATCCACGCGACCGAACCGACCGCCAACCCCAAGGCCGGCGCGAGGGTCGCCGCCAGTGCGACGGCCGCCGGCAAGGCCAGCGTCTGGGGCACCACCGGGCGGCTGCTCACCGGGAACGGCGTGTGCACCGCCAACGTCGTCTCCAGCGCCAACCGCGACGTCATCGCCACGGCCCGGCACTGCGTGGAGGGCGGGCACGACTTCTCGTTCGCTCCCGGCTACGACGCGGGGAACGCCCCCCACGGCTGGTGGAGCTGGCGGGCGGCCGGCTGGGTCGACGCCCCCGCACCGCAGGGCGACATCGCCTTCATCGTGCTGAACACGCTGAACGGACAGCACATCGCGGACGTCGTCGGGGCCACCGGCATCGGGTTCAACCGGGACATCAACAACTACGCGCACATCATCGGCATCCCCGGAGTGGTTCCCGCCGAGCGGGAGCACATGCTCTGGTGCGGCGGCCAGCCGGTGGCCGGCCCCGAGCAGCCCTCCACCGCGCGGATCGACAACTGCATCGGACTGGGCGGAGGTGCCAGCGGCGGACCGTTCTTCGTGAACTACGACCAGAACGACGGTTCGGCCGTACAGACCGGCGACTTCGTCACGGGCAACAGCTGGCAGGGCAAGTGGTGGGCGGTGAGCGCCTACTTCCGTGACGACGCCTACAACGTCTTCAACGGGGCGCAGAACGCCTGATCGCACACGGCACCGCTCCCCCGCCGCCCCGGTGCTCCAGCCGGCCGGACCTCAGGTCCTGCCCGGTGGAGTACCGGGGCTGCTGCGCAGCCGGCCGGGCCCTACCTGCGGTACCTCTCCAGGTCGTCGACGGTCAGGCCGTGGGTGCTGTGCATGGCGATCGAGCTGTAGGAGGAGCGGGCGGCCCGCAGCCGGGCCGTGCGCTCCCGCTCGGCAAGCAGTCCTTCGACGGTCTCGGTCCGGTTGTCGGGTCTGCGGTGCAGGTGGACGGCGAGGCCGGTCACGATGACGGCGAGGCCCGCGAACAAGGCGATCAGCGTGGCCATGGCGCCCCCTCGGGTAGCTGTCGAACACTCGGTATGTACCCGGACGATCGGAGGTTCGAACCTCGCGGAATCCGGTCCGTGAGCGTTCGGACACGGCCGGCGTCCAGGGCCCGGCCGGGTGACCGGCGCGAGGTCTAGGCTCGTCCGCATGGGTCGTGACGGGCGAGGGAGTGACAGCGTGGTCCGGGTGCCGGTGCCGCCGTTGGGCAGCCACGAGTGCGGCCGGCTCTTCCACCGGCTGCTGCAGCTCTTCCTGCGGGACCTGAAGGACGCCGGGCAGCCGGTCGGCAGGCATCAGTACCTGCTCGGCGCCGTGGTGCAGCTGCACGAGCCCGGGCGGGCGGAAGGCGGCGGCTCCGAGGCGCAGCAACCGCGCTGCGCGTGCTGCCGCACGCCCTACCCGTGCCGCACCGTGCTCGGCGTGGCGGTGAGCGCCGGGCTGCCCATCCCCTGGCCGTCCCCGGCCGCCGTGGTCCCCGCGCTGCGTGATGCGGGGCTGGACCCCGGGCCCGGGGGCGAGGTCACGGCGGAGCACGTGCGCTGGGCGCGCGGCTGGGGCGCGCAGCGCACCGCACAGGGGAGCTGGGAGATCGGCATCACGGTCGACCGGGGCGAGGTCGAGACCCTGGCCGTGCCGGACGACGCGGCGATGGCCCGCTACCTCGCCGCGACGGCGGTGGCCCTGAGCAGCCCGTACCCGTACGGCTGGGCCGAGGACGCGGGCGAGGCGGCGGCGGTGCGGCCGGCGGCGCACGAACAGGCGGCGGACTGGCGGGAACGGGTGCAACTGCCCTACCTGGACGTGCACCGGGAGTACGGGGCTCCCGGGGACGACACGAGCTGACGGCGCCCCGGGGGCTGGAACGTGAAAGTCGGCGGTGCCGGGGAGGTGGCGGGCGGCGGAGGTGCCGACCGGGCGGGCAGCACCGGCGCGCGTCTTCTCACTCCGACGGGGTGTGCGGGCGGTGCGGCAGGTTGACCACCACCAGCGCCAGTCCGGCCAGGATGACGTTGCGGATCGCCGCGTCCAGGCCGTTCCACGTCTTCGACTGCCACATGGCGAACCACTCGCCGCCGATCCCGATGAACCCGACGCCGAAGAGCAGCAGCATCAGCAGCAGGCCGAGGCTGCTGAGCCGGCGCGCCAGGTCAGGCCGCAGCCACCAGGCGAACGTCCCGCCCGTCAGCGCCAGGGCGCTCAGCGCCTCCCAGGCGATGATCGCGACGTACGCCGCGTTCTGCAGGCCCGGGGACGTGATGGAGCGCCACATCAGGTTCCCGTCCCGGAAGGTGGTGTCCATCGCCAGCACGTGCTGGACGAAGTGCTGGTTGGTGGGGAAGTCGGTGACGTTCCCGAAGACGACGAGCAGCAGGTAGAGCGCGTTCGTCCCGGTGAGCACGGCCGCGGCCGCAGGCAGTGAGCCGAACGCGAGCAGGCGGTCGAGGGTGGTGGCGGGACCCGGGCTTGCGGGGCGGGTGGTCTGCATGCGGAAAAGGCTAACCGCTCAAGGGAGTTGGCCGGGGGCGCCGGCTCCCACGCCGGACCGGCCCGGAACCCGAGGACCATCTTCACGACCATCCCACGTGATTCCCGCTCCCCCAAGGATGACAGCCGCCGGTTCCTCGGATCCCGTCCTCATCCCGAGCGGTGGTGTCCCGGCAGGTCACGGCGGGGCCCGTCCCTGGGACGTCCCGTCCGGCACACGGGCGCTTGTCCGTCCACCGACGCGCTGCTCAGCTTGGGGTCACTCGCCGTCGGGCCTTCCCGGCTCGGCCCTCGCCGCCTTCATGGAGGCGGCTTCTCGACGGCAATCCCACTGACAGGAGTTCCCTCGTGCGTCGTCCTTCGACGGCTGTCGCCGCCCGGTTCGCCACCGCGCTCGGATTCGCGCTGGCGGCCTGCGGCGTGTTCGCGGCCCCGGCCTCTGCCGCGGTCGACCTCCACCAGCCCTGCCGCGATTTCTGGGGCAACAGGGTGTGCACCACGGTGACCGCCATCAACCCGGGCTCCTACCTCGCGCAGCACCTCGCGCCGGACTACGCCCACGGAGTCCAGGAGGGCGTGCAGCTCCACAACGGTGACGAGGTGCCGCTCTTCTGCTGGACCACCGGGGCGCCCGATGCCGACGGACACGGGGACCGCTACTGGTTCCAGGTCTCCGAGGCCACCGTCTTCGTGAACGACTACTACCTCAACACCGGAAACTACGCGGACTGGTCGCCGCACGTCAGCCACTGCTGACGGCCCGGCTCCGGGGCGTCGGTCCCCGTTCCCCGCACGAAACAATCCGAGAGCACAGAGGAGAGAGCAGCATGCAGACAGTCAAAAAGTCCCGCGGCGTCCGGGCATTGGCCGTGGCCGCGCTGGCCGGCACGGCGATGAGTCTCGGTTCCGTCGCCCCCGCCCACGCCGTCGGCGGTCCCTCCTGCACGACGACGATCCACGTCTGGGCCAACGGCGTCAACGTCCACAGCCAATGGGACGACGGCCGGATCCTCCACCAGCCGGTCGTCGCCACGATCAATGCGGGGAACTACTGCGTCGACAGCGAATGGATCGGCGACGAGGCCTCCTACGGGTCCTACCACAACAACCGCTGGGCGTGGATCCAGATCCCCGGAAGCCCCAACTGGGGCTGGATCAGCGGGATCTTCGTCAGCGGCGGCCCCAACGGCGACAGTGACATCCTGGACGTCAACGGACAACCGGTCCCCTACTTCGCGCCGTGATCCGTCCCACGGGCTGATCCTCGCCTGCCTGGAAAGGCCGCTACCGCACGCCTCACCCGGTCGCGGAGCACCTTCCGGTCCGGCACCCCGCACAACGGCTGCTCCGCCCCCCCGGTCCGGGGGCGGAGCAGCCGGCATTTACCGGGTCGCGAACTGCTCCTGGTAGCGCAGGACATCGGCGACGTACGCGGCGGTCCCCGCGGGCGCGCCCTCGGCCTGGATGACGGCCTTGTCGCTGGTGCGGTAGGCGGCCGCGATCAGGCCCGGGAGGTTGGTGTGCAGGCCGCTCTGTTTGATCCGCTGGTCCAGCCAGCAGGTGTACAGGCCCATCGTGGCGATCGCGTCCGCAGGGGACATGTAGTCCTTCACCCCGTCACCGTTGCCGTCCACCGCCCAGGCGTTGAAGACTGCCGGGGTCCACCGGGCGATCCCGTACTCGTCCGCCTTCGGGTCGCGCAGGTCCGGGTCGAAACCGCTCTCGACCTTGAGCATCGCCGCCAGCAGCGCCGGGGTCACCTCGGCCTCGGTGCACCGCCTCGCGGCGAGTTCGATGGCGCCGCGGAACTGCTCCGGCACGGCCGCGTCCGCACGGATCGCGCCGGGCACCGCCGTTGCGGTGCGCGGCGCAGGGGGTGATGCCCCGAAGGCCGGGCCGTCCGGCTTCGGATCGGCCTGCGGCGCCGAGGAGCCGGTCCCGCCGTCCCGCAGAGCGGGCACAAGCGCACTCACCAGTACTCCGAGGAGCGTCACGGCCATTGCCGCCAGGACCAGCCACGGCCGCCTCCTGCGGACGGGCACCACGGTCCCGGCCGTTCCCGGCCCGACGTCGTCGGCCGTCTGCGGGGGCCGTTCCTGCTCGGTGCGTGATGCCGCTGCGGCTTCCCACAGCAGGCGCAGGTCCTCCGGGTCCCGCCCGACCTCGCGGCACAGTGCCTCCACCGCGGCCCACGGTGGCAGGCCGCGACCGGCGAGGTACCGCGACCAGGAGGAGTCGCTCACCATGGTCACGCGTTCCAGGTCTTTGAGACTCTTCTTCGTCAGCGAACGCATTTCCCGCAGGCGTTCCGGCAGCCGCGCCGTTTCCCGTTCGCCGTCTCGCCGCACCGATGTCGTATCACTCATGTACACCCTGCCCCCCAGCCGGCGTCGTTCCAGCAACGTTCGCCGATCCTCGCACCGCCCGTCTCACCGATCGCTTACATATCCCTTTCCCGTCCCACGGGTTGACGTCCCGGCAGGTCACAGTCGGCTTCGCCCCGGGATCCCCGGGAGCGGGCGTGCCGTCCTGCTTCCGAGGTGGCCGGAATAAATCGGTGGGCGGTGCCTCGGTGTTCGGCTATGGTCGCCGTGTTGGCGGCTCCGCGGCGCGCTTCCTTCTCTTCTTCCTTCGAAAACCAGTAGCGCGCCCCCTCTCCGCCCCTCCTTCTTTCCGCCTCCGTGGGGGGATCTCTCCGCATGCCCCGAGCCATCGTGGCTCCCTTCGACGTCAGCGTCGATCTCGATCTCGGTTCCTTCCTGCTCCGCCGGCGTGGTGCCCTCGCCGTGGCCCCCGGCGAACTGCTGCCCTCCGCGGATCCGTGGAGCGTTCGGGGCCTGGTGGCCCTCGATGCCGATCTGGTCCGGCGCGGCTACGTCCTCACCACGCAACTGCGCGCCGCGCTGTCCCGGTTGGCGCCGGTGCGGCTCGCCGAGCTGGGCGACGGGCTGCTCGCCCGGATCGACCACCTGCTCGGCGCGGACCGCGAGCACCTGCCGCTGTTCCGCCGCTTCCCGGACGCCGTGCCGGACCACGCGCACGTCCTCTACACCCGGCAGATCAGGGCGTTCCTGCTCAACCAGCCGAACCAGCCCTGCGCGCACTGCGGCCGGCGCGGCGCCGAGGTGGGCGTCGGCGCGCTCGCGCCCTGCGCGCACCTGCTCTGCGCGCCCTGCCTGGACGGCCTGGACGCCGACGGCCGGGGCGGGCAGTGCCCGCTGTGCGGCGCGCGACTGGCGACCGGCACCTACCTGGGCGAGGACGGCTCGGCCGGGCGCAAGGCGGCGCAGGACTTCGGCGGACGGCAGGCCCTGCGCCCGCTGCGGCTGATCACCGCCGACCAGGTCACCGCCGCGATGGCCGAGTTCCACCGCCTGCTGGCCCGCCGCACCCCGCTCTCCCCGCAGAACCGCGACGACCTCGCCGCGCTGCTCGCCCACGCGCCCGAGGACCTGCCGCAGCACCTGCCCGCGCGGATCCCGCTGCGCGAGACCAAGGCCACCGTCCTCGCCGCCCTGCTGGAGCGCGACGCCACCTCCGCCCTGCCCGTGCTGGCCGAACGGGTCGACACCGCGACCGACGTGCTGCGCCTGCTCTGGGCGTGGTCCGGCGCCGAGCCCGACCTGCTGCCCGCCACCGCCCGCCGCCTGCGGCTGCGCAACCTGCCGCGGCCGCTGCGCCGGGGCCTGCTGGAGGTCCTGGAGGGCCTGTCCCCCACCGCCCTCGCCGAGGACCTGCGCCGCCACCGCTCGGCCTGGCTGCGCGCGGGCGAACTGCTGCACCCGTACGAGCACCGGCGGCGCTTCCCGAAGGTGACGGCCGCGTTCGTGCTGCTGCGGGAGACGGACCTGCGCACCCACGAGGTGGGCCGGGAGTTCGCCGAGCCGCCCGCGCCGCTGCGCGTGGTCACCACCGGCGATCACACCCGGCTGGCGTTCACCGGTTTCGCCGGGCGGGTCGAATCGCTGCTGGCCGCCGGGGACGCCGCCGGTGCGGTGCGGGTGCTGGCCGCGCGCCCGGGCGAGCTGGTCCGCCGGCTGCACCACGTGCTGCGGGTGCACGCCACCACCGATCCCGGCGCCGCACTGCCGCCAGAACTGCTGGAGACGGTGGCCCGGGCCCTGGGCCGGGTCGCCCCCGGGCCGCTGCTGGGCGCGTACGGGCGGCTGCGCGGGAGGCGGACGGCGGGCGAGCGGCGGCTGTACTTCCCCCGGGGGACGGTCTCGCTGGCGCACGCCCGGGAGGACCACGGCACCGTGGTGCCCGCCGAACTCGGCGCCCCGCTCTGCGCGTTGATCGAGGCCGAGCTGCTGCGCCGCAGCGGCGGCGAGCGCTACGACCGCGCGCTGCTGGACGAGGGCCTGGCCGACCTGGTCGCGCCGTTCGCCGAGCGGGCCGCCGCCAAGACCCTGGTGTGCGTGCCGCGCGGGAGCCGGCAGCGGCTGCCGGCCGGCGAGCGGCTGCGGCTGTTCGTGCACTGGATGCAGCCGGAGCACCTGCGGGTGGACCTCGACCTGTCCGTCGCGCTGTACGACGAGCGGTGGCGGTTCAGCGGTCTGTGCGACTACACCAACTTGGTGCACGGCAACCGGGCGGCCGTGCACTCGGGCGACTACGTGTCCGCGCCGCCGCCCGACGGCGCGACGGAGTTCGTCGACCTGGACCTCGCCCGGCTGGCGGCGGGCGGCGCGCGGTACGCGGTGGTGATCGTGTTCAGCTACAACGACGTCGCCTTCGAGCAGCTGACCGAGGCCTTCGCCGGCTTCATGGACCTCGGCGCGACGCCCTCCGGCGGCGAGCACTACCACCCGAGGGCGGTCCGCCAGCGGCTGGACCTGGTCGGGGACGCCAAGGTGTCCGTCCCGATGATCGTCGACCTCGCGCAGCGGCAGTACACCTGGACCGACCTCAACACGGGCGCCGACGGCGGCTACCACAGCGTCCACCGCCACCAGGCCGAGGTCGGCTCGCTCAGCCGCGACGTGCTCGCCCACTTCGGCCCGGAGAACCGGGCCACCCTGTGGGACGTCGCCTGCGCCCGGGCGGCGGCGGGCACCGACGACGTGCACGTGCGCGGTGGCCTCGGCGTACGGCGGTGGCGGCGGCGCGACGGCGAGGACGTCGGGGCGTTCGCGGCCCGGCTGCGGGCGCGGCGGGACGACGACGGTGCCGGGCAGGCGGAACTGCCGGACGGTGCACGGGCGTTCGTCGCGCTGGTGGACGGGGACGTGCCGGCGCCGGAGAAACTGTCCGGGGCGCTCTACCGGCTCTACCCGGGGCGGGTGGACGCCGCGCCCGAGGAGCTGGAACGGCTGACGGCGGGGGACCTGGTCGCGACGCTGGCACCCCGCGGCTGAGGCGCCGGACGGTCGTCGGAGGCCCGTCCGCGGGGCGAACCGTTCGAATATTTCTCGTCCTGAAATATTCGGGTGCGCGAGCGCATTCCCGTAAGTACCGGCGCGGGACAGGCCCGCCCGACGAGAGGAGTGCGGTCCCGTGCGCGTCGAAGTGTGGAGCGACATCAACTGCCCGTGGTGCTACATCGGCAAGGCCCGGTTCGAGCAGGCCCTGGCGGTGTTCCCGCACCGCGCGGAGGTCGAGGTCGTGCACCGCTCGTTCGAGCTGGACCCGAACGCGCCGCGCGCGGCCCGTCCCGTGCTCCCGCTGCTCGCCGCGAAGTACGGGATGAGCCTGGAGCAGGCCGAGGCGGCGGACGCCCGGATCGCCGAGAACGCGCGCGCGGAAGGGCTGCCGTACCTGGACGGCGGGCGGGACGCGGCGAACTCCTTCGACATGCACCGGCTGCTGCACTTCGCCAAGGAGAGGGGCCGGCAGGCCGAGCTGCTGGACGCGCTGTACCGGGCCAACTTCGCCGAGGAGCGCTCGGCGTTCGACGAGGAGCGGCTGGTCGAGCTGGCCGTCGGGGCCGGGCTGGACGGCGAGGCGGCCGCCGCCGTGCTGGCCGATCCGCAGGCGTACGCGGAGGCCGTGCGCGAGGACGAGGCGACGGCGAGCGCCATGGGGGCGACGGGTGTGCCGTTCTTCGTCCTCGACCGCCGGCTCGGGGTGTCCGGGGCCCAGCCCGCGGAAACGTTCACGCGGGCACTGGAGCAGGCCTGGGAGAGCCGGCCGCCGGCACCGCTGGTCCAGGTCGGCGGGGGCGACGCGGACGCCTGCGGGCCGGACGGCTGCGAGCTGCCCCGGCCGTAGGGCCCGTCCGCGCACTCCCGCCGTCCACCCGAAGGCCGGCCCGCCGGGCCACCGGCGGGCCGCCCTTCACGCCACGACCCTCCACGGAAGTGCCGACACCCCTTCCGCCGCCGACACCTGCCAGGCCGCCCGGCCCAGCAGGAGGCACAGCGGGGTGTACAGGAGCAGGTTGAGCCAGTAGAACGTGTCGGCCGGGTCCGCCCAGGCCCCCGTCACCCAGACCAGCCCGACCGCGCCGCGGGCCAGCAGTCCGGCGGCCACCGCCCGGCTCCCCCAGCGCGGCAGTACCGCGGGCAGCCGGCGGCCCAGGGCAGGCAGCCGCCCGCCCCGGACCAGCACCAGTGCCGCGCCCGAGAAGAGCATGCCCGCGAGCGGGATCAGGCCTTGCGGGGTGAACGGCACCCGGGTGTTGAGCACCAGCTGCGAGAGCCGGACGGTGCCGTGCACCGGCCAGGTCCGCCCACTGGCCCAGTACAGGTGGACCAGACCGTCCACGGCCAGCACCGCGCCGATCGCGGTGGCCTTGGTGCGGATGCTCGTCGGCTTCATTGCGTCACCTCACGGAGGACTTCGGGACGTTCGAACACCCGGAGGAGCACCCCACCCGGCGATCCGTTCCTGTGACGAGGAACACGCGAGCCTGGCGAAAAGCCGCCGGAACCTTTCGCCGTTGCGACGCCTCCATCCTTGGACCCCCTGTTGCCGATCGACGGAGAGAGCGCCATGCAGGAGCCACCGCCCGGCCTCGCCGAACTGGTCCGGGCCGCCCAGGGCGGCGACCAACTCGCGGTCGGCCGGCTGCTGGACCTGATCACCCCCTACGTCCGCCGGCTCTGCGGACCGATCGCGCTGGACGACGGCGCGGACGCGACCCAGGAAGCGCTCATCGTGGTCTTCCGCAAGCTGCGCCAACTCCAGGAGCCCGCAGCGCTGTTCGGCTGGGTCCGGGCCATCGCGGTGCGCGAGGCCGTACGGTGCGCGACCCGCTCGGCGCGCTCCCGGCCGGCCGAACTCGGCGAACTCCCCGCGCCCGGCGACCCCCAACTCGCCGCGGACATCAACGACGTACTCGCCCGGCTCTCCCCCGAGCACCGGGCCGTCCTGCTGATGCGCGACCTGGAAGGGCTGGACGAACGGCAGACCGCGGAACTCCTCGCCGTCGCGCCGGGGACGGTCAAGTCCCGGCTCTCCCGGGCCCGACTCAGCTTCCGAAAGGCGTGGCAGCAGTGACCGAGAACCCGGTGCCCCAGTGGCCCGTCGCCGACTTCGACACCATCCGCCGCCTGCACGTGATCGCCGCCACCGCACCCGGGGCGGCCCGGATCGGCGAGACCGTCCTCGACGCGCCGTTCGAGCGGGTCTGGTCGGTCGCCCAGGACCTGGAACGCACGATGCCGCTCTGGATCCCGGACATCCGCACGGTCCGTCTCATCGACCCCGAGCCGACCGGTGCTCCGTTCCGGGCCCGGATCCACGGCCACACCCGGCTCCGCGCGACCTTCGACATCGACCTCGCCCCCGGGTGGTGCCTGATGCAGAGCCGCCTCGTCCTCGGCGGAATGGCAGCGCGCCCCGAGACCGACCGCACGACCCGCTTCGCCTTCCTCGGCGGACTGCGCTTCCCCGGCGCACGCCTCCTCGCCCCCGCGCTGCGCCCGTTCACCGGGAACCCGCTGGAGCGGTTCGCCGCCCTCCTCGACGAGGAGTAGCGAGGAACAGCAGCGACGCTGCGGGGTCGTCCCCTCGGAAGGGACCTCGGAGGGGACGACGGAGGGGACGACGGAGGGGACGACGGCGACCCCGCGGCGCTCGAACCGCGCCGCCACCCGGTCGCGCCGATCCGCGCAGCGCACCTTCCACCGGCGTACCGCACGGCGAGTGGGCCAAGGCTCTGGCGCCCGCCGCGGTCCTATCCTCGGCCGGGCGCTGAGCCGCCGGGTACTCACCCTGCCACGCTGCCCGGGCCGCGTCCTCGCCGACCGCGGCCGCCCGGCCGCCCGCCGTCGGCCGTGTGGTCCCGTGGCCGCGGGCCGGCCGCTTCCGGTCTCGGAGGAGCGGGAAGAGGCCGGTGGTCACCCGGCAAAGGCGGTGCGGGAAATGTCGGGTGACCGGGACCGGTGTCGCCGCACGATGGGGGCATGGACGACACGACCCTGGTATCCCGTTTCCTCCGCGACGGCTTCGTCAGGCTGGAGGGCGCCGTCGCGCCGCGCGTGGCCGCGGACTGCGAGCGACTGCTCTGGCGGGAGACCGGCTGTGACCCGGACGACCCGTCGACGTGGAAGCAGCCCGTGCACCGGGTGGCCGGCATGGCGCAGGGACCGTTCGCCGCCGCACCCAACTCCCCGTCCCTGCACCGCGCGTACGACCTGCTCGTCGGCGCGGGGCGCTGGGAGCCGCGCTACTCGCTGGGCACGTTCCCGCTGCGCTTCCCGCACGAAGAGGAGCCGGACGACACGGGCTGGCACATCGAGGGGAGCTACCTGCCGGAGGGCGAGAGCTGGTACTTCACGAATCTGCGCTCCCAGGGCCGGGCGCTTCTGATGCTGTTCCTGTTCAGCGAGGTGGGTGAGGAGGACGCCCCGACCCGGATCCGGGTCGGCTCGCACCTCGACGCGCCGAAGGTGCTGGAGAAGTACGGGGAGGACGGGGCGAGCGGCCTGGCCCTCGCTCCCGATCTGGTGGCGGCCTCCGACCACCGGCTGCTCGCCCTCGCCACCGGATCCCCGGGCGACGTCTACCTGTGCCACCCGTTCCTGGTGCACGCGGCGCAACCGCACCACGGAGCGCGGCCGCGCTTCATGGCCCAGCCGCCCCTGATGCCGGCCGCACCGTACGAACTGGAGCGCGCCGACGGCGCGTACTCACCCGTGGAGACCGCGATCCGCCGGGGCCTGGGACGGGACACCCCGGGCCCGGACGGGGACGGCGCCGGCCGCACCGCCGGGTAGACGACATTCGCGCCGGCCAGGCGGACACCCCGGTTGCCGCCACCCGGCGCACGGCCCGGATCGGCAGGGACACCGCCCGCGCATTCACCCCTTTCCGGCCGGCCGCTCGGCGGGTCGCCCGACAGGACGGCCCGGAAAGGCGCACGGCGTGGGAGGGTGCGGCGGTGAGCACGGTGGAGGAGTCGATCGACGTGGACGCGCCCGTCCGCGTCGTCTACGACCAGTGGGCGACCTTCGAGAACTTCCCCAAATTCGTGACTCCTCCCCCGGCTGAAGCCGGGGGCTTCTCGCTAACCCTGGCGGGCGTTGCGACGGACAAGCCCTGCCCGTAGAACGTTGGTGGCTCCCA